>CAYZHX010000047.1:4438-26419 GCA_964476905.1 uncultured Terriglobales bacterium
CTCGCCCATAGCGAAGTCTCCGCTGCCGTGCGAAATCGCGGTGATACCCTCGTCGGTGCCGCTGGCGACATATCTTATCTGAATGTTTGGCGTGCGCCGGTTGTAGGCTTCCGTCCATTTCGAAACTAGCGGCGCTGGAACGGTAGATCCTGAGCCCACCAGAACCAAAGCTCCCTGAGCCGTTGCGGAAGGAACCCGACTGCAAAATAGAAGAGCTATCCCAGCAACAACCAGCAGACATCTTCCCATTTGCCAGCAAGCTTACGTTGCCGTGAACCTGCGTCAAGTATCAAGTAAGCGGCATGTGTTCGGAAGCTCCGACTGCACAACCGATGTTTGCGGGGCTGTCCTGTTGCCTCCACTGCTCTCGTGGTGAAATAGACAGTTGAACTACTTCAACTATTTCACTGAGATCGAAGAGCACTTTCAGCGACGGCGAGGCACGCTACTGCTGCTATCCACGCTTGACTGGGCCTTGATCGAAACCTGGAAAGAAGCTGCAGTGCCGCTGGAAGCCGTGTTGCGCGGCATTGATGCTGCATTTGACGCGTATGATCGAAAGCCAAGAAAGACGCGCAAGGTGAATAGTCTTGCTTTCTGTTCGCAGGAGGTTCTCGCCGCGGCGGAGGACATGAAGGAAGCCGCAGTTGGCTCCAAGCGCGAGGCAACGGAGCGCGATAGCGGACTAGCCGCTGGCGATGTGAGCGCCTATCTTGCCAGGAATGCTGCTTTATTAGGCCGTGCAAAGCTGCAAGGCCTACCAGAGCAGGTAGTGCGTGAGGCCGCAGAGTCGATGCTCAAGATCGCCAATGATCTGAAGCAGAGCACGAACAAGCGGCTGCACCTTGAAGATGTCGAACGTCGACTCACAGTGCTCGAGGAGAAGATTCAAGCTGCACTGATGAGCTCAACCAAAGAAGACGAACTGGTCACGATCCGCGCGGAAGCCGATCGCCAAATCGCAGCGTATCGCGGCAAGATGAATGCCGCCCAGATCGATCAGCTCCAAAAGCAATTCCTGCATAAGAGACTGCTGGAGCGTTATTCGCTGCCGCGGCTCAGTCTCTTTTACATGTGATCGCACGTGGAACTTACCATCGAAAAGCTTATTTACGGTGGCGACGGGCTAGCCCGCGTCATTTCTGGCGAGCGCGCGAAAACGCTGTTTGTTCCTTATGTGCTGCCCGGAGAGCGTGTCCAAGCCACGGTGGTGGAGGAAAAGCCAGGGTTTGGACGCGCAACACTTAATCGCGTTCTTGAACCGTCCATGTTGCGCCGCCTTCCCCCGTGTCCGTATTTCGGCGAATGCGGCGGCTGCCATTATCAGCACATCGGCTATGAAGACCAACTTCGTTTCAAAGCCGAGATACTGAGAGAAGCATTTCGGCGCATTGCCAAGCTGGAGCTCAAGGTCGAAATCCAGACTCATGCTTCGCCGCCACTTGAGTACCGCAACCGTACTCGTTTCCATTTGCGCACAAATCCTGACTTCGCGATCGGCTACTTTCGCCACAGCTCTCACGAGCTCCTCCCGGTTCGGGAATGCCCCATCAGCTCCCCTCTTATAAACCGTGCAGTCGGGGAATTGTGGAATATGGGGGAGACACAAAAAATTCCGCCACAGGTTAGTGAAATCGAATTGTTCGTCAACGACGGCGACAGCGCGATTCTGGTTGAGCTGTATCTTGGGGACTCTGCCGAGAAGAGCCCAGTTGAGCAGTTTGCAGAAACCTTCGCGAGCACTATTCCAGAAACGTTCGGAATTGTTGCTTTTCACAATTCGAGCGGCGGGATAGAGGTGTTGCACGGGGAGCCAGCAATGAAGTACGCGGCGGGCGGCGAGACTTATCGCGTTTCAGCTGGAGCGTTCTTCCAGACCAACCGCTATCTCGTCGGGTCCATGGCTGAACTGGCGCTGAATGACCGCAAAGGAAATCTCGCGCTAGATCTGTATTCCGGCGTGGGGCTCTTCACGCTTCCGCTGGCACGGCGCTTTGAGCGGGTGATTGCCATTGAATCGTCACAGGTATCGGTCGAAGATCTCCGTGCGAGCGCACCATCGAACGTGAAAGTCTCAGCACAAAGCACTGAGAAGTACCTGACGAGTGCGGCGGGCAAGCTTCGCCCGGATCTCGTCATTGCCGATCCTCCGCGCAGCGGGCTGGGCAGCGTCGTATGCCGCGAGATCGTGAGGTTAGCGGCGAAAGAAGTGGTTTACGTTTCCTGTGATCCAGCAACCTTGGCGCGAGATCTGAAGCAACTCATCTCGAGCGGGTACGCCGTTGTGCAAATGCATCTGATTGACTTGTTTCCGCAAACTTTCCACATCGAAACTTGCTCGGTGCTTAGGCGCTGACTTCGCGTAAGCTGTTGGCAGTTCAGCTGCCGGAATCCAGCTACTCTGGATTTCAGTGGCGCGCAGCTTAGTTCCCCTAGACAATGAGTAATCGGCATGACGCACGGCGCCGACCCATTTCTGCTGCAGCTCCTGGTGATCTTCCTCTGGGCGAAGATCTTCGGCGAACTTTTTGAGCAGCTCTCGTTGCCAGCGGTGCTGGGAGAAATTCTCTCCGGCGTCGTGCTTGGTCCTTACCTCACTGCGTTCGTCATCCCTACAGACGCCACGACTTCCATCGGCGAGTTGGGTGCCATCTTTTTGCTGTTCACTGTGGGCCTGGAGACGCGACCCAAGGAGCTCATAAAAATTGGAGCTTCGGCGCTGGGCGTAGCAACGGCGGGGATGGCGCTGCCATTTCTGATGGGGTTCATCTACCTGCTGGTCCGTCATCATCCCACGCACGAAGCAGCGTTTATCGCGGCGGCAATGGTGGCTACCAGCGTGGGAATCACTGCGCGCGTGCTCGAAGACCTCGGTGTAATGCAGACTCGGCCGGCGAAGATCATTCTCGGCGCGGCCGTGTTCGACGACATTCTGGGCATGGTGCTCCTCGCCGTCGTGGTGGGGTTGGTCTCTTCGGGAGAGATTGCGTGGATCCAACTATCGCTGCTGCTGGTAGAAGCCGTGGGCTTCGCACTGGCTATGATCTTTTTCGCTCCGCGGGTGATTCAACGCATGCGTCCCGGATTGGAACGTATGGAGACGCACAACGCTCCGCTCGTGCTCGCGTTGGCAATCTGCTTAGCCCTCTCCGTCGGCGCAGAGAAGATCGGGATGGCAGCGATCATTGGAGCGTTCTTCGCGGGACTGGCATTCGCCGAGTACGCTCCGGAATGGAACCTGACCCCGCGCGTCGCCGGAATCAACGAGTTTCTTGCTCCATTCTTCTTCTTCATCATGGGAGCGAAGCTGAACCTCAGTGTATTCAACGGCTCCCTTCTCATTGCCGCCGGAGTGATCTCCGTTCTTGCGATTGTCTCCAAACTAGTCGGGTGCGGACTCCCGGTATTGCGTGAAGGGTGGGATACCGCGCTGAAAGTCGGAGTTGGGATGACGCCACGCGGCGAAGTCGGACTGATCGTCGCATTGCTGGGGCTGCAGATGAAGATGATCTCCGACGCAGCCTATGCCATCGTCGTCTTCATGACCGCGGCGACGACGATTTTTGCGCCGATCACTCTTCGCGTCCTCTACCGCAAAGAAGAGAACAGAGACAAAGCTCCCCAGTACGATACTGGCGAAACTGTTGAACGAGTGTAGTTATCTTGTCTGGTTTTCAAATCTGGAGAATCGCGCTTGCAGATCAGCGAGGAGGCTGCTCTTCATTGTGGGCTCAGCAAAGCTGTACTGCAAAGAATCGCGGACAATCCTTTTCAAATCGGTATAGCTCAATGGATAGCTCTCGACCGCGCGCACATACTCGTGCGTCATGTCGGAGCGGGAGACGCCTTCGTCATCCGTTGCGATCACGACTGGAACGCCATATTTTCGGTATACGGGAAAGGGGTGGTGGTCGCCTTTCACCCCAAGAATCAGATCATTGCTCGTCAGGCAGATTTCGACCGCGATCTTCTTTCGCGCCATTTCCTGTAATAACTCAATCGGTCGATCTTCTTCCATCACATCCACGCCGTGGCCGATGCGCTCTGCATCTCCGATGTCGACAGCATCGCGGATATGCGAGCGCAATCCGGAAGGCGGCACAAGCCCAGCGGCGAGTTCACCCGCGTGCTCGGTGAGATGAACGTCTGGATACAGCTTGTGAAAGTACGCGAACATGCGCAGGTGCAGGTCATAGTCGTGCATCGAGGTGTAGCCGTCTTCCGGCATGACCGGGTTCACGGCTACATAGCGACGATCGGCCTTCGCAAGCGCGAACCCTGACATGACCTCAGCAAAGACCTGCTCCTTTGGCGTTCCGCGATAGACCTCGTAGATGTATCGGATCGTAACCTTGCAGCCTGGATCGGCGTGCAAGGAGTCACCGCAGGAAAGCAGGCGGTCCTTCTGAGCTTCTGCTTCGTCTAACTTCTTTCTGACCTCGCCGACAGCTTCGTCGATTCCTGCATCCGTAAGCTTCTGCCGCATTTGATCGAAATCTTCCGTCCATCCGATCTTGGAAGCGAGCTGCGCTGACGTGCGATCTAGCCCAAGCGTCAGTTCCAGGTAGGACTCATTCTGTCGCCCGGCGCGCGACGCGACCTCTGCGAGCATTTCACCAGTGTGTGCTCGTGAGACCAAACCGAAGCGCCCGAATGTGGCGAAGAAATGGTCCTCTCCGGATTCGGAAATACCTGGCTGAGAATACGGACGAAAGTCGCGCATCGAGAGCGCATCGATCAGCACGCGATATAGAAACGGGTTCGCGAGCGCACTTTCCGCGGGCACGGTGTTATGAGCTTCGTCACACGGCGCGGCAGCAAACGCCAAGGCTTTTTGATCGATGCAAAGGCCATCACGAATGGCAAATTGAAGGTAGCTCTCCGCGTAAATCGCGCCGCTCAAGTGATTGTGCAGATCGCCACCTTTTGGCATTTCGCGTAGAAAAGCCTCAAGCAGAGGCGGGCTATTACGAATGGATTCGAGGTAGCGTGCAGTGCGCTGCTCAGCACTCTGCGCACCAGCCAAATATCCAAATTGAATTAAAAAAAGAAGAACGAAGAAACCAGTGCGAGATTTCCGGCGCATTGAAGGCAAAGGATATCAGAGGACATCGCAAAGGATTTTTCCGCATCCTGCTGTAAGCACTCCTGTGGGTTGTGAAAACCGAGAGTAGCTAGGTGACTCGGCTCTACGAAAGCACAAGCGCTACTGGTTAGCCAAATGCTGAATGCCGGCTCGAGACGATAAAAACAAAGCCTCCCAAAACGGGAGGCTCGTTCGTTCAATGGAACTTGCTATTTCGGGTTGCTGGTCGAGCCGCTGGAGTCACTGGGATTGCTTGTGCTGTCAGTCGAGGTCCCTTTGCTCTTTTTGTGCTTCTTGGCATGATGCTTCTTGGTGGTGGTTGTTGTGGTGCTGCTCTGATCGCCCGATGTGCTGCTCTGTCCTGAAGTCGCGGTCTGTCCGCTGCTGCTGGACTGATCACCACTACTCGACTGCGCAAAGCTCATCGAACCCATCAACGCTAGTGCAAATGCCATCGTTAGTAGCTTCTTCACTTTGTTCTCCTCTGGGGGTTTATAGAGATAAAACCGAGTGACGCGTGGAACAGCCACAATTGTAGTGAAATTCAGGTACTTGCATTAGCAATGGCGTGGAATGGCACTAGCGCAGCGACACGCTTCTGCGACCGACAGCTCTGACAGATGCCATCGGCATAATGTTTGCATATACTTACAGGGATTGAGTGTGCTTTTGACGGAAAATGGAATCGGCTCCCGGATGCATGCGCCAAACTGCGCCATAATACATGGGGAGTAAATATTGTTTCGCGTTTTGAGACACTGGGTGAAAGTCAGACCCCCTAAATGCCCCGCGTCTCCACTCTGGACGCGCAGCCTCAAGAGATCAGTCCAACTCTTTGGAAGTGCCAGTATTTGTCATAAGGATCTAATTTCGGGTGCATCAACGCCTCCGCGCTTCTTTGCGGCAAACTCTCTGAGAAAGACGGCATCTCTAAAAAGGCGGCCAGTGGTAGGAAGAACCCCGTAAAATTTAGCTGGAGGACTTTGCATGAAAGGTTTTCTGATTGGACTCGGAATTGGAGTGGGCTTGGGAGTGTTGTTCGCCCCGATGAGCGGCGAAGAGACTCGTAACAATCTAGTGGATCGCGCCAGCGATTTCTCTGACAGTGCACGTGAAATGATCGACCAGGGCAAGGAGCGTGTGCGCTCCGGTATCAGCACGATTCGTGGCCAGGCCGAAAACGTGATGGGACGCGTGCAGCAGGCAACCGGTACAGAAGGCAACGTATAAGATTCAGACTCGAGATTTATGGCTGAAGGCGGCTTTTTAGCCGCCTTTTCTGTTTTTACGCCTCGATTCTATAGCCAGGACTGTAGCTTACAGCTGAAGGCCTTTAAGATATTCCCGAAACTGCGGTCCCAATTCCTGACGCTTGAGGGCAAACTCGACTGTCGCTTTCAGAAAGCCAAGTTTGTCGCCGGCGTCGTGGCGCTTGCCCTCATAGCGATAGCCAAAGATCTTTTCTTCCTTGAGCAGCAGACGCATTCCGTCCGTGAGCTGTAGTTCTCCCCCGGTACCCAAGGGAGTGCGATCAAGGACCTCGAAAACTCTTGG
Organism: uncultured Terriglobales bacterium; assembly: GCA_964476905.1. Taxonomy (GTDB): domain Bacteria; phylum Acidobacteriota; class Terriglobia; order Terriglobales; family Acidobacteriaceae; genus Gp1-AA112. Next base: position 11,079 of record CAYZHX010000047.1, read on the forward strand.
CGTCAGAATATAGCGGCCAATAATTGCGAGGTTGGATGGTGCTTCTTCGAGCCTCGGCTTTTCGACCATGTTGTGCACCTCGTAGAGTCTCTCATTGCCGCTCACGGGTAGCGCGTCTAGGACTCCATAGGCCGATATTGCCTGGCCTTCGACTTGTTGCGTTGCTATGATGCTCGATTGCGTTTGGTTGAACTGATCGATCATTTGCTTGAGACAAGGCGGATTCGCGTCAATGACGTCGTCGGCCAACAAAACCGCGAATGGCTCATTACCCACCAGCTCGCGCGCCATTAGCACTGCGTGTCCGAGTCCCATCGCTTCTTTCTGGCGGACGTAAGCAACGTGGATCATGTCCGAGATCTGACGCACTATTGTGAGCAGCTCGGTCTTCTTACGCTCTTCGAGCATTTTCTCGAGCTCGTAGCTCACGTCGAAGTGATCTTCGATTGCGCTCTTGCCTCGTCCCGTAACGATGATGATTTGATCGCAACCGGCGGCGAGCGCCTCTTCCACTCCGTATTGAATGATCGGTTTATCGACAATCGGCAGCATTTCCTTGGGCTGAGCCTTGGTGGCAGGCAGGAAACGAGTGCCGAGTCCCGCGGCGGGAAAAACTGCCTTTCTTACTCTCATGGCCATGAACGATGATCCTGCGCGATGCCAGCGCAACAAATGAAGGCGACGAAGTCTCCGCCAAACTCACGACAGAGGCCGCAAGGGCGAACCGCGAATTATAGATGAAGGGAACGCGTCAAGACTGGCCGCGCAGGCCTTGGCGGGCATTAGCTTTCAGGATTGCGAGCTGGTATCTGTTTGCTTGTAGCGCGTCACTCAAGATGGTGCTCCCCATCCCCCGCCTCCAGGTGATTCAATGCGAATTCGCTCTCCCCGCTTGAGCCGAGTGCTTCCCTTTTCGGGAATCGCGTGTTCGGAGCCGTCTTGCCGAATGACAACGTTGCGGCCGGGAACTGCGTCGCCGCCGCCGTGAAGACCATAGGGACCGTGCTTGCGGCGGTCGGCGAGCAGAGTTACGTCAGCATCGCAGAGCAGCTCTAATTCGCGCACGATCCCATCGCCTCCGCGATGCTTTCCCGGTCCGCCGCTATTCGGCCGCAAGGAATAGCGAGTCACGCGAAATGGATACGCATACTCCAGAGCCTCTCCGGGCGTATTGAGGGAATTCGTCATATGGGTGTGGACGCCGGAGATGCCGTCCTGCGTTGGACGCGCCCCCATTCCGCCGGCTATGGTCTCGTAATACGCGAATGGCTCGCCCGCACGCGGGTAATCTTTGGGAAAGAGTCCGCCAATGGTGAGATTGTTCATCGTTCCAGAAGACGCGGCGGGAATGCGATCGGGAGCTGCCTTCGCTAGCGCGCGCAAAAGCGTGTCCACAATGCGTTGCGACATCTCGACGTTTCCGCCTGCTACCGCCGCGGGTCGACGCGCATTCACAACGGTTCCCTCTGGAGCGATCACTCGCACAGGCCGCATGATGCCGGCTGCAGCCGGGACATCTTCCGCAAGCAGACATCGGAAAACATAGAAGCACGCGGAAAAGGTAATTGCCTCGACCGCATTCACGCTGCCTTCAACCTGCGGATCGGAGCCGCTGAAGTCAATAGTGACGATAGGCTCACTGCCTGACTTCCTCTTCTCCGCGATGCGAATCTTCACCGCAACTCGCACGGGCCGCTCGGAAATGCCATCGCTGTCGAGGAAGTCTTCTGCTTCGTATTCGCCGGCTGGAAGACTCGCGAGCAACGCGCGCGTCATTTGTTCGGCGTACGTCTGCAGTTCCTCGGCGGCACGCAGCACACGCGGCAGGGTGTAGCGGTCGCACAGTTCCGCAAGACGCCGCGCGCCGGTGTAGCAGGACGCAATCTGCGCGCCGAGGTCGCCCTCGCGCTCTTCGGGCGTACGCACATTTGCTAACACGATATTCGAAACATCGCGTTGCGTAACTCCTGCGCGCACGAGAAGAACGGGAGGAATGCGTAACCCCTCTTGATATATGTCGCGCGAGAGTCCCATCGATCCAGCAGCAGCACCGCCGACATCGGCATGATGAGCGCGCGAGGATACGTAGAAATCGGGCTGCTTCTCGTGTTTCTCGGTCCCGTTCTTCTTGCCAGTTTTCTTCTGTTCGATAAACACTGGGGCAACCAGGGTGATGTCGGGAAGATGCGTTCCGCCAGCGAACGGATCATTGAGCATCGCGACATCGCCCGGCCCAAGTTCTAAACGAGCAATCGCAGCCCGCACCGACATCGGCATCGAGCCGAGATGCACCGGCATGTGATCGCCCATGGCAATCACCTCCGCGCTGCCATCGAATAGGGCACACGAGTAATCGCGTCGTTCGCGGATGTTGGGCGAGAACGCGCTGCGACGTAGCGACGCCCCCATTTCTTCAGCTATCGAATGGAAAAGCTCGCGGAAAATTTCGAGTTCAACCGGATCAGTCATCAATCGAAGCGCCGATTATAGAAGCGCCGGAATCCACAAATTTCTTGACACTGAGCAAATATGAGCCCAATATCTTGTGGTAGCAAGGCAGTATACGCAATAAGCGGAGTAGCTATTGTAGCTCTCCGAAAACCAAGGGAGAACGTTCCACAAGGAGGAACTTAACTATGCCGATGAAAAAGAAGGCCACAAAGAAGAAAGCAGCAAAGAAGAAATAACTGCTGCTTTAGGCAAACTGATTTGCGGCCTTCGTGCCTACGAAGGCCTTTTTCATTTGGGAGCAAGCGTGAGAACGGATGCAGTGGGCACCCGCGCTCTTGCCGCTGGGACTCGCGAAAGACGTTCGAAAGCTCGACGCTCTGGAAGCTGGCCATTCGCAATCTACCTCCAAGATTACGTCGAGGATTCAGTTAAAACAGAGCAGGAGTGATCTTCATACTCATGTCCACAGCTTGCGGCGAGTGCGTGAGCGCGCCGACCGAGATGTAGTCAACGCCGGTTTCAGCGTAGCTGCGAATGTTCTGCAGGTTCATTCCTCCAGAAGCCTCCAGTGGAATACGGCGCGTATGATTCGCAACCCGTTCCACGGCTTGGCGCACGGTTGCAGGATCCATGTTGTCGAGCAGGATCGCTTCAGCACCGTTCGCGAGCGCTTCTTCGAGCTCTTCGAATGTGCGAACTTCGATCTCGATTGGCTGAGTGCCCATGCGGGCGTCATGCGCTTTCTTTAAAACCTGCGCAATCCCGCCTCCGAGAGAGATGTGATTGTTCTTGATCAGGACGCCGTCAGAAAGATCGAGACGATGATTGTGTCCACCGCCGCAGCGCACGGCATACTTGTCCAGGAGACGCATTCCCGGAACGGTCTTCCGAGTATCGAGAATCCGCGCCTTCGTTCCGCCGATTACATCAACATATCGGCGCGTAGTGGTAGCTATGCCGCTCATCCGTTGCAGGAGATTCAGGATCACGCGCTCGCACGAAAGAATCACGCGCGCATTGTGGCGAATCACAGCGACTGCCTGACGATCGTGGAGACGAACACCATCGAACACCTCAGGATGGCTGATGACTTCGTGATGCCCAATGACCGACTTATCGAGATTGCTGTAGATTTCAAGAATGCGATTCACCGCACCCAGACCCGACAGAATGCACGCCTGCTTGGCGTGGATCGTGGCGGTTGCGCGCATGCGCGGATCGATACATGCCTGAGTCGTGGCGTCGCGCGTCGCCCGGTCTTCAAGAAGAGCGCGCTCAAGGATCTCTGAGATGCGACGGCTGTGCCAGTCCAATGCCTGAACTCGTATGCAAAGAGTGGAACGACTGCAGTCGCGACAATTCTACCGTAGCTATTCGGAAGTAGTCAGACGTGGGTGCCGCATCCTACAATGCTCTCCCTGTTTGTGACGAGGTCACATGGCAAGTGCGGCAGCAGTTAACCTCGAAGAGGAGTTCAATCCGACCGACAAGCCCGCCGGGCCATGCGTAATGGTCGTCTTTGGAGCAGCAGGCGATCTCACCAAACGGAAGCTCGTTCCCGCACTCTTCAATCTCGCGAAAGACAAGCTGCTGCCGGACAACTTTGCCGTGGTTGGTGTATCGGTAGACGATCTAAGCGGCGACTCCTTTCGTCAGCAAGTGACGCAATTCGTGGAACAGGAAAATCATGGCGGCGATGCGTGGCGGTGGTTTTGCGACCGGCTGTATTACGAACGCGGTGATTTCGGCGACGAAGCCACGTATGCCTGCCTGACCGAACGGCTGAATCAATGCGATTCCCAATATGGAACCAGAGGCAACTACTTGTTTTATCTTGCGACTGCGCCGAAGTTCTTCGCGCAGATCGTTGAGCAATTAGGGAGGCATAACCTCGCTCGCGAAGAAAACGGCCGCTGGCGGCGCGTAATTATCGAGAAGCCTTTTGGTCACGACCTCGAATCCGCCAAGACTCTGAACGCGCAGATTCAGGCGGTTCTTGCCGAAGACCAGATTTATCGCATCGATCATTACCTCGGCAAAGAAACAGTTCAGAACCTGCTCGTCTTTCGCTTCAGTAACAGCATCTTCGAGCCACTGTGGAACGATCGCTACATCGATCACGTGCAGATCACGAATGCCGAAACCGTCGGTGTGGAGCGGCGCGGCGGATATTTCGACAACGTCGGCACCATGCGCGACATGGTTCCGAACCACATCATGCAACTCATCAGCCTCACGGCGATGGAGCCGCCGGCATCGTTCAGGTCCGAAGCTGTGCGCGACGAGCAGGCAAAGGTCCTGCATGCAATGAAGCCTTTCAATCCCGATGACGTCCTACACGACAGCGTTCGCGGACAATACGGAGAAGGACTGATCGACGGCGCGACCGTGCCCGCCTATCGCCGAGAACCAGGCGTTGCTCCTGAGTCGCGCACAGAAACCTTCGTTGCCATGAAGCTCGAAATCGACAACTGGCGCTGGGCCGGCGTTCCGTTCTACGTGCGCACAGGCAAGCGCCTTACCCGACGGCACACGGAAATCACGATCCAGTTCAAGCGCACGCCACTGCAGATATTCCAGCACACCGCCGGACATCAGCTGCGCACCAATCAGCTCGTGATCCAAATCCAGCCGGAAGAGGGGATGATGCTCAGCTTCGGGGCCAAGATCCCCGGCTCGACGGTTCGCGTCGGCTCGGTCGATATGAGCTGCGAATACGCCCAATACTTCAAAGCCGAGCCCAAAACGGGATACGAAGTTCTGCTCTACGACTGCATGATCGGCGACCCCACGCTTTTTCAGCGCGCCGACATGGTAGAAGCCGGATGGAGCGTCGTGGATCCCGTACTCGACGTGTGGCGCGCCGTGCCCTCTCGCAAGTTTCCCAACTATGCGGCGGGTACCTGGGGACCGAAAGAATCCGACGACCTGCTCGCGCGCGACGGCCGCAAATGGAGGGACATACCATGATGATCCTAGCCGGAGATATCGGTGCCACGCACAGCCGCGTCGCCGCATTCCAAGCCGAAGGCAACAAGTTTCCGCTTGTCGTCGAGAAGATCTATGAGAGCCAAGAATACAGCGGTCTCGCGCAGATCGCCGGGGAATTTATTCGCAGCGAAGGCATTCCTGCACAAAGCGCCTGCTTTGCCGTGGCTGGTCCGGTACGTGGAGGCAAGAGCAAGATATCCAATCTGCCATGGACTATCGATTCGCGCGAATTGATGCGCCAGCTCAATCTCAGAAACGTTGGCTTGATCAACGATCTCGAAGCCTATGCCTACGGTCTCGATTCGCTCGAATCGAAGGACTTCATCACTCTACATCCGGGAGCCGAGGATGCGGAAGGAAACACTGCCGTGATTTCCGCCAGCACCGGGCTGGGGGAGGCTGGCCTGTTATGGGATGGATTCCGCCAGCATCCGTTTGCCTGCGAAGGAGGGCACTCCGACTTTGCACCGCGCAACGAACTGCAGATCGAACTGCTGAAGTATCTGCTGAGTAGATACAACAGCGTCAGCTATGAGCGCGTACTCTCCGGCGGCGGTATCAAAAATGTCTATGACTTTCTGCGCGATACCAGGCGAGCCGAGGAGCCTCCCTGGCTGCGAGAACAAATGGCATCCACGAAAGACCCGCCGGCACTGATCTCGCAACTGGCATTGGAAAAGAAAGCCTCAATCTGTGCGGAGGTTATGTCGATCTTTGTAAGTGTTTACGGCGCCGAAGCAGGAAACTGCGCGCTAAAGTTCATGTCTCTGGGAGGCATTTACATCGGCGGAAGCATCGCCGCAAAGAATATTCCGCTTATGAAAAGCCCAGAGTTCCTGGACGCTTTTTTCGACAAAGGTCGGATGCGTTCTTTACTTCAAGACATGCCGGTGAGAATTGTGCTGAATGATGATGCGGGCTTGCTAGGCGCGGCCCGCTACGCGTGCATACAAAAAGCATTCGGCGCCGCACAGTGGGCGTAAGCTAATATCCGAGCGGAACCGGGCGCCCTCGCCCCGGTTTTTCGAGGCATGAATTAACGATGTCCAAGCCCTGCGACTTTGTGTTGATGCGCTATGTTCCTGACCCGTTCAAGAACGAGTTCGTCAACATCGGCGTGCTTCTCCTCGGACGCGAGGACGACTACGCTGGAGTACGCTTCACGCGCGACTGGAGCCGCGTACGCTGCCTCGATCCCCAGGCAGATATCGATGTTCTCGAAACTCTTGAAAGCGATCTCCGCGATCAGATACGCACACCGGAGTTGCGCAAGCAAACGATGCATCGTCTGCAGGAAACACTTTCTACAGGACTGCAATTGTCCAACTCGCACGCACTTTTATCGGATTCTCCGGAGCAGGACCTGCAACGGCTGGCAAGAACCTATCTCGAGCGTCCTGTGCCAAAACGGGAATCACGCCTCGGAGCCCGCCAGCGCATCGTCTCGCAAATGCGCGAAGCCTTCGAAGCGGCAGGAGTGTGGGAGTCGCTCACGAAGAATATCCGTGCGTCGAAATACACGCATCCCGGCGACTCGCTGCGCATCGATTGCGGCTATCGGCCCAATGGCGTGATTCGCTTCTTTCATGGAGTCTCCCTACGCAGCGATCCCGATAGCGCCAAGGTTCTGGCCTTCAGCTATCCGGCGTTAGTTGAAGGCATCGCACGTGTCGAGAATGCGAAGGCAGACTTGACCGCCATTGTCGATGAACAGCTCGATCGCGAAGACGACGCGGTGCAGTTCGCGATCGAGAGTTTGAGACGAAGTGCAATTCAAGTAGCTCCCGTTTCGGAAATGGCGGCCATCGCCGAACGCGCTCGCCAGGAACTGCGCTTGTAGGTTCCAGTACTTAGTCGAGGACCTGCGGCCGCTCCCCGCCGGGTGTTCGTCTTTTTACGCAAACCTTGGGTTGTATCTCGTCAGCACCCCGAAAACCGCGCGCAGCTCGGCCCCTGTACCATCTTGATCGATGATCGATCTGGAGCCGCTACTCGCGCCGTACCTAACAGACTCTTTGTCCGCGGACCAACTCCGCCAGCTCCAGACTTATTTCGAGCTGCTGCTGAAATGGAACGCGAAGATCAGCCTCACAGCAATACGTGATCCACAAGAGATCGTGCGCCGACACTTCGCCGAATCGCTGTTCACCGGCGCTCAGCTCGACCTAAAACCTAATGTGCGTCTGGCGGACCTGGGCTCCGGTGCCGGATTCCCAGGCTTACCGATCGCAGTCTTGCGGCCGGAGATCCAGGTCACGCTCATCGAGTCCCAGCAAAAGAAAGTCACATTCCTGCGCGAAGTAATCCGGAGCGCGCAGATCGGCAACGCCAATGTTTATGCTGGACGCGCGGAAGAAGTATCAAGCAAGTCACAAATTGTGACAATGCGAGCAGTAGAGAAATTCGAGTGGGTTCTGCCTATCGCTGCATCTCTGCTCGAAGCTCATGGCGAGCTCGCGCTTCTGATCGGAGCCGCGCAAGCGCAGATTGCCCGCTCAAGGTTGCCGACGTTGGCCTGGAAAGAACCTGTCATGATTCCAGAGTCTCGCGAGCGCGTGCTGTTGGTGGGAGTAAGCCAACCCTAATCACTCAATTCCCAATCCAGGAATCACAAGGGGACTACCGGTCTGCCCAGTGGGACACCCAGACGCGACAGAACCGCCGCCCGTGGGCGGGGTCCCCGGCAAGCGCCGATTTTGCGATTGCTGGGTTCCTAACCGATGGGGCAGCCGCGTGTTTTGCGGCTGCGCTACTCGTGACTGCGTACCGGGTGATCGGACTCGGAGCTGGCCTTCGGCCAATCTCCGACCCACCGGCTAATGCCGGCGGTTCTGTCATGCGTCACCCGGACCCAACTCCTATCCGGACTCATGCCGCATTCGGCTGCTATTCACCGCAGCACGCACACCGACGTGGCGGTTCTGTCCATCATCGCGGGGAGGAATCAAGGTGGTAAACATGGTTCGGTGGCCCAGCGAATCATTAATTTCCGATAATGTTCCACGTGGAACATTGCATTCTTCAACGCTGGCTACATCCAGCAACCCTTTTCTCCACATCGATTTCCACGCTTCTCTATCGAGCGTTCCCCACTGATAATCGACGCCTTAGCGGAATTGTTCCACGTGGAACAGCCTACTTATCCACGCGGCTGCACCGAAATCGGGCGTTGCCGTTCGAAAAGACAAGCAGTTAGCGTCTCAGAGTTGAGGACCAACGTGGCGAGAACCATCGCGATTGCAAATCAGAAAGGTGGCGTTGGGAAGACGACCACGGCCATTAACTTGGCTGCCTCGCTGGCCGCAGCCGAAGTGAGGGTTCTCCTCGTGGACTGCGACCCGCAGTCGAATTCCACCAGCGGACTTGGACTCCAGCGCGATCCGAATCGCGTCAGCATCTATCACGTGCTCATGGGCGACTCCGGCGCTCGCGAAGCTGTCCTACCGACGGAACTCGAAGGGCTGAGCGTCCTCCCAGCACACAAGCACCTGATCGGGGCCAATATCGAGCTGGTTAATGCCGGGAACCGCGAGTTCCGGCTGCGGACTGCTCTTGAACAAATCCGAGGTGATTTCGATTTCATAGTCCTGGATTGTCCGCCAGCCTTGGATTTGCTCACGCTAAACGCGCTAGTAGCCGCCGATTCGGTCCTGATCCCCATGCAAGCCGAGTACTTCGCGCTGGAAGGTATCAGCGAACTGCTCGACACCATGGAACGCATCCGCCAGAGCTTCAATCCGAGCTTGGAACTCGAAGGCGTGGTTTTGACGATGTGGGACGAGCGCACGAATTTGGCTCAACAGGTTGCCGGCAATCTGCGCGAGTTCTTCGGCGAGAAACTCTGCGCGACAACCATTCCACGCAATGTCCGCTTGGCCGAGGCACCAAGCTATGGAAAGCCCGCGCTGCTTTACGACGTGCGCTCGAAAGGAGCAGAGAGTTATATCAGGCTCGCGAAAGAGCTGATGGGCAAAATTATGGCGGCTAACCAGCCGGCAGCAGCGGAGTTGACAGCGTGAACGAAGCCTTCGGCTGTCGGCCAGCGAGCTCTACAGCCAAAATGTTCCACGTGGAACAACGGGACCTACGGTGCGTCCAACAGCCGGATTTTACGGCTGCTGAGTGGCAGCAAGGCGCTGGGGAATCGCGTAGAACCGATTGCCCGTTTCAAACTGTCAGGATGACAGTATCTTTGGAAACTTGGGGAAAGTAGATCGTAAATGGATCATTCAATTCCAACAACGTTAGAGACGCAATGACGGTTACAACAACCCAATCCGGACCACGCAAAGCCCTCGGACGCGGACTGGAATCCCTGCTTCCTTCCACCCGTCCTGCTGAAACCACCATCTCGGCTGCGCTTCCGCCGAATGCGGTTCGTGATCTGCCGATCAGCGAGATCGATCCGAACCCATATCAAACGCGAACCAACTTCGATGAACCGGCGCTAAACGAACTCGCAGCTTCGATCCAATCGAACGGAATCGTGCAGCCGATCGTCGTCCGCCCGGTAAATGGACGCTTCCAGCTCATCGCCGGCGAACGGCGATGGCGTGCCTGCCAGAAGCTCGGCCGCGAGTTCATACCTGCAGTCGTGAAGCAGGTATCAAACGAACAGGCGATGGAAATGACCATCGTCGAGAACCTGCAGCGCGAAGGGTTAAATGCCATTGAAGAAGCGCGTGCCTTCGAGCGCTTGGCGCGGGAGTTCAATCTAACGCAGGAGCAGATGTCGCAGCGGACGGGACGGGAACGCGCATCAATCGCCAACCTGCTCCGCTTGCTCCGACTTCCCGAAATAGTTCAGCACTCAATCGAGAACGGCGAACTAACCGCTGGGCATGCTAAAGCCTTGCTCGCACTCGACGATCCGGAGGCGATCACCTCGGCCGCGCACAAGGTACGCCAGCTTGCGCTTTCTGTTCGCCAAACCGAAGATATGGTTCATCGCATGCTTGCTCCTGGTGATGCGAAGCAGCTGGAGGCAAAGCCGAAGCGCGCGGTAGATCCTAATGTTCGCGCGGCGGAAGAAGAGATGCAGCGTGCGCTCGGAGTTCGTGTCACGATTCGTGACAATAAGGGGAAGGGCAAGATCGTGATCGACTATGCTTCGCTGGAAGACTTTGATCGCGTAGTCGAGACGCTGAGTAAATAGCCCCACCACAGAGTCACAGAGGACAGGAAGCAAATGCGGGTCGCAACTGTGCTGGCCATGATTGCACTTGCCGGGACTTTGTGCGCACAAACAATCCCGCATACTGAAGCCGAGACATTGACGGGTAAGAAGATCGTTCTTCCTGACGCGTTCGCACGTCATCCCGCATTGATCATTATCGGATTCAGCCGTGCGGGCGGCGATTCTGCGGGGCGCTGGGGTAAAGAACTGCGCAAACAGATTGGTGAGAACTCCGCCGCGCCAATTTACAGCATCGCCGTCCTCCAGGACGCGCCCAAGTTGATGCGTGGCATGATCAAGCATGGTATGCGCAGCGGCACTCCCAAATCGGAACAGGAAAGATTTGTAGTTCTAGAGCACGACGAAGAAACCTGGAAGAAGTTGTCCGACTTCTCCGATTCGGATGCAGCTTACGTACTTCTAACCGACTCACACGCGAATATTCTTTGGCGCGGCCACGGGAGGGCTCCCGATGCACCTACCATCATGGCTCTTCAGTCCGAAATACAGAAGGTTTCGCGCTTAGCCCCCTAGCCGATTCTCAAGTATCTTGAGGATACTCAACCTTCAGGGAACTCTCATCCCGAGGTTTTCGTATTTCCTCCCAACCGAGGGAAGGCTGTAGTAAGTTATTCCCTCTCAGAGGCGTGCTATGTTCTGCAATTTCTGCGGAAGTCCCCTTTCGCCCAATCAGAGCGTTTGTCCTAAATGTGGCAATGCCATTTTGGGAAGGCACATGCTTAGCCGCGTGGAGCAGCATTATCGGCTCGTGGGCAGCTTATGGATTGCGGAGGCGGTGTTGCACGCCATCGGCGCTCTTGCGCTTTTCATTGTCGCCAATACGATCTTCGGGCGATTCAACCAGGATCATCCCGCGTTTCTTCATCCGCTCCTTGCCGGAATCGCGTGCTTCATCGCGATCAAAGCCGGCGCCAGCCTCATCGCCGGCATCGGATTACTTGAGCGCCAGAGCTGGGCTCGTCCTCTCGTGTTAGTGCTAGCCTTTATCGCATTGTTCAGTATTCCGTTCGGTACTGCGCTCGGCGTCTACACACTATGGGTCTTCATGTCGCCGCAGGCGGATGCCGAGTATCATCGCCTTGCTGTGTCCGCTGGATAAGCACAATAAATACGGCGCAGCATGCCTTGCAGCTGTAGGCGCTGGCTATCTTAAGATCAAGGGAATGGTGTCCCCGCGGAATTGCTGGCCAGGTATTGCTTTGACGAATCAAAGCACCTCCGTCATGCTCCTGCTATGTTGAGCAACCATATGCAGCGCCTCTTTCGGGAGTATCCGAAGATTTACCTCGCTTGTCATCGCCGGCATGTACGCGACGACGACCGTGGCCGCGTGCTGAGTGGGCGTATGGCAGGCATTCTGGAGCATCTAGATCTGCACCGCCCGCGCACTATATCGGAGCTAGCTCGGCACTTGAGCGTGACCGAATCGACGATGTCGATTCAGATCAGCAAACTCGAGCACTTCGGATATGCCCGTCGAGTGCGGGACGGTAATGATCGGCGTAGGGTGAGCGTGCGACTCACATCGGCAGGAGCACGTTTACGCGACCACAATTCAGTGCTCGATCCCGATTTGGCGCAGAAGATGCTTTCATTCCTCAGCGCCAGCGATCGCGAGCCCGCGCTGCACGGCCTCGAGCTGCTCGGCAACGCAGCTGAACACTTGATGGAGCGACAGCAATTGCGGAGACGAAGGACCGCAAAATGAAAATCGCGCTTAGTGTGGTTCTAATCATTGCGGCTGTGATTGCGATTGTTGTTGCGATCGGTGCACTTCTGCCGAAGCATCACGCCGCGACGCGCTCTGCGTTCATCAAGGCTTCGCCTGAACAGGTTTTTAGGTTGATTTCTGGTCCACAGGACTGGCGAACGGACTTGAAAGGTTATGCGGTAGTCGATAAAAACGGTCGACACTTCACTCGTGAGACGGACAAGCGTGGGCAGACGATCACTTATGAACGCGTCGAGTTCTCTCCGCCAACGCTGTTGAAGAGCAGGATTGCCGACAAGAATTTGCCTTTTGGCGGGGAATGGACATGGAGCATAGAGCAGAAGAACGGCGGTTGTCTGGTAACGATCACGGAAGATGGCGAGGTCTACAATCCGGTGTTTCGGTTCGTGTCGCGATTTGTGATCGGTTATACACGAACGATTGACCGCTATCTGGCGCGATTAGCGGAAGTGGCTCAGAAATAGCCAGCGGCGGCTTGGGCATCGCACATACAGAATGCACTGCAATTGCCCATCTGCGGTTTTCCGCGGCTTACCGCTTGTGTCAGTGTCGCGTAAAGATTCCGGCAGCCCCGTATCCCAAAGCCAACGCAACTGCGGCGGTCGCACCCGCAACTGGCGCGAAGTGTCGTCGCACGTTCCGCTTAACGTCAGTACGCTCGCGGATTTCATGGCGTACCGCTGCGCGAAGCTGCTGGACGCCGTTGTGGAGCGCACGACGCTGTTCGGCAGCGCGCTTTTCCAAAATTTCTGCGGGAAGTTGTGGTTGTGTCATGCCTGTGACCTCGCTTCGTGCTGGATCCAGATCTGGTCCTCTTTGAGAACGCGCAGAGTGCGCGTAGGGGCCACTCCGGCTTGAGTAAGCTCGCGTCTTCCTAGATAGAACAGGCCGATCGCGATCAGGAAATATCCAGCCGTGACGATCAGGGCTCCGTAGCACCATGCATACGGGCTGCCGTAAAACACTCCTGCGAAGAACGCGATAAACGCAAAAGTCAGCGCGAGGAATGCGACCGCGCCCACGAGCGCGGCGACTGCGAGCATGGGTACCGCAACTTTCCAGATGCCGACCTTTTCTTTCATCTCCTGTGAAAGCATCTGTAGACGCGTGGAGACGAAATCACGGGCATCGCTCTTCAGCTCGGCAACGACTTGTCCGATCGATCTATTGTTTTCAGTAACGACTTGCATTGCGTGACCTCACAATCCGGAGTGAAACTCCCAGCAGAAATGCCGCACCGGCGATCCCGCCAATCACATGTAATGGTTTTTCTTGGATCAGGCGCTCGCTCCGCAGCCGAGCCTCTTGGGCTTTTAAACGAGCCTGGGCGCGCGCCTCTTGCGTGCGGGCTTCGAGCTGGTTGCGCAGCTCCTTCCCACGTTCGGCGACCCTGCCGCTCAGTTCGTCAGCCTTATCGAGCAAAGCCCGGCCACGCACTTCGGCGGCGTCCGCGAGTTCACGGGCGCGTCGGCTGGTTGTGTCAGCCAGCTCTCTTGTTTTCTGTTGTGCGGTGTTGGCGAAATCGCGCGCGCGCTGCTGGGCGGTATCGGCCAGCGTTGAGGCCGAGCTGGAGAGCTGGTCAGTAGCATTGCTCTGCGCTTCGTGTGCGCGGCTACGGACAACGTGAAGCCCCCGGCGAGCGGTCTCGGGAGCTCGCTTCACTTGCGAAACTGTTTTGCCCAGTGCCGTTCCAATCTGCTCCGCAGTCCGATTCAGGCGCGGATTTCCAGCCGCTTCAGCCCGCGCTGACGAATAATTTCTATCTTTGCGGATTGGATCATCCAGCGGAGGCTGATAGATCACGGTGTCGGCGTGATTCTCCTCGAGCCCGGTGCCAAGCGGCTTAGTGGTGCGCGTGCCCATTTCCGAAAAGTCTCTGTTATGCAGGGGATCTGCCATTGCACCCTCCTGTAACCCACGTCCCCAGTGCTCGGGAACTAATGGCTTGGATGTGTCTTAGGTGCGCGGTGTTTACAGGGCACTACAGAACTTACGCGGCCGAGAGCTGCTGTTCAGCAGCTATTTAGTAATGGAAACGAGCGGCTGCACTAGCAAATCACATCGCTCAAGAGAAAATCATGAGCCCAGGGCTGCTTGTGTCCTTGCTGGCGTAGGTAGGTTGCGAGCTGCGCCCAGTGACGCATGCCGTGAAGCAGCGTATGGACGAAGATCTTCCGTTTGCTTGAAGAGAGCGTGCCCGCGCTCCGCGTAGGAAAGCTGAGAACCTCGTTCCATTCGGCATCCCTTGCCCGCCGCACAAATGTCTCCAGCTTCTCTCTGGCACGACCCGAAGTTGAAAACAGCTCTTCCAGTGTGGACGTCGGTAGCTCGTTGTACTCCGTTACTCTTTCCCCTACCAGACGCTCGGCATAGCGCAGGTCCACGGCAACGATGTGCAGAATCAGTTCGCGGACGGTCTTTGCCTGAGCAATGTCGATAGGCAGATCCAGTAAGTCCTGGTTTCCCGTAAGCCATTCGCGCCAGCGCTGCGTCTCGGCAAAGCAGAACCTGAGAAGTTCATCTGCGGTTAGGAGGCAGCGCTCGCTCATCTTCAACTCAGATGTTGATGGCTTTGCCTTCGACGCTGCTGAAGCCATCGAGCAGAGCCTCGTAAAGAGTGGGGTGTGCGTGGATGGTAAACATCATCTCTTCCACGGTTGCTTCGAGCTGCATCGCGGTCACGGCTTCGGAGATCAATTCGGTTGCCGAAGGCCCGATGATGTGAACGCCGAGAATCTCGCCGTACTGCTCTTCTGAAACGACTTTGATGAATCCTTCATGGTTGCTGATGATGCTGGCTTTTGAATTCGCACTGAAAGGAAATTTTCCGATTTTTACTTTGTAGCCCTTCTCCCGCGCCTGTGCTTCGGTTAACCCGACGCTGCCGATTTGCGGCTCGCAGTAGGTTGCGCCGGGAATCAGATTGCGTTTCACCGGACGCGCGTACTTGCCGGCGATCTTCGCTACGGC
>CAYZHX010000048.1:0-26355 GCA_964476905.1 uncultured Terriglobales bacterium
GTCGGAGCGTCTGGCAGAATCTCTCGACTCCTCAGCTAACTCTAACAGCGTGGGTAAAGGATCGTCCGGGGAGTGATTGCGCGAGCAAGCTTCAGATACCTGGCTTGCTCGCGGTAAGGAATCTATTGAGCTTTTGCGGCTAATCCCGTGGGAGGGTTTGGTGGCGTGCCAGTAGTGCCTCCGGTTGCTAAAGGGTGCGGGTAAGTATACGGAGTGTAATACGCAGACCAGGTATTCGTGGCCGAACAAGTGTACAGCGTGCCTTGTGAACCTTGATCGGTAGCAAAGTACCCCACGCCCGCAGCACCCCCAAAGGCAGCCTCCGTGCTGGTCGTACAGGTTGCGGGACGATTGGCGAGAACGCCAAAGCCCATGCCGGTGGTTCCGTTGAAAGGTGCCGTTGAAGAGGCCTGAGCGTTGATCGATACGGCGTTATAGTATTCGCGGTCTTGAACGATTTGCTGGTTGGAGTAATCCGGGCTGCCACCGGGATCGTCATAGCTCATATCGATCCTTGCGCCCGTGTCGGACCATTTGTTGTTCCAGAAATACATCGGCTTGTAGGCGCCGGTCACATCTCGCCCTGGCTGTCTCCAGCAGGGATATCCCTGATTGGAGGACGTAGGTGAACGATTTCCATCAGGCGGGTTGGTCTGTGATCCATTGCATTGCGGCTCTCCGCCGTCGATCGAGTTAGGGAGAGAACGGTAATGCAAGAACGCAGCCGGATCGCCGTCCTTGGTCCCAAAGGCAGTGAAACTGTTATTGAATGCCAGGAACGTATTCGATCCTTGGTGGTGAATACAGCGGTAGCATCCCGCACCGCCCTGAGATTGCGCTCCAGAATTCATCTGGATGACGTTGTTGTAGATCTCGATGTTGCTGGGACCACCGCCGTGCGTGACGCCATGGGAGAGAACGCGGCAGTTGGTGCTGGTGTTGTGCCGCCAAACGATCGCCGATTGCCCCCAGCTATCCATACAGCCTGTTCCCAAATTTGTGAGCGTCGTGATCGAGATCGTATTGTCTTCCACGAAGAAATTGTTAGCGGTGCCGAGCGGAGGAGGCGGGGGGTTGCTGTCTACGGTATTGAGCCACTGCAAGAAATAGCAGCTGCTTGGGCAGTTGACAGTGTTGTGATCGGCTACGCCGTAGACATACTGCTTGGCGCTATTTTCACCGAACTGAAGGATGGTCTGATCGGCAGATGATTCGTTGATGGTATTGTGATCAACTCGCAATTGGCTGATCGTGCCGACACATCCGCCCGGCGTGCAAGTCCAAAGCAGATAGCTCGATAGATTGAATGTGAAGCCGGAAATGCGGTACAACCGGGTTGAGCTGCCCGAGCCGAAGCCAAAGACCGTACCGCCTGAGGAGACCGAGCAGGTCGCACCACTGGCACATATAAAGGTGATGCCTTTGCTTAGAGATGGGCTAATCGTTGAGCCCCAGCTGTAAGAACCACCAGCGAACGTGACCGTCGCTCCATCGCTTGCGCTACTAATGACATTATTCACGTCGGAGGGTGTGGCACCGGCGGGACAGGACCAGGAGGTCCCGCTACCGGAACACGCTGCGCTCGCGAGTGTCGGCCAGACCATCGAGATCGCCAGGACGGAGTTCAGAGAAACAAGCCAAGCTATTTTTCGTATCATGATTTCTCGTCATTCCAAGCGCCAGCAAAATTTGACTGGCGCCGTAATCTGATCGGCCAGTTGCACTTATCCTGAAGTAGTCGGAGCGACACCCCGGGATCGTCGTATTGCATTCTGCGTTGGGAAGGTCGGAACAGACAAGTTCCTTTGGTACACCACATTACCGGATTACCGTTCCTTCATCCTACACGCGATGAAGCATCCACGCGCAATGGTCCAAAGCCCAATCGTTGCTGCCCCGTTGGTACAGATCCTTTCGTGCTGAAATGCAGGTTTCCGTCTTAGATTCGATGTTGAGCATCGGGAGTTGTAATAAGAGACAGGGGGTCACACCCGAACGTTTGCCCAGCCGTGCTGCTCGTTTGCGTAGATGAATAAATGCCTGCAACAAGTTGAAAATGAACCCTGAAATCCAATCATCGTCGGCTGCAGCGACCATCTGCGAGACTCGATCGTCTCTAAGCGGAGCTGCACGGATCCCCAAACGGATCATCCAGACCGGCAAAGGCGGAGAACAGCCGCTGCACATTCGGGCCATGGTTTGCAATCTCAAGCTGCTGAACCCGGAGTTCGAGTATCTCTTCTTTGATGATCGCGGAGTGGAGGATTTCATCGATCGCGAATTTCCGCAGTACCGAAGTGTCTTCAATGCATTTCGCTACCGCATTCAGCGCTACGATTTCTTCCGCTATCTGGCCGTGTACCGCCTCGGCGGATTTTATTTCGACTTAGATGTCATGTTGGCAACGTCGCTTGGCCCGCTTCTCGAGCACGAATCGGTGTTCCCGTTTGAAGGGCTGACATTCAGCCGGTTGCTCCGGAAAACCTATCAGGTGGATTGGGAAATCGGTAACTATGCATTCGGAGCGACGGCGGGAAATCGATTCTTGGAAGCGGTGATTGAGAACTGCGTGCGAGCGCAAAAAGAGCCGTCATGGGTCGAGCCTATGATGGCCGGATCGCCCCCCTTCTTTCGATCTGAATTCGTGGTCTTAAACACAACTGGACCTGGTTTGGTGACAAGAACTCTGGCCGAACATCCAGACTTGCGCCGAACAGTGACGGTTCTGTTCCCACAAGACGTTTGTGACGAAAAAAACTGGAATCGTTTTGGTGACTTGGGCGTGCATTTCATGGACGGTTCGTGGCGAACCAAGAGCGCCCGCCTATGGCGCCGTCTGGCACAAAGATGGGAACACTTGAAGCTGCAGCGACTCCTGAGCGAGAGCCGCAAGCTCGGCCCAAGCAGGCACAACAACTAGGAACCGCCAACCCAAATATGGCACTCTCAAGACTTATAGCCAAAGCTCAGGGGAAGTACCAGCGAACCATTGCGCGTTCTCTTTCGAGGCGGTTGTTCAACGTCAGACCTCGGGCCCCGATCGTTTCCTTTACGTTCGACGATTTTCCGCGCTCGGCCCTGCTGAGTGGAGGAAACATCCTCCGCGCCTACGGCTACACTGGAACCTATTACGCATCCCTCGGCCTGATCGGAAAAGAAATTGAAACGGGAACGATGCTCACCCGCGATGATCTGACGTCGCTGCTCGCGCAAGGTCACGAATTGGGGTGTCATACCTTTGGCCATTGCCACGCTTGGAACACAGCTCCGAGCGGCTTTGAAGAGGCAATCAAGGCCAACCGGAAAGCTCTAGAAGAGCTCAATCCGGGAGCCTGTTTTAAATCGCTGTCTTATCCAATCGGAGTGCCGCGAGCGGAAACCAAGCGCATATCTTCCAAGTATTATGCTTGCTGCCGGGGTGGAGGGCAGACATTCAATATAGGTACCGTTGACCTTAATTATCTGGCAGCTCACTTCATAGAACAGAGTCGAGACGATCCCGATGCGATAAAGCGATTGATCGATGCTAATTCGCGTTCAGGTGGCTGGCTCATCTTCGCTACTCACGACATTTCCGATCACCCAACTCGCTGGGGATGCACTCCGAAATTGTTCGAAACTATTGTTCAGTACTGTCAGGGAGCCGGCGCACAGATTATGCCCGTCTTCCAAGCATACGAATCAATGCTCAAGAAATTTTGACCAGCAAGGGAACATTCTCAGCTCGACATACCGAACCAACATACGACCTCTGATTCATGAGTCTTATCATTCGCATCGACGTTGATCGTCCCTATGGAAGAGTGCCACTGGCACGTCATGTTCTCAGCAGACTCAGCTCCGATCTGTATGTTCCCAGGCTCCCTTTCTGCGGATACTTAACAGAACTGAAAGTCATGCTCGAGATGCTTAACCGGGTTGCGGCCCGCGCCTATGTTTTCTTTCGGCGATGCACACTTCCGTGCCCGCGCATCGTCGATCTGTTGCGCAAGGGCAATCATCAGCCCGGACTGCACCTTGAAAACTCCCGCTCCTTTGAGACCTTTCGCACGGAGACGGAGAATCTCGAGAAACATCTCGGCACGAAAGTGTCTGCGGTCTCAAAACACGGTTCGGGAGGCTCGAAATACGGCCTTCGTCACTACGCCCCCTATGAACCGGAAAAATATCAGGAGTGGGCTGAGAACTCGCGTATGCAGCTTTTCCTCGGGAATCTTGAAGATCCAACGATGCCTTCGATCATGACCCAAAGAGGGCTCGTGGTTTTTCCTTCCGCGTTCTGGCTTGAACCGCACTGGCGTGACACAACAAGGTTCAGTGTTGACTGGCTGTTGCGAGAAGGTCGCTCTCAGGACATAGTCTTGCTTGTGCATCCCGAGAATGTTCTTGCCGATCCTACTCTGACCAGCGACTTTGAACGAATCATTCAAGCATTGGAATCGAGACTCATACAGTGATTACAGATCCGCAAGGCCGTAAAAAAATACTGATGGTGGGTTACACCTACTACGAATCCGATCCTCGGGTTATTCGAGAGGCTGAAGCGGCGCTCGAGGGCGGCTATGAGGTCGATTGTCTGGTTTTGCGCAGGCCGTCCACTGGGGCTCGTGAAGTAATCCGCGGGGTTCGAGTACTCCGTATCAATCAGCAAAAGTACAGAGGTAGAGGCCACGTTCAATATCTTCTGGCCTACCTCAAGTTTTTCTTTGCCTGTCTAGCAACAACGACAACGCTCTTTTTTCGGCATCGGTATGCGGTTATTCACGTTAACAACATGCCCGATTTCTTGGTTTTCAGCACTGTCGTTCCGTGGCTGATGGGAGCGGAGATCATTTTGGATATTCATGACCCTATGCCCAATACCTTCGCCTCCAAATTCAAGGGCAAGGAAAGCGGCTTTTTTTATCGACTTCTTCTGTGGGAGGAGCGTATAAGCGCGGCGTACTGTCATCAGGTCGTCACGGTACACGACCCTGTAAAGGACGGAATTCTTGTGCATCATGGGATCAAGCCGGAGGCCATCGAAGTCATTGCCAATTTTGCTGATGAAAAGTTATTTCCACTCCGATCATCCTTCGATGTTCAACCTATTCGTTTTGTTTTTCACGGCACAATCCTTGAACGTTCCGGGCTTAGAATTCTAGTAGAAGCGCTCAGCCGTGCACGATACCGCAATCAAATCAGAGTGAGAATTATTGGGGAAGGGGACTTCAGCGAGCGTCTCAAGCAGCTGATAAGCTCGCGAGAGCTGCAGGATGTGGTTGAGTTCGATAACAGAAGCTACCCTGCCGACGCGATTGCGCGGCAGATTGCGGACTGCAATGTTGGCCTTGCTCCACTCGAAATCTCTTCGGTTACAGATTACGCTTTGCCCTTGAAACTGCTGGAGTACATTTCTTTGGGCCTTCCGGTGGTAGCCGTGCGCAACAAGGCAATTCAGTATTATTTTAACGAGCAAGACTGCATGTTTTTCGACTGGGATGATCCGCAGTCTCTCGCCAACATTTTCGATCAAATAGTCGTCAATCCTGAGATGCTTCGGATCTACCGGTCTCGCTCCATGGCACTGCGCGACCGATTCTCGTGGGGTCACGAAAAGAGAAAATACATAGAATTGTTGGACCGTTTGGCTGCCGTTCCGAGATCCGAGGCGGTGTGCGGGGCATGACAGACTTTCTCGAGGGTAGTATTCAAGGGGTTGTGTCATGGACCGAAGCCCGAAAGTATCAGGCATACGATCCCGGTGATGGCAGCTTATCGTTCCTGAATAAATTCACCTTCCAAAAACACTTTCTCCGCAGACTGCTGACCGGAGCGGTGCTTCGGACCCCTATCCACATTCGACCGTTGATTGGGATACGGCCACATACTTCCACCAAAGGTATGGGCTACTTCGCGTGGGGTTATACCAAGATGTTCAAGCATACCGGCGATCAGAGTTATCGTCAGCGTGCGGATTCATGCTTTCAGTGGTTGATGGCTAACCGATCTCCAGGTTGGAATCAGTTTTGTTGGGGCAATCACTTTGCCTTTTCTACGCGAGCCGGCACGATTGAAAGGTACACGCCGACCATCGTTTGGAGCAGTCTGATCGGACTGGCGTTCCTCGAGGCATATGAGACGTGGGGTGAAGGCAGGTATCTGGATGTCGCGGCGAGTACTGCAGAGTGGGTAAAAACTCTTCCTCGAGAGGGGACAGCGAAGGGCCTATGCCTTAGCTATGTTCCCAACTCGCAAAGCTCAATCCATAACTCCAACATGCTCGGGGCCGCGCTGCTTTCCCGTGTTGGCGCCTACACGAAAGACCAGACTGCCATTGATCTCGCAAGAGAGGCCATCTTCTACAGTTGTGCGAGACAGCTGGCGGATGGCTCCTGGTTCTACGGAGAAGAGCCCAAGTATCATTGGATCGATAACTTTCATACAGGCTACAATCTTGATTGTCTGAAACGGTACATAGATAGCACCGGGGACAGGGAGTTTGAGGGCAATTTACGAACCGGGTTCCGTTATTTCATCGAGCATTTCTTCGAGTCTGATGGCTGTCCGAAGTATTATCACAATCAGGAACTGCCGATCGACATTCAGTGTGCGGCTCAAGCCATAGACACGCTGGCTTTCTTCTCAGAGATCGAAGATGACGCCCTGCCTTTGGCGCAGAAGGTTGCGCTATGGACAATCGAGCACTTACAAGATCCTGAGGGGTACTTCTACTATCGCGACTTAGGATGGAAGATCGTAAAAACCCCGATGTTTCATTGGGGACAAGGCACGATGTTCAAGGCGCTCGCGCATCTGCTTTCAAAATCGCGAGCCGGCTCCGCAACATTTTGAGTTCAAATTGGGACTAAGCAGGAGGTTGGTTTTTGTGCTAACCATCCAATCTTGGATTCCTGCTTCCTTTCAGAGTGGGCTGAGCGGCCCTCCTGGTGAGTTGCGAAAACTCAGGAGGGAAATTGGAGAATCCCGCAAAGCGGGAGCCGGCAGAATCGGAAAACAGTCTCGCAGTCCTGATTTCCCGTGCGGCTGGTTTCCATGGGGTCCAAATCAGATCAAGGATGTCCCAGTGGAAGATCCGAACAACTGTCGATTGGAAAACGCATGAGAGTGGAGCCCAGCAGTGCCACGCTGCTGATCAATTGCCCAGACCAGCGGGGGTTAGTCGCCAGCATCGCAACTTTCATCTGCCAACACGGCGGAAACATTCTTCATGCCGATCAGCACCAGGATCGAGAGCTCGGCTTGTTCTTTATGCGGGTCGAATGGGAGCTAACCGATTTCTCGATTGCTCGCAGCGACTTTAAAGGATGTTTTGGACCACTTGCAGACTCGCTGGGCATGGACTGGCGCGTCTCATATTCTGATGACGAGGAACGGGTCGCCATCTTCGTTTCACGGCATCTTCACTGCCTTGTGGATCTGCTCCATCGAATTCAAAGCGGAGAATTGTGCTGCAAAGTAAGTGCGGTTCTCAGTAATCATAGAGACGCCGAACCCTTGGCAAAATTCTACGATGTTCCCTATGCATTCATCCCGGTGGACGACTCCAATCGCATTGCAGCTGAAGCGCAGCAGTGGCAATTCTTGCGCGAGAACAACGTATCGACGATCGTGCTTGCGCGCTACATGCGAATTTTGAGCCCCGAATTTGTGGCCCACTTTCCCAACAAGATCATCAACGTTCATCACTCTTTTCTGCCTGCGTTCGTAGGTTCGAAGCCCTATCACGCGGCACATGCTCGCGGCGTGAAGCTCATCGGGGCAACCAGTCACTATGTAACTGCCGATCTCGACCAGGGGCCGATCATCGAGCAGGATGTGACCCGCATATCTCACCGGGATTCGCCTCAGGAGCTGGTAGAAAAGGGGCGCGACCTCGAAAGAGTCGTTCTCGCCCGGGCGCTACGCTGGCATCTGGACAACCGAATCCTGTGTTACGCGAACAAGACCGTTGTGTTCGATTGAGGATCCCTTTCTTGCTGTCGCTGCTCAAACTAAATGCCGATGATCCTAGGAGTGGCGACTTCCTCGGATGTGCAAACTCTTGCACAGCTGTCTTGAGTATCACGCTGCAGCGCGCTTAACCCCCTGAAAACAGAGAACCGGGTCTGGCGAAGGACGTGCATTCGTCAGGCTGAGTCAGTGTTTCGGCATGAGGACTTTCGAGGCACGACAGAAACATCCATGACCTTCAGCGTTGCCTCATCCCCTCTTTTCTGTCGCCGGAAGACGTTTCAATCAGTACCTGCTCAATCCAAATAATGAGAGAACATTCGGAGCGATGACGTCACTGAAGCTACTACCAGCAATGCGAAGTACGATCATAGGCGCTTTATTTACATGCATCGCGTTGTCCAGCTATGCATCCATCCAGATCGATGCCAGCGCCAATGTCAACTCTTCAGCTGCAGCGAACACCGTTCAGTCTCCGTCCTTTTCAACAACGAGCGGCAATGAGTTACTCCTTGCGTTTATAGCGGCAGATTATCTTGGGGGCACCAATACGAAGGTGACGGCGGTTTCGGGTGCAGGATTGACCTGGCAACTCGTCGTGCGCACCAATACCCAGTCCGGGAATGCAGAGATCTGGAGGGCTTTTTCATCCGCCCAGCTCAGCAACGTGTCGGTTTCGGCGACTCTCTCGCAGTCTGTGGTTTCTTCGATGACCGTGTTGAGCTTTGCGGGAGTCGATACATCTGGGACCTCAGGCTCGGGAGCCATAGGGGCATTCGCCAGCGCGAACTCCCGCTCGGGTGCGCCCACGGCTTCTCTGATCACCACACGCAATGGCTCACTAGTTCTGGGAGTCGGCAACGACTTTGACAACGCAGTCGCTCGCACTCTAGGTCCAGGCCAGAGCTTGGTGCACCAGTATCTGACCCCGACTGGAGATACTTACTGGGTACAGATGCAAACCGCTCCGACTCCTCTGAGCGGTACCACAGTGACGATAAATGATACAGCTCCAACCACGGATCGATATAACCTCAGCATCGTCGAAGTTCTGGCTGCGGCCCAGGCCGGCAATTCATTCAGCATTTCAGGAAACATAACGCCAGCCGCCACCGCAGCCGGGGCAACCATGACCCTGTCGCAAAATGGATCTACCATCGCAAGCGCAACCGTAGATAGCACGGGCACTTACGTCTTCAACGGCCTTCAGAACGGAACCTATAGCTTAACTCCCACGAAAGCTAACGTCATATTTAGTCCGGCAAGCGAAGCTGTAACCATCTCAGGAGGAAGCGTCACCGCTCCTGCCATCGCGGCTACGGCACAGACCTGGAACATCTCTGGTGCGATTACTCCTGCCAGCTCCGGAATCAACATTGCATTGTCAGGACCGGCTTCAGCGAAGACCAGTACCGATGCTTCAGGAAGCTACATATTTAGTGGGCTTACGAACGGAAGCTACACGGTCACTCCCAATCAAACTGGCCTGATTTTTTCTCCGTCGTCACAAAACGTCGTCATCAATGGCGGCAGCATCGGGAGCGTGAATTTCTCAAGCAGTTCGGCCCCGACGTGGAGCATCTCCGGCGGAACTAATCCGCCGATTAGCGGAGCCCTGATTACCCTCAGCGGCTCCACCTCGAGCAGTACCGTGACTGCAAGCGACGGGACATACGCTTTTCCTGGTTTGGCAGATGGCACTTACACCATTACGCCTTCCGATTCTGGTGTCTTGTTCAGTCCGGCGTCGCTGAGCGTGACAGTGAGCGGGGCAAACGTGGGTGGACAAAATTTCAATGATCAGCCGCAGAGCTCGGTTCCTTTGGCTATGGATGTGAAGGTGTTCGCCGACAGCTCATCGGCGGACAACACCTTGAGTACCAGCGCATTTTCAACTTCCGGATCGAGCGAGCTTCTACTGGCTTTCATCGGCACCGACTATGTTTCGGGGGCCAACGCAACAGTAACCGGAATCACCGGCGGCGGACTGGCATGGTCTCTTGTGCGTCGTACAAACGTGCAGAGCGGAACGGCAGAAGTTTGGCGTGCGTTTGCGCCTACACAGCTTTCCAACGTGGTTGTCACCGCCACCTTGTCACAAAATGTCTACTCGTCTCTTTCTGTCGTAAGCTTCTCGGGAGTGGACCCCTCCGGCTCCGGTGGATCCGGTGCAGTGGGGGCGACCGCCTCTGCAAACGCGGGCTCGGGAGCCCCTGCAGTAACCCTAACCACCACGCGAAATCAATCCTGGGTACTCGCTGTGGGTAATGATTTCGATAGGGCCGTCGCTCGCGTAGCCGGCAGCGGGCAAACGATTCTTCATCAGGACCTCGCCAAGAGCGGCGACACCTACTGGGTGCAGATGGAAAACTCTGTGACGCCAGTTCATGGAACTGCGGTGACCCTTAATGACACCTCGCCTACTGCAGATCGTTACAACCTGACTGCTGTAGAGGTGCTGCCAGCGCCCGGTTCCGGCATCACGGATCCTCCGACTGTGGCGATGATTGCGCCAGCTCCCGCCGCTACGGTTTCCGGATCTACTACTATCGCAGCCAATGCAAGCAGTAAGACGTCCAACATCAGCAGCGTTCAGTTTGTACTTGACGGATCGAACCTCGGTTCGGCTCTCACAGTCGCTCCCTACTATCTGACTTGGGACACAACCAAGGCTACAGCTGGTGCACACACTCTGTCCGCAATCGCCTACGACGCGGCTGGTCTTAGCGCAAGTTCATCGGCCCTCACGGTCACGGTTGACAATTCCGGGAATCCCGCGGTCGTGGGAACCTGGTCGGCGCCGTCGGCCCTCAATGCGGTGGCAGTTAACCTGATTCTGCTGCCAAATAATAAGTTGCTGTATTACGACGATGGAGCCACTCCGTCTGTTTGGGACTATCAACAGAACGTGTTTTCTGCTACCCCGACCAATCCAGACCTGTTCTGCTCCGGACATGCGGCGCTTGCAGACGGACGAATCCTAGTCGTGGGCGGGTATGGCGATGGAAGCGGCGATATCGGCATCGCCAACGCTGAAATTTTTGATCCGAGCAACAACAGCTGGACCGCAGTCCCGAATATGAAGTACAAGCGCTGGTATCCGACCGCAACCACTCTGTCCGACGGCAGGATTTTGGTTACTGCGGGTTGGCAATCCACAAATCACACCAACGCTGGGATACCTGAAATCTATGATCCGGCGACGAACGCCTGGACACAGCTGACGAATGCGAATAATCCGTTTGAAACCTATCCCTTTATCTTTCTCTTGCCCGACGGGCGCATAATCCACGTCGGCGGATCGGAGTACGCAACCAATACAGATGTACTCAATCTGACGACGCAATCTTGGTCGGTAATTGACAATCGCATCATCGATGGTGGCAGTGCCGTAATGTACATGCCAAACAAAATCATGAAGGCGGGGAGCGCGAGCGACAGCCAAAATACCGGACCGTCGTCGAATACGACTTTTGTATTGGACCTCACACAATCCAATCCTTCATGGCAACAGACTCCTTCCATGGCGTATGCGAGGAGCTATATGAACCTGACGACTCTTCCAGATGGAACGGTGCTGGCGACCGGCGGGGAAAGCGACAAGAATGGCGGCAACATCGCGAACGCTGTCTACACAGCAGAACTGTGGTCGCCGCAAACTCAGACTTGGAGCACGATGGCTTCGATGCATACTCCGCGTGAGTACCACTCAACCGCGTTGCTCCTTCCCGACGGTCGCGTCGTGGAATCGGGCATGGGAGCAGACTTCGGCAACGTGCCTGACGAGCAATCTGCCGAGTTCTTCTCTCCTCCTTATCTGTTTAAGGGGCCCCGGCCGACCATCACCTCGGCTCCTAGTCAGATTCACTACGGGACTGGGTTTTCCATCAACACGCCCGACTCAGCTAATATTTCAACGGCTGTACTGATTCGCCTTGGCGCAGTAACCCATTTCTTCAACGAGAACACTTACTCCGTGCCTCTGAGCTTTCAAGCCGGAGCCGGCACCTTAAACCTCACTGCTCCGGTGGATGGACGTCTGGCTCCTCCTGGGTACTACATGCTGTTTATCGTGAACTCCAGCGGAGTTCCGTCGATAGCACCAATTATCCAAGTAGGTCCCTAAGATACGATGAGGTAACACCAGTCTTGTGAGTTGCAGGCCGCCCTTATAAGGCGGCCTCTTGTCTTTTAGGGCAATGCTTCCAGAGAAGAAGAGAAGAGAGCATGGACGTGCCACCGCGCAGCCAAGTTACCGATCGCAGATCGACGGACGACTGGCCGCGGAAAACATGCCGGATATTGTTTGGAAAGTTCATTCTAAAAAGTGCAAGCACTTGCATATCTGGGAGGATGCGGCGGTCCGAGAGTAGTGAGGAAATGTTGTTGCCACATGCCGAAAACTCACGATTCTTCAGTGGTGTGGCGCACTCGTGTTTGCTTGGCGAACGGCAACTCAGTTGCTGCACTGTTCTTTTGCCGCCACGCATGAATTTAAAGATTGGGCTCAGCGGCAGATTGTTGCACGTCTCGTTTGCAGCGTTTGCCGGGGAGGCTCTATGTTTCGAAAGATTGCTTTCGCGTTAATTCTCACACTACTGACCAGTGTTAGTGCGTTCAGTTCCTGCACATCTCCACAAAACGCGATCGAGGCCGAGAACTGTCAGCCCGGCACCCCCGAAACGATTTGGGGGAGGGACAGCGGTTCTGGCGATTCAACGATCCAAGGCTTCACCACGGATATCAGCTTTAACGTTGGGCAGACTGTCAATTTCAAGGTGAATACGCCTGCCACTGCGTACCGCATCGATATCTACCGTATGGGGTACTACCAAGGCAATGGCGCACGACTGATCGCAAGCGTTAATCCATCGGCGAAACTGCCCCAAACACAACCCGCATGCGCGACGGATGCAAGCACAAAATTGTATGACTGCGGCACCTGGGCTGTTTCTGCTTCGTGGACCATCCCAAGCACTGCAGTTTCGGGAATTTATATCGCTGAACTGGTCCGCTCCGATACCGGCGGATCCAGTCAGATCATTTTTGTCGTGCGCAATGATTCAAGCCATTCCGACATCTTGTTTCAGACATCGGATGAGACTTGGCATGCCTACAATCCTTACGGCGGACATAGTTTGTATGGCGACACTTCTTTCAACATAACCGTCCGTGCGAACAAGGTGAGCTACAACCGACCCTTTAACACCGCCAGCCTGGAAACATGGACTTGGATCTATAACGCCGAATATCCCATGGTGCGCTGGCTAGAAGCCAACGGATACGATGTCAGCTATTTCAGCAGCGTTGATGCGGCTCGAAATGGAAGTTCGATTACGAATCACAAGATTTACTTGTCTGTGGGCCACGACGAATATTGGTCCGCCGGCAAGCGGTCCAGCGTGGAGGCGGCTCGGGCCGCCGGTGTCAATCTCGCCTTCTTTAGCGGTAACGAAGTTTTTTGGAAGACTCGTTGGGAAAACAGCATCGACGGAAGCAACACGCCGTACCGTACTCTGGTTTGCTACAAAGAGACCCTGGATGGACTCCAAGAGGATCCGCTCGATCCGCCGATATGGACCGGCACCTGGCGAGACCCTACTCTCAGTCCGCCCGCTGACGGCGGCCGACCGGAAAACGCGCTCACCGGGACGTTGTTTCGCGTGAACGGCCCAGGCGCCGACAACAATTACTTATCGGTGAAAGTTCCAGCCGCCGACGGCAAAATGCGGTTTTGGCGCAACACTGCGGTCGGAGCTCAAACGGCTGGCCAGACTTTTACATTGCCAGCCGGCACATTGGGCTACGAGTGGGATGTCGACCAAGACAATGGATTCCGTCCAGCCGGCCTCTTTGATCTGTCAACTGCGAACTATAGTCTGACCACAGACTACCTCCTCGACTACGGCGGCTCTTACGGCGTAGGATCTGCGACCCACCACCTGACTATGTATCGCTATTACACGAACCTGGGTCAGCAGAACCAGACGCCGTTGGGATTGGTGTTTGGGGCAGGCACTGTGCAGTGGTCTTGGGGACTCGATTCGGACCATGACAATGCGAACGGGACGTCCGCCGATC
The DNA here is from genome assembly GCA_964476905.1 of uncultured Terriglobales bacterium. Classification (GTDB taxonomy): domain Bacteria; phylum Acidobacteriota; class Terriglobia; order Terriglobales; family Acidobacteriaceae; genus Gp1-AA112. The sequence goes on from CAYZHX010000048.1 coordinate 14,035, forward strand.
CGAATATGAAGCAGGCAACGGTGAACCTTTTCGCTGACATGGGCGTGCAACCTGCAACCTTGGCGGGAGGTTTGCTGCTTGGAGTCAAATCGGCGGATCTGACTCCGCCGGCTTCCCAAATAACTTCTCCCGCTCCTGGAGCAATTTTCACTGTTGGAGCAACCGTGAACATCAGCGGCACGGCCAAAGACAGTGGCGGTGGAGTAGTCGGAGGCGTCGAAGTATCTGCCGATGGAGGAGCCACTTGGCATGCTGCATCCGGGAGGGAGAGCTGGAGCTATTCCTGGATACCGAGCGCTTCAGGAAATATCACCCTGCTGACCCGCGCCGCCGATGACAGCGCGAATCTTGAAGTCCCTTCCTCTGGCGTAACCATCGCAATACAGACTTCCTCCCAGAAACTGACTGCCTTTACCCTCAACGCCAGCAGCGTATCCGGTGGTACTCCGGTTCAGGGCACGGTGACACTGGGGCAGCCCGCAGCGTCGGGCGGCGTAGTCGTGAGCCTGTCGAGCTCGAATGCGGCGGTGGCAAGTGTGCCGGCCAGCGTGACGGTTCCAGCGGGGCAATTCAGCGCAAATTTCACGGTCACAACGACGACTGTACCGTTGGTGATGCCTGTGACGATCTCGGCGACGTATGTGGCGACCATCAGCTCACCGCTTACGGTGAGATCGATACTACCCCCGAATCCAGGCAACGTAGCCGTGGACGCTTTGATTTCGAAGGATCAACCCAACGCCACCAGCATCAACAGCGGAACGTTCTCGACCACGGTTGGCAACGAATTGCTGCTGGCGTTCGTAGCTTCGGACTCTTCGTTGTCGGGCAACATGAGCGTTGCAAGCATGACTGGAGCCGGGTTGACCTGGAGCCTTGTCCTCCGCACCAACGTGCAGTTCGGTACTGCAGAGATTTGGAGAGCTTTCGCGACTGCGCCCCTCACGAATGTGTCGCTGACGGCGAATCTTTCCCAAAGCGTGGCTTCCTCGATGCTGGTGATGAGTTTTGCCGGTGTGGACCCTTCCGGCTCCAATGGAGCGGGCGCAATTGGTGCTGTCGGGAGTGCAAACGCTGCGTCAGGAGCGCCAACAGGTTCGCTCAACACAACACGAAATAACTCTTTAGTCCTTGGAGTAGGTGTTGACTGGGATAAGGCAATTGCCAGAGTGGTGGGAGCGAACCAGACGATGCTGCATCAGAACTTGTCGAGCAGCGGCGACACGTACTGGATGCAGATGCAGACTCAGCCAATTCCAGCCAGCGGTACAAAAGTCACAATTAATGACACGTCTCCCACCACCGACCGTTACAACCTGAGTCTGGTGGAAGTTTTGGCCGCCTCTGCCGGTAGCTTGAGCATTTCCGGAAGCGTGACTCCGGCCTCAACCGGGAGTGGAACTACCCTGACTCTGACGGGAAATGCAACCGCAACGACGACGGCAGACGCGTCGGGCAATTATTCATTCCCGGGCCTGGTGAATGGGTCCTACACCGTTACGCCCAGTCGCGCCGCACTTGCTTTCAATCCAAAATCCCAGACTGTCACCCTCAATGGGAGCAGCGCAACCGCAGTCAATTTCACAGCGCTTACTCTGACTTCCATCTCGGTCAGCCCCTCCCAGCCAAGCATTCCGGCCGGCAGCACCCAGCAGTTCGCCGCCATGGGCACATACAGTGACGGCAGCTCACAAGACATCACCGCGCAAGTCAGCTGGGCATCGTCGAACCTCTCTGTCGCAACCATCAACGGCTCCGGATTGGCTTCAGCGATCGCGGGCGGAGCGAGCACGATTTCGGCAACGTTGGGAACGATAAACGGCGGGACAACATTAACCGTTAACGCGACTCCCCTGTCGATCGCTACAACCTCCTTGCCCAATGGCACCCAGAACCAGCTTTACTCGGCAGGCCTGAACGCTACCGGAGGTACCGCTCCGTACAGCTGGTCACTGGTCAATGGAACCGTATTGCCAGCTGGCCTGGCTCTTTCCACGGGAGGTCAGATCACCGGAGCCCCGCTCGTGGCGGGCCCCGACACGTTTACGGTTCAAGTCACCGACGGCGGCAGTCCTGCGCAGACAGCGACAAGCCAGTTCACTATCAATGTCGCCGCTCCACCTTCGTTCTATGCAATTTGGGCGGCTACAACCTTACCCTTGGTGGCAGATGCAGGGGCTGACAGCCCGGTGGAATTGGGCGTAAAGTTCCGATCGGATGTAAGTGGAGCGATCTCGGGCATTCGCTTCTACAAGAGCAGCGCAAATACCGGTGCTCATATCGGAAATCTATGGAGTGCCACTGGAACCAATTTGGCTTCGGCGACTTTCACGAATGAAACTGCTTCCGGGTGGCAGCAGGTCAATTTTGCCTCACCCGTTGCCATTACGGCTGGCACTGTCTATGTGGCGTCCTACCATGGCACGGTCGGGCACTACGCAGATGATGAGAACTATTTCGCAACTGCCGGTGTCGACAACGTACCCCTGCATGCACTACAGGATGGAATCAGCGGTTCCGATGGAGTGTTTGCATACGGCCCGGGGAGTACATTTCCGGCGACCGGGTTCAACTCATCCAATTACTGGGTTGACGTTGTCTTTGTCCCCAGTACGACTCTACAGACACTTGTCATAACCCCAGCGAACCCCTCTATCGTGGCTGGATCATCGCAACCCTTTACCGCCACGGGAACTTACAGTGACGGCACCACCCAGAACCTCACCAGCCAGGTTACCTGGACATCTTCAAACTCCTCTGTCGCCACGATTAATGCTTCCGGTATCGCTTCAGGCCTCGCCGGAGGAACCTCTTCGATAAAGGCAGCGCTGAGCTCTGTTTCGGGAAGTACGACTCTTACTGTCCAGCCTACAACCTTGTCGATCGCAACCAATGCGCTGCCGGGTGGGACACAGAATCAAGCCTATTCGGTATCGCTCACCGCCACCGGCGGCACGCCGCCTTACATTTGGTCTCTGGTGAACGGAACCGCACTGCCTGCCGGTCTGACTCTTTCCGCGACTGGACAGATCTCGGGTACTCCAACCGGTTCGGGAAGCACCACGTTCACTGTGCAGGTGACCGATTCAGCCGCCACTTCGCAGACCGCGACTGCATCGCTTACCCTCGTGGTCGCTCCGAATGCTTGTCCGTGCACGATTTCAGGAGCAATTAGCGGGCAGGGAGGCTCCAACGCGACGGTGACACTGAATGGCGCGGCCTCGGCAGTGGTCACAGCAGATGGTGCGGGAAACTACACATTTGGATCGCTGTCCAACGGCAGCTACACGGTCACGCCGAGTCAATCGGGTTATTCGTTCACCCCTGCAAATCAAATCGTTACCGTCAATGGCGCAAATGTTGGAGGCATCAATTTCAGCGCGGTAGCACTTCCTCCTGTTCTGTCGATCTCGGCCCAGACCGTCTCCTTTAGTGCCGTCGTTGGTGGCAGCAACCCGTCTCCGGCAACCGTCAACGTCACCAATACCGGCGGGGGCACGATAAGCTTCACAGCAGCAAGTGACAGTACTTGGCTGAGCGTCTCTCCCGCAAGCGGCACAGCTCCGCAAACACTGCAAATATCTGCAGCAGTTGTGGGCCTGGCTGCAGGGACCTACACGGGGCACGTGACTGTCACCGCAACTGGCGTGCAAGGCTCGCCAGCCACGATTACGGTTACGCTGACTGTTAGTTCTGCTTCGAGCGGAATAACGATTGACGCTACAGCGTTCAAGGATCAGGGTAACTCTGCCACGACCGTAACTTCTGCGGCATTCTCCACGAAGTCTCCAAATGAACTCCTCCTAGCATTCATCGCCACTGATGCAAAGAGCTCAGGTGTCAAGGTGAACAGTGTGACGGGAGCCGGGTTGACATGGGTTCTCGTCGCGCGCACGAACGCTCAACTGGGCACTTCCGAGATTTGGCGCGCATTTGCGACAACGACGCTCGCAAGCGTATCGGTGCAGGCAAGTCTGTCACAAAACGTGACATCAAGCATTACGGTGATGAGCTTCAGTGGAGTAGACACAACTGGCACCAGCGGGTCTGGTGCTGTCGGCAACTTTGGCAGTGGCAATGGACCTAGTGGCGCACCTACAGCACAGCTGACAACGACGCGGAACAATTCGCTGGTTATTGGTGTTGGAAATGATTGGGATAAGGGCCTCTCACGGACGGTTGCAGCGGGGCAAACGATGGTGCACCAATACCTTTCACCTAACGGCGATACCTACTGGGTGCAGATGCAGAACGCAACCACGCCGTTGAGTGGCACGTCAGTCATCATCAACGACACGGCGCCGACAACCGATCGGTACAATCTAACAACGGTGGAGGTGCGTACACCCTAGTGCCTTTTTTTGTCATTGGATAAGGCCAACTCAGCCCGAGAACTTGGAGCGCACCAGGTGGCAACTTCGAGCCCGGATGTTGCAATATTTTGCACAGTGGAGCCGCTTAATAGCGGCTCTTCTTATTTAAGTCATTAAAATTCAGTAGCCTAGGGTGGTCCAAAAACTGCATACATTCGCGTACGTGTACCTGCAGGCGTTAGCATTCCGGCGGCTTCAGAAGTCCCTCAATAGGCTGTTCGCGATGAGCTGTTCCTAGACATGACTCAGCAGAGCGGAGAAGTCGAACTGAGGGTGAAAACGGATCAACTTCATCTCCCAACTCGATCGCTCGCGCACTTTCGCAGTTATTTCGGCACTGATCTCAGCTTGTTTAGCGATTCCGCCTCGAAGGACTCTGAGTGCCGTTCATCGACTCCGCGTTCGCAACTTTCACCGTCCAGGGAGTACGAAGCCGATATAGATCAGATTCTCAAGTCTGTCACGAGCTTGCGCAACGAACGTTATGTTTCATCGGGACGGGGCTCGCAGTTTGCCCGGCAACTGTACTACTTTCTTCGCCCTCTGCTCACGAGTCATGTTCGCCAGTTCCTTCATCGCAAAGTTCTTGAGTCACGATTGAGGAAAAGCTTTCCCGTCTGGCCGGTCGATTGTTCCGTGGAGCAACTGTTTCGATCCCTGATGGGACTGATTCTTGAAATGAGCGGCGAAGAAGAGATTCCGTTCATTTGGTTTTGGCCCGACGGCAACTCGGCGGCTCTGATGATGACACATGATGTTGAGGGCCGAGTGGGGGCAGCTCACTGCGGAGCGCTCATGGATCTGGATGATGCCTTCGGCATTCCCTCAGCCTTTCAACTCATACCCGAAGGTCCATACGATCCCATCGGAGAGCTGGTGAGACAGATTCGTCTTCGCGGGCATGAGGTTAACATTCACGACCTTGACCATGACGGCCGACTCTATGAAAACGCCGAGCTCTTCGCCGAGCGCGCCGCGAAGATCCGTCACTACGCCAAATGCTACGACACAAAAGGTTTCCGGGCTGGATCCATGCACCGCAATCAGGACTGGCTACCTCAGCTCAAAGTGGAATTCGACATGTCCATTCCAAATGTAGCTCACATGGAGCCGCAAGGAGGTGGATGCTGCACGGTAATGCCTTATTTCCTCGGCGACATTCTCGAGCTGCCCTTGACGACGGTTCAGGACTACGGCTTGTTCAACATCCTGAAAGAATCATCGATTGATCTCTGGAAAACGCAGGTGGAAACGATCCTGAATTGGAATGGGTTGATCAGCTTTATTATTCATCCGGATTACATCGTCGGAGCCCGGGAGCAGAGGATCTACACGGAACTGCTCGACTATCTTGCCCGGCAGAGGAGCGAGCGCCTTTTGTGGGCCGCCAAGCCTGGCGAGATCAACCAGTGGTGGCGCCAGCGACAAAACATGCGACTTGTGCCAACCGATTCGGGCTGGACGGTTGAGGGTGAGGGATCGGAAAGGGCGCAAGTGGCTTACGCCAGCGTTGTCGATGGAGAACTTCAGTTCCGTTTGGGAACTAGCAGGCTTGCAGCCTGTCCTTATCAGGAGTCTGTTGGCTAACGAAGAAGCGTCACCTATGACTTTTGAGCGCAATTGCGTCTTTGGGGTGAAAGGGGTTGAGCTGATAAATCCGCTTGAGGACGGGCGGTGGTCGAAGTTTGTTGCTCTCCACCCCAAGGCGACGATCTTTCACAGCAAAGAATGGCTGGCCGCGCTGCGCAAGACTTACGGATACACGCCTTTTTCCGTCGCTATAACTAGCGATTCCGGTGAAATTGCTGCGGCGATCCCGGTTTGTGCTGTCGAGAGCTGGTTAACAGGGAAGCGTTTCGTATCGGTCCCATTTGCGGACCACTGCGAGCCGCTCATTACCACTTCGGTTGAAATGCAGGCGCTGATCGAGACGCTTAAAATAATCAGTCGCGCCAGCAGGTACAAATACTTCGAAGTCAGGCCACTCAGCCGTTCCTTTGCTGATGCTGAGCGCGAGCTCCGGCTGGTTGAAAGCTCATCGTTTTCACACCACACTATCGATCTTCGTCCCACGGCTGAAGAGCTCTTTGCACGCTTTCATGCAAGCTGCGTTCGTCGTAAGATTCGGCGCGCCGACCGGGAAAGTCTTAAATGGCAAAGCGGGCGATCAGAGGACATGGTGCGCCACTTCTATCGCCTGATGGTTATGACTCGCCGAAGGCACAGCCTCTTTCCGCAACCCATCACTTGGTTCAAGAACCTGGCTTATGAGTTTGGCGAGAGGTTCACGATCCATCTCGCTTCGAAGAACAAGGAGACTTTGGCCGCCATCATCACGATCCAGCATGGAGACAAGCTGGTGTACAAATATGGCGCATCCGATGAGAGCCGGCACGCTCTGGGGGGTATGCCTTTCCTGTTTTGGAAAGCGATGCAGCAGGGAAAGTCAACGGGCGCAAACGTCTTCGACCTCGGCCGAACGGACCATGATGGTGCGAACCTGAGCACTTTCAAGCAGCGCCTCGGAGCCGAGGCGATCCCGCTCAAGTATTTTCGCATTGCCGCCGATGTTCGTCAGAAACCTCAATTCCGCCCCCGCATCTTCATGCGCTTATTTGCCAAGTTGCCCAGTCCTCTATGTTGTGCCGCAGGAAGACTTCTATACAGACACGCAGCTTAAAAACGCAGATCCTAATGATGATTACAAGTGAAAGCAGATGTTGAGTGTTCAGTGTGTAGCAAAGCTTGTGGTACTACAGCGGAAAGCTCAGCGAGCCCTGTTCGTCCTGAACTCGAACAGTGTTCCCTCGAGAGCCCCAATCGTGCAAGCGGGCCTGTAGTGAGACCATCGTGCGAGTGCAACCACATCGATCGGCTTCCAAGCAGGACGCTGTTCATGGCGTGAGTACCACCGGATTAAGTGAACTTAGTTGAGATTTCAGCCTTCGCGCAACTCTAGATATTTCGAAGTCAATTCCTGGAGATTTGATGCGTGCATACATCTGGTAAATTGAGCCCGTGAACACGCTGAGTGGCAGGCTCGCCATATTGTTCTGTCGCGCATGTATGTTCTGTCTCTTTACTGCGTCTCCGATGTTCGCGCAGGGGGCAAAGCCTCGCAAACATGCTATGCCAATGCCCGGCATGCAGATGGGACATGAGAATCACACACCTGTATCTGACCTGCGGGTCGAGTTGATGAAAGTCTGGAATGCTGCGGATAGCAATCATTTAACCGCTCTATTCGGTGAGTCCGCCGTCATCATTCTCCCCAGCGGAGATCTGGTGACTGGACGGCAATCAATCCGTGAGTTCTTCCAGCATCAGATGTCGAAGCACCTTTCCATAGCACTTAACTCCGTCGGCTTTGAATCGTCACCTGATTTGGAAGTTGATTTTGGAATATTTACGAGCTCAAAGGAGATGGGACGAAATCCAAGCGCGTCCACCGATCGTGATCCGCCCCACAGCTTTGTTGAGGGAAAATATATGATGGTAGTCAAGCGAACTGGTTCAGAGTGGAAGATCCAAGAGATCATGCTCGCCAGTTCGGGAAAGGCGTTCAGCGAGTGAACACCTATGACGGTTCATGGAAGAAAGCAGAACAGAAAGTTGCTCCAAAGACGTTCCTGATGCTGAGAGCTTCTGAAATGCAGCCTTACGAACTGAGTCTTGACCGATGGTAGCTTGAGTATGCGATTCGCTGTTATGCGGCAGTGCAATGATTCTCCTAATTGACTGCAGGAGGCTCGATGAGCACAACTCCCATCATTCCACCGTCGAGGTGCTGAGCAATGTGGCAGTGGAAGGGAATTATTCCGGTCACATCAGCAGCGCGGAAATCAATCCGCAAAACCAACCGAGGGTACTGTCCAAAGCCACTCCACGCCGGCACATTTATGGTGTCGCGTAAAGTAGGCTCCTCCCAAGCGCCCCCCCTGCTTCCGACGACAATGAAATGAACCTGGTGTATGTGGAAGGTATGCACTTCGCGCGAGCGGTTCTCTATGGTCCAGTCTTCGACATCGCCTTGATGAACTGAGATTGATGGTTCCATCTTAATTGGGTCGAAGATTATAGGAGTGTGTCCTTCTTCAGTGATGAAAAACCTCGTCGCACTGCTCGGATCGTTCTGATTGACGAGCTCTTCGGAAAAATACAACAGCCGTTTGCGGACTGGACGCACACCGGAGAGTGGCGTGAGAGGTCTCTCCAACGCCCGCGTAAATGCAATCACATCCGGGGTACCCGCTTCAGGAGAGGAAATGATAGCGACAAGCGGGCGTGCAGGATCGACGTCATCCTGTCCGATCCTTAACGCCGGTGGCTGGTTACCCCTTGGAAGCACTGGGCGATCATCGTCCATTGCTCCCCGAAATACGTAACTCGTCCGAAGCGTTCCAGCTACTCCTGAAGGAGGTGCTTTTACAACGAATTCTGCGCGACTCGCAGGCGGTAGAAAAATGTCCATTTGTTGAGGTGCGTAATTCTCGGCGCCGGGTTCGCCATAATGCAGAGGTACTCCATCGAGAGCCACCATGTCAAAGGCTTGCCGCTTTCCCGCGTAGTCCATCTTTAAGGCGAGATAGGTGTCCGCCGACGCATTCAATACTCTCCACAATTGCGGCTCTAGGGGCTTCATTTCGATTTGTGGTGTCGGATACTTCGGATACCGCACTAAAATATGATTGATCGAGAGCTGCTTGGTTGGTCTATTCGGATCAGCCTTTTCCGGCGGAGTAGGATCACGCATAAGCTCGTCTCTGATCACGAGGACACGCTCCGGCAGACCAACCACACGCGGTACTGCCCTCGCCATTCCTTCTACAATAATCGCTCCCGAAGCGCCTCCAAGAAGTTGTTCTTCACTGAAACCATGCACATGGGGGTGATACCAGTACAGGCCAGGCGGCTGCTTTCGAGGTATTTTCACTCGATACTCAAATGGAGGATCGCCAGGTTCAACCGCTGTCTTAATGGTTTCATCTTGATGGCACGTCGGAGGAAGTGCGAGACCATGGAAGTGAAGGTTCGTCGCAAACTCAGTCATGGATCCACCAGCGCATGGATCATGATGCTTATCTTTGCTACGGGACTTTTGTGCTCTCCCGCGTAAACCAGGTGGAAGGGAGATATCGTTCCTAAGGAGGATTATGAGCGTGTCCCCCGGCTCAAGTCGAAGCGTTGGGGCTTCGTTTCCTAGCTCATCGATATAGCAGTAGCGCGTGTGGCCAAAAGGATCCTTGGAGCTGCGCATTGTTAAAGAAAGCTTGAGTATCCCCTGTTTACTTTGTCGTACAGTCGGCTCCAAAACAGTGCCACCCTCTGTTTCCAGCGGACAGCCTTTCGCTAAGCCCGCTCCGGGCGCGTGGCTTGCTGCTAGCAAATGAGGTGTCAGATTGCAAAACAGGAAAACAAGAAAAACGCCACAAAATCGGCGAGACGAGATAATCATTTTCACCAAGAACCGGGGTGGAGGGGCTGCTCGAATACATACTAACATCTGTTTTTTCCACCTAAGCTTTCCCCACATTTCCGATCGAACTCCGCAAAGTGCACATGCAGCGACGGAGCAAGTCATGAGGAAATGACACCCTGCCCGGTTGGGGCATGCAGGCCTCTGCAGGCCCAGTGCCTTAGCTGTCGAAAAAGATGCAACGGGAGTTCGCCGTGCTGCGAGCTGAATCAGTCCGACCTATTGGCATCTCACTAGGCTCGCCCCGGACAACCTTGAATAGCGCGGCAGTTAGCTGGCCTTGCCGCATCGCGGGATCAGTGCAAGCTCATTGCGGTTTGCGATCAGCATTTGTACCTTAAGTCCTCCAGTTCGCTGCAATCATTTGCAACTCTAGGGTGACAGCATTAGGCAAAGATCACCATTTTGAACATATTTCGATGGTAGGAAAATTGCAGTTATTGACCGAGGGAGATTTGCGCCAATGCCGAACCCAGTGTTTCGATTCCTGTTTATGCTGGTAACTATGTTCTGCTTCGCCTACCCCTCCTGGGCTGACGACATCCAGACGTTTGACCTTACTGGAACCTTTGTCGACGGCACTTCCGCGTCCGGTACTCTTAGCATCGACACAACTCTCGGAAAAGTAGTCGCGGCTGATGTGTTGTACACGGGGGATCATATGGTTTACGACATTATATCCGGGCAGGGGCCTTTCGACTTCGCATCACCGGTATCGTACCAGTTGCTACTTCGAGCACCCACGTCGGCAGTCCTGGCTTTCGAGATTGAGGGCAGCTTCGCGCTCGATTCTCTAATTGCTTATAGCGGGGGCGCCCTGTGCTCACAAACTTCTTTGTCCTGTGGCGAAATGAGCGTTTGGAATACCGGCGAGAGCACTGTGGCTCTGCAGTCCGGTAGTTTAACTATACCCACTCCTGAGCCTGGTACTGTTCTTCTGTTCGGGGCGGCTCTGTTCGGGCGAGGAGCGCTGCAGCGGGTCAACAAGCTTAGAGAACCATGACGGGCCGTTTTCAAGGTAGCCGAGTACGATTTGGCTGCCCATGGTGCCATCTCGGCTCGGTTGTGCTGGACTGTGCGACATACCAACAGCAGGATTTACGGAGATGGTAGGTTAGAGTCTTCTTTCCAGGGCAAGCATATCAACCTCACCGAAATTATGTCGAAGAAAAATCAAGGTTGCTGCCGGCGCGCTACGTATCAGCGGCCCTTCCACTTGCGAGAGTACTTCAAGGGACAGATCCGATGAGGTTGCTATCTGCAATCTCCTGTCAGAAAGTGTCAGTCTGATTGCACAGACTGCGAATGGGAAGCCGAGTTGTGCTCCCAATCGAATTGCTGGGAAGCAATATCGACTATGTGTCTGCTAATGGGCAAGGAAGCGGTTGCAGCGGGCGAGGGAACATTGCAAACGTGAAGAGCGCGTCCTTGGGCCACAAATCGAAAATCATCGATGAGTTTGCCGTTGCGGTCAACCGCCTGGGCACGGACTCCCGAGTTGCCGTTGACGAGATCGCGAGCAGTTATCTCGGGCAATAATTGCTGAAGGGCCCTAACAAATGCAGCCTTTCTCAATGAACGATAAGCTTCGCCCATACCAGTCTTCCAGTAACGTGCGGCCATTCGCCAAAACCCCGAATAGCTAATTTGGTCGTAAACGTCATTTGCTGTAAAGTCAGTTTTTCTGTAACCCTCACGCTTGAGGGCAAGCACCGCATTCGGTCCAGCCTCTACTTCTCCAGTAACCCTCCTCGTAAAGTGGACTCCCAGGAATGGAAAGCGCGCGTCGGGAACTGGATAGATGAGGTTGCGAACCAGATTGGCCCGTGCAGGATTTAGCTCATAATATTCACCGCGAAAAGGAATAATGCGCACCGGGAGGGAACTGCCCGTCATCGCCGCAATGCGATCGCTGAACAATCCTGCGCAATTGATGATGGAGGATGACCGAAATTCCCCGGCAGGGGTCTCGAGTATGAAATCGGTTCCGGTCGGGAGTATTCTCTGTACGCCTGCAGACGTGAGAATCTCAACTCCTGCCGAACGCGCGATTTCTGCGTACTTTTGAGCTACCTTTCCAAACAGAGTTATTCCGGTTTGTGGTACCAAAAGCCCCGCAACTCCGAATGCGTGAGGCTCGAGTTCTCGCAGCTCTGCCGGAGCAAGTAGGCGTACCCCGTTCACCTCGTTGGCCTCGGCGCGTTTTTGCAGCTCATTTAATGCGGATAACTGGCCTTCATCAGTTGCAACGATGACCTTTCCACAAATCTCGTATTTAATTCCGTGAAGTTGGCAAAATTGAATAACTTCCTTTGCGCCCTGAACGCAAAACTTCGCTTTCAGAGAACCCGGTCGATAGTAGATGCCCGAATGAATGACGCCGCTGTTGTGCCCAGTTTGGTGCATCGCGATCGCGGTCTCCTTTTCAAGCACGAGCACTCGAAAACGTGGGTACCGCCGCACAAGTTCCAT
>CAYZHX010000049.1:0-25553 GCA_964476905.1 uncultured Terriglobales bacterium
GCGGCGATCAGCACGCCAGGATCAATGACGACGCGGAGCACTTCGCTTCCGGCTGCGGTGCAATTCCTGGTAGGCGAGGTTGAGAGCGTCTTTTTCGCTCAGATTGGAGCCGGCGCCGGCACGCTGCAGCAGATCCATGCCGAGATGCGCGCGGAGGGCCTGTTCGACAACTTCGTAATCGTGCTGGCCGGAGCGTGCGGCGGCGATCTTGAGGGCCCGGAGCACCGAATCGTCGACATAGATTGTGGTCTTACGCTTCATTCGGTTTTTCAATTTTAACAGAAAGAGGCAAAAAAACTCCGCTGCTGACAACAGAGTTTGCGTTTGGTCTTCAGCTTCGCGGCTTATGTACCGCTTCTACAAAGTGGCGCCGAAGGCGAGCAGACGGCCGTCGCAATCCTTGATTACGAACTCGCGCGAGTGCCATTCGGTGTTGGCAAGACTGCGAGTGAATTCGACGCCGCGAGCTGCATACTCGGCGTAAAGCGCGTCTGCATCTTCGATTGATAAATACGCGTCGAGTAATTCGTCGGAATATTTGTCGGGGTTGGCTTTGGGAGGTTCGGCACAGCGGAAATGAATTGCATGCTGATCGCGCGCAACGATGGCGTAAACCGGAGGATCTTGCCATGTGCTCAAACACTTGAAGCCGAGTTTGGATTCGTAATAGGCAAGTGTCGCGGGAATATCCATGGTGAAGAACTGAGGCGCGATCCTGCGTATCATGCGGCTGAGTGTACTAAAGAAAAGCCACGGAGCCACGAAGCTGCGAAGCCACGAAGCTGCGGAACACGCGGCCGTTTGGAGGTCGGCTCTCGAGGCCCATTGGGGTGTTCTACATCTTTAAAGCGGTACAATTAGCTGCCCCCGGAGACCGGCCTGCGCGTCTAAGTGTGGAGCAGCCTGTTTTGGGGCCTGAACGCATGCCGAAACCTCACGACCCAAGCCGACCCAAGTCCCGTGAATCCAGCGAGTTAGAGGATATTGACCGGGCGCAACTTTCCCCTCAGGAAGGGGTTCATAAGGGCGTGGGTACGATAGCTCTCAATCCGGAGATGTATCCAGGGCTCGCCAAGGGTGCGGGGAAGAACGGAAACCCGTCGGAGGTGATGGGGCGCTCGGCGGCTAAGTCGTTGAGCGATATGAGCGACGCCGAAGTGATGTTGCTTGCCGGGGCGGGCGACGATTCGGCGTTCGATTATCTGGTTGAGAAGTTTCGCCGTCCGATTGTGAGCTTCATGTATCGCATGACGCACAACCAGGCGATCGCCGAGGAACTGGCGCAGGAGGTTTTCCTGCGCGTGTACCGCTCGCGCAGTTCGTATCAGGCAGAAGCAAAATTCAGTACCTGGTTGTATCGTATTGCCACAAATCTGGGTGTAAACCATGCGCGAGATACGCGCTCGGAGCGCATGGCGCAGACGGTGAATCTGGATGAGCCAGATCCCGAAACGGGAACTACGCCGGATGTGGCCGATGCGACGCCGACCGTCGAAGCTGACATCCTGCGCAACGAGCGGATGGCAGCCATCCGCCAGCACGTGATGGAGTTGCCGGAGCGGCAGCGTATGGCCGTTCTGATGCACAAGTATCAGGGACTCGACTACAAAGAGATCGGCAAGGTGCTCAAGCTCAGCGAGTCCGCGACGAAGTCATTGTTGTTCCGCGCATATGAAACGCTGCGCGATAAGTTGAAAGAGTTTGTGTGAGTTTTGATTTCCGGGGAAAGGCCGTAATTATGCTGTGCAACGATTTAAAAGACGAAATTTTCGAGGCTGCGCTTTCGGGCTCAGCTCCGGGTGACAAGGCAAAGGCGCACATGGCATCGTGTAGCGCCTGCGAGCAGGAGTTCGAGAGTCTCCGCTCGACTATGAACGTGCTCGATACGTGGACCGCGCCGGAGCCGTCGCAATACTTCGACGTGCGCCTGCGCGCGCGTCTGCGCGAAGCGAAAGAGCAGGAGCAGCACGGAGTTGTCGCGCGCTGGCTGGAGAAGATCGGTATCGGACGCTTGTCCTGGAAGCCGATTACAGCCGCTGCGTTCACGATGATTTTGGCTGTTGGTGGTGGAATGTACGTTGTAAACGAATCTTCGCACTCGGTATCCAGAGAACATGCAAAACTGGAGTGTCCAGTGACGGATCTGCAGGCGCTCGATCAGAATCAGCAGGCGTTGAGCGAGTTGCAGGATCTGGATGACGACGGCAGCAGCAACAATAGCGTGCCTGCTCAGGTAAGCGAATAAGAGTTTTATAACCGGGGACCAAAATGAAACTGAAGAGCCAATCCGCTGCCGTTCTTGTGCTCGCTGGCTCTTTGTTTCTACCCGGACTGGCCTCGGCGCAGAATCAACATCGCGATCGGCGCGACAACGACCGCACGCCTCCCGCGCGGGCGCAAAACAATCCCAAACCGGGAAAGTGGCTGCGCGAGCACATGAACCAATCCCCGCAGGACCAGCAGCGGGAGCTGCAGAACGATCCGGAATTCAAGCGGCTCAATCCCCAGCAGCAGCAACATCTCGAGCAGCGGTTAAATCAATTCAACAGCCTCCCGCCAGAGCGGAAGGAACGCATGCTGAACCGAATGCAGCGTATCGAATCGCTGCCCCAGGACAAACAGAATATGCTGCGTGATTCATTGCAGCAATTCCGGCAGTTGCCCGACGATCGGCGTCGCGAGGTTCGTCACGCCTGGAATAGCTTGAGCGCGATGCCTCCGGAGCAACGCGAGCAGGTCATGAACTCCGATCGATTCAAATCGACGTTCAACGATCAGGAGCGCTCTACGCTTAAGGGTCTGCTCGATTCGGGATTCACTCCTGGAAATAACAATGGCGGGCCGCACTAAAGCGGCATTCGGCATCTGGCATTCGGAAAGAACACTAACGTTCTTTTTTTGAGAAATTTCGATTTCAGATTGTGACTGACTATTTTCTCAGCAGGTTTCTCGCTACGAACAGCGCATTCGCGGGACGCTCCGCTAAACGTCGCATGAAATACGGATACCACTCCGTTCCAAACGGAATGTAGACGCGCATTCGCCAGCCTTGCTGCACTAATTTGCGCTGCAAGTCTCGGCGGATTCCATAGAGCATCTGAAACTCAAACGCGCTTGCTGAAATTTTTTCCGCGTGCGCAAATTGAATCGTGGCTTCGATCATCTTCTCGTCGTGCGTAGCGATACCGTGATAAACGCCGCTCTTCAGCAGAATCTTCATCAGCTTGACGTAGTTGGCATCGACGTCACGCTTGTCGGGAAATGCAATCTCCGCCGGTTCTTTGTATGCACCTTTGCACAGCCGGATACGAATTCCTTGCGCCGTGAGATTGCGAATGTCATCTTCGCTGCGTCGCAGATACGCTTGGATAACTGCGCCTACGCTTCCATGATTTCCATTCTGGGAATGAACGCTCTGCACCAGATCGAGTGTGCGTTGTGTGTAAGGCGAGCCTTCCATGTCGATGCGTACGAAGTTCTGCTTCTGCCGTGCGTGCTCGACGAGCTCAGAGACTATCTTGGTCGCGAGTCGTTGATCTACGTCGAAACCCATGTGCGTGAGCTTGAGGCTCACGTTGGCTTCAAGCCGACGCTCGGCAATGCGATCGAGCAGCTCGTGATAAAGCTGCGCGCTTTGCTGCGCCTCGTCTGCGTTGGTGACGTTTTCGCCGAGGTTATCAATGCTCACGCTCATGCCGAGCGCGTTGGTTTCCGCAGTTGCGCGCAGTGCATGTTCGACCGTGGTCCCGGCCACGAAGCGGTCAGAGACGCGGTGTCCGATGGAGGAACTTTCAGCTAGATGTCGTAAAGAACGGTTTTCAGAAAGAGCAATAAAGGCCGCTCTCAACACAAGGAACCTGCCGGTGGGATTTTCATGCGCGTGGGCAAACAGTTGGTTCTATCATGCTGCCCGCATTCTTGTCATTCCGAGCGGATGCGTTTGCGAATGACCCTCGTGCCAACAAGGTGAATTCAGAAGTGGTCTATGCACAGTTGACTACAGAAGACACAGAGAACACAGAGGGAGCCGTTTCTTTTGCCTTTCTCCCCGCTGTGTCATCCGCGGTCAACAGCGATCATTTGCCGTATACCAGCACCTCAAAGGAGTCCGGTACCATTTTGGGACGCTGCCGCTGCTGGCCGGATGCGGGTTCGGGCTGCGCTTCGAATTGTGCGGTTACGGTGATGAGATTGTGGGTCTTCTCGTCGACTGTCATGGTGCGAGCGCGCGGTTTTGTGGTGATGTTTCCCGCAGCGTCAAAGCTGGTTGGGGAGTTCTCTTTTACGATGGTGATATCGCCGCTCTGGCCGTTGGAGCTGTATGCCTGCTTGAGGCCGCGATCAAATGCAGTGGCATCGACGCCTTTGCCAATGGCCTCCGTCGCCAGTACCTTGCCGGTTTTCCCGTCGACGATTGCCATCTTCTCATTGTCGCACCCAGAGAAGAGAACCTCATTGTCTGAATCGATCGCGAGCCCGCTCGGGCCTTCGCCCGGCGCTAGCGACCACGTATTCAGGACCTTCAGTTCCTTGGCATCAAGCTCAACCAGCGAAGACTTGTCTTCGAGATTGACGAAGACCTTGCCTTTGCCATCCGAGACACCGAATTCCGGCTTGCCGCCCAGATCGATGGTTCCAGCAACGCTGTTGTCTTTGGATTCGATCACTGTTGCATTCCCGCTGCGGCCGTTGAAGGCAAAAACACGCTTCGTTGCCGGATCGAAAAGAATCGCGTCAGGATTTGTGCCAGCTTGTACCTTCCCGGTCTGCTTAAGAGTTTTCAAATCGAAAACCACGACGGAATTATCGCGTCCGTCGCTGATGAATCCTTTATTCGCTGCTTTATCCAGTGCGATACCATGCACGCCCTTCAGGTCCGTGATGTCGCCCTCCAGTTTGCCGGTATCAATGTTGAGCACCTGAACGTGAGTGCCGCGCGAGACATAGAGACGGCGCGTGGATGCGTCCATCGTGAGATAGTCCCAGCCGGTATCGCCTCCGAGCTTGTACTCGTGAATCAGGTGATAACCCGTTGCCGGCGGATTCTGTGCCGCAAGACCAAGGCACAGAGCAGCAGCAAACAATGCGCAGATCGCTAACTTCTTCATCATGATGTCCTCATTCGTTAATGACAGTGAACTGAACGTAAAATGGCCACTAACGACTATACGGCAGGACAGAGCCTCTGTCGTTTCCGCAGTTGCAAATACAACGAATCAAGTTGTCGGGTTGCCGGACCTAACTGGCTTGGCAAGACTCAACGCTAGAGATATCGCAGCCACCACTCTGTTCTTTGCCCTTTGAGTTCAGCAAACCTGCGGCAAGGGAAGTAAAGCAACGCGATCGCAATGGCCCACACCAGATACAGTAGCCAGAGATCCCAGGTGTAACCCGCAGGAGGTCGAGGATTTCCCATGGGGTGATTCGTGAAGAGCCAAGGATTGACATAACCGAACCGCAGCTTAGACACGACCAGCGCCAGCGCATGGATCAGCGGAATGTGCAGCATGTAATAAAAGAACGGTACACGTCCGAACACATTCGCAACTCGTGCCGCCGGACCGGATGCCGATTCGAGCAACGGAATACTGGCGATGGCTGGTCCAAGCGTCATCAGTAAGAAGGAGAGCGATGCTGGATACTTCGTCGTATTCAGAAACGCTAATAGAGCGGGCATGCGTCCGTGATGCCACGGGAAAGGATCGGCGTAGAGATTGAAGCCACGCAGAAGAACGAAGAGTGCGATAGCGGAAAACCCAATCAGCAGGCAAAGCTTGCGTCGTCGCGCTGGCTCAAACGTCAAAATCTTGCCAAACGCATAACCTGCGGCGATGACGCCGATCCACGGAACGATCGAGTACAGCACGAACAGCTCCAGAGTGCCCAATTGCACCGGACCGGCATAGAAGCCGACATAGAGGATTTTCCAAAGTCCCGATGCGGTGTGCTCGTTCAAATGCTCAGCCCAAGACAGAAGACGTGAATCGAGAAGGTTATGCCCGGCAATGACGATCACGCCGAATGCGGCCAGGGCCTTGAGCGGCAGCTTCACTAGGCCCGCCATCAGCACCATGCAGATTCCGATCACCCATATCACGCCTGCCATTTCGTAATGACGGAAATCAAGGTTGAAGGTCCAGGCCAGACGCAACACAGTGAATTCCAATGCGATCAGCCACAAGCCGCGGGTGAGCAGAAAGCGCGACAGGTTTGTGTGCCTGCGGCCGTAGAAAAACGCGCTTGTGCCAGCGAGAAAGATGAATGTCGGCGCGCAGAAGTGCGTAACCCAGCGAGTGAAGAAGACGCCCGGTGTCGGTCCGCCCGCAGGCACGCCGGAAAATACGCGCACGTGATCGATGGCCATTACCACCATCACTAGGCCGCGTAATAGATCGACTGACGCGACCCGCGTCTGTGCACTGCGACCGATAACTGTTGCTTGCGCTGCGTAAGCGGTTGTGCTCATTGTGGTGCCTCGCTGATCAGTCCATCTGCGCGCGGTGAGAAGCTCGGAGCTGCGCTTGCTGCAGCTCGACATCGACATGCTGCAGCGACGGGCTATTTACGTCACGGGAGTATATGCCAAGAAAGGGAGTCGGCACCCGCTGATTATCTGAGCTAGTGCGAGCCGTTGTTCTTTTGTTGTGAAACGCATGCTAGCAGGGTGCTTTTGTTATTGTTGGGTTCGTATCAATGCCCGCTATCGTCCTTGGCGAATGCCGGTTTTCCAGTTCGCGGCTTCGAACCTTCATCGCTCTTTCCGCTAATCTAAAGGCGTGCACACCCGACTGCTGCTGTTGTTCCTGAGTCTTTGCCTCGTAACGTCGGCTCCGGCCCAAAATAAAGACCAGAGCATTTGGCGAACTTGGGAAGGCGAGAAGCACCTGATCGTGGTTGTCACGCCAGCTTGGAATTCTGTGCAGGGAACGCTTACTCGCTATGAGCGCCGGAATCTCGAGTGGATCAAGATCGGCGAATCCATTCCCGTTGTGGTCGGACGCGCGGGATTGGCGTGGGATCCGGCTCTCAGGAGACAAAGTCCCGATCGTTATTCTGGTCCAATCAAGCATGAAGGCGACGGACGCTCGCCTGCGGGCGTTTTCCAGCTCAAAGGCGAAACGTTCGGATTCTCCACGGCGTTACCAGGCTCGCGCCTGTACATGCCACTCACGCCCACAATCGAGTGCATCGACGATCCCGATTCACGTTACTACGGCACGATCGTCGACCGCGCGAGAGTGGATCAGGTGGACTGGAAAAGCTCCGAGAAGATGAGTTCGATTCCGCAGTATCGGTGGGGACTGGTTGTGAATTACAACACCGAGAATCCGGTGCGCGGGGATGGCTCGTGTATCTTCCTGCATCAATGGAGCAGCCAAACCAGCGGCACCGCTGGATGCACCGCCATGTCCCCGCAGAACATCGAAGACCTGGTGCACTGGGTAAAAGACGAGCGTGCGGTGCTGGTGCAGCTACCGCGGACCGAATATCAACGCCTCCGTGTTCACTGGCAGCTTCCTGTGCTGGACTCAAGATCATCAGCGAAGGCCCACTAGCCCGCAGCCGGGGGTCAGACTTCTACGCCTTGTGATCGCTCCGGGTCTGAAGCCGAGTTGAAGGATGTTGGCTTGGATCTGCCCTGAGTGTTGAGTGCGGTTCCTCATGGATTCTCAGCGTCTCCCGCTTCAGGACTCTCGAAACTTTTCGATTCGATTCGGGGTTAGACGTACTAGAGCCCTCAATGTCCTTTTCCCGTTGCTTTCTCCGTTTCTCCTTCGACGCGAGAAGACTGTGGTTCGTGCTCGTGTTCGTAATTTCTGCTTCCTTTCTGTCGGTTGGCTTTGCCCAAAGTGTCGATGGAGATACAGCGTCGTCGGCTGGTGCGCAACCGAGCGTTCCCAAGTATTCCACCGAAGTGAAGGTAGTAAGCCTGCTTGCGACCGTGCGCGACAAGCATGCACAAATCATCAACAACCTTTCTAAAGAGGATTTTGCGCTCGAAGAAGACGGGCGTCCGCAGACGATCAAGTACTTCACGCGCGAAACCGATATGCCGCTGAAGCTCGGATTGCTGGTCGACACCAGCATGAGCACGCTTAAAGAGCTGCCTGACGAGCGCAGTGCAAGCGTCAGTTTTCTTGACCAGCTGGTGCGAGAAGATAAAGATGCGGCGTTTGTAATCCACTTTGATCGCCAGGTCGAGCTGCTACAGGATCTGACTTCGTCAAAGCAGAAGCTGGCTTCAGCGGCTGATCAGATTGAGCCCAGTTCGCGCGATGACAATCAGAGTTCAGGCGGATCGCAAGGTGGGTATCCGGGTGGAGGTCGAGGTGGTCGTCATCATTTTGGCGGTGGGGGAACACTGCTTTACGACGCCGTCTTTCTTGCGTCCGATGAACTGATGCAGAAGCAAAAAGGGCGCAAGGCACTCATCCTGCTTACCGATGGTGACGATCGCGGCAGCAAGACTCCGCTCGCCAACGCAATCGAATCGGCACAGCGCGCAGACACGATCGTCTACTGCATTTACTTCAAAGGCGAGGAGCCCGGCAACTTCGGCGGATTTGACCACGGCGGACATGGCGGATGGGGTGGGCGTCGAGGGGGAATGGGAGGCCCGGGCGGTGGCCGCGGCGCCTATCCGCAGGAGTCGCACGAAGACGGCAAGAAGGTGCTGGAGCGAATCGCGAAAGAAACCGGCGGTCGCATCTTCGAAATATCCAAAAAGCAGCCAATCGACCAAATTTATTCCCAAATTGAACAGGAGCTGCGCAATCAGTACAGTCTCGGATACACTCCGGACCATAATGGAACAACGTCGTATCACAAGATCCATCTAGGTGCGAAAGACAAGAACGACAACGTCCAAACGAGAGATGGGTATTACGACTGATCGCACCCCTCAGGCATAGCCGCGGCGGTCAAATTCTCCTATTGCTTTCCCATACGAATACTGTCATTATCTATGGCATACCAATAGGAGAGGTCGATGGCCCAAAGAGAGGTGCGGCAGGGAACACTCGCGCTGATGGTGCTCAAAACTCTGGAGAGTATGGGCACGCTGCACGGGTATGGAATCGCACGGCGGATAGAGCAGATCAGCGGCGATCTGCTGTCAGTGAACTACGGAACACTCTATCCTGCGCTGCTTAAATTGGAGCAGGAAGGGTACATCGCTTCGGAATGGGGAGTCTCGGAAAACAACCGTAGGGCGAAGTACTACAGCCTGACCCGCGCGGGTAAAAAGCAGGTTGCGCATGAAACCCGCGATTGGCAGGAAACCACCGAAATCCTGGCGCGGTTCCTCGCCCAGGAGGGATCGCGATGAATGCCCTGCGCGCCTTCTTCTCCCGATTGGTGGGCCTCTTTAATCGCGACCGCCGCGACGCCGAGCTTCAGGACGAGCTGGAAAGCGTTCTGCAAATGCACATCGAGGACAATCTTCGCTCCGGCCTCGCGCCCGAAGAAGCACGTCGACAGGCTCTGATCAAGCTCGGAGGCATGGATCAGATCAGCGAAGCATATCGCGAGCAGCGCGGGATTCCTGTTTTGGAAACCATGGCACAGGACGCGCGATTTGCTGTCCGCGGCATGCGCAAAAATCCGGGATTTGCGGCTATTGCGCTGCTCACTCTCGCGCTGGGCATCGGCGCGAACACTGCTCTTTTTTCCGTGGTGAACGGAGTCCTGTTAAATCCGCTGCCGTATCCCAATCCGGAACAGCTCGTCATCCTATTCGGTAAGACCAAGCAATTCGAGCACGCGTCGGTTTCGTATCCGAACTATCTAGATTGGGAAAAGCAGAGCCACAGCTTCTCTTCGATGGCGGCGTTTCGCGGGGAAAGCTTCAATGTCACCGGCCAAGACGAGCCAGAGCGCCTGCCCGGGTACATGGTATCTTCAACGTTTTTTCCCACGCTCGGAGTATTTCCTATTTTGGGCCGCACGATTTCCCCCCAGGAAGATATTGCGGGAGGGGCCCCGGTGGCCTTGATTGGCGAGGGTCTGTGGAAGCGCGAGTTTGGGGCTTCAGCCAGCGTTCTCGGGCGAACAATGGTTCTGAACGGCACCGGATACGCAATCGTCGGCGTAGTTCCTGCGAATTTTCGCCTGTACAGCGGCGACCACCCTGAAGTTTACGTTCCCATTGGCCAATGGACGGACCCCACGTTTCGCGATCGTACGGTGGGAATGGGCATGGGCGTGGTGGCCCGCCTAAAGCCGAATGTCACTCTCGCGCAGGCTCGCGCCGACGTGGAGAATGTTGCTCGTAACCTCGCTGTGGCGTATCCGCAGGCCGACACTGGACTAAGCATCGGCGTGCTTCGGTTGAAAGACGATATGGTCGATGACATCAGAGGAACACTCCTCGTTCTGCTCGTCGCGGTCGGATTCGTGTTACTCATCGCATGCACGAATGTAGCGAATCTCTTGCTCGCGCGTTCAACGGGCCGCAGCCGGGAATTCGCGGTGCGAAGCGCGTTGGGGGCAAGTCATTTCCGGCTGATCCGACAACTGCTTACTGAGAGTGCATTGCTGGGAGTAATCGGCGGAGCGTTTGGTCTCGTACTCGCGGCCCAAGGCACCAAATTAGTGCTCTCCGTCGTGCCGCACGCGCTACCCCGCGCGCAAGAAATTAGTATCGACGGTCATGTTCTCTTGTTCACTCTTGGCGCTTCTCTTGTCGCTGGAATTTTGTTCGGCCTTGTTCCTGCTCTCAGGCTGTGGCACACGAACCTGCAGCAAACGTTGAGAGAAGGCGGCCGCGGAACATCCGGAACGCGACAGCGTACCCAGAATGCATTCGTGATCGCCGAGATGGCGATTGCGCTGGTGCTGCTCGTTGGCGCCGGCCTGATGATCAGAAGCCTGGCTGTGCTCTGGGGTGTGAAGCCAGGCTTCGATTCGCACAACGTCCTTACATTCAGCGTGACCACGCCTCCATCAGTGACCAAGAACCCTGCACAAACCCGTGTTGCAATGCGGCAGCTTCATGATGCCGTCCGCAACACGCCCGGCGTGCAGGCGGCGTCGCTCACCGATGGCGCACTTCCCATGGACGGAGACTCCGAAGTCCCGTTCTGGCTCGAAGGTCAGCCAAAACCGGCCAATACCTCCGACATGAATTGGGCGCTGTTCTACATCGCGGAAGCCGACTACCAGAGAGCCATGGGATTTCCGCTGCTGAGTGGCCGATTCATCTCTGAGAACGACACGCAAACATCTGCGCCGGTGATTGTTATCGACGAGTACCTTGCGCACAAATATTTCCCGAATGAGAACCCGATCGGTAAGCATCTGAACATCGGACTTCTGGATTTACAGCCGGAAATCGTTGGCGTAGTAGGTCACGTAAAACATTGGGGCCTCGACAGGGATTCGCAGCAAAAGATTCAGGCACAGGTATATGTGCCGTTAAACCAGATACCCGACAGGTTCTGGCCGTTGTTGAACCGAGGAGCCTACTTGATGCTCCGCTCGAGCGTCGATCCGCTCACGTTGCTTCCAGCGCTGCGCGATTCGGTCTCGAGAGTGAATCATGAGCACGTGATTTACAACGTCCGGACCTTCGACCAGATCATCTCCGATTCCCTGGCGGAGCGCCGCTTCTCGATGATTTTGCTCGGATTGTTCGCTGCACTCGCGCTCGTGCTTTCCACCATCGGAATCTACGGCGTGATCTCTTACCTCGTTGGACAACGTGTTCCCGAAATCGGAACGCGCATGGCGTTGGGAGCTCAGCGCAAAGACGTTCTGCAACTGATCCTCGGACGTGGCGTCGCCCTGGCAGCCGTCGGGGTGATAGCCGGCTCACTGCTGGCCCTGATCCTCACGCGCCAAATGCGAAGCATGATCTACGGGGTGAGCACCAGCGACCCGCTCACCTTCGTCGGCGTGGCGCTATTGCTGATGCTCGTAGCGACAATGGCCTGTTACATTCCTGCACGGCGTGCCATGAGAGTTGATCCGGCGGCTGCGTTGCGGCATGAATGAGTACTCTTGAACGCTCATTCTTGCTTGCGTACGCAACTGTCATCCCTTGCCTATATTAATTGTGCACCAGTGTGTCCGATTTTGCTCCCGCAGGAATGCTGCGGTTCATCGACCCAGTAGAGTACGAAGACGGATTCGGAGTTAAGCTCAAGGCATGAAGAAGCGCGCTGCCGTAAATCGGATCGACGACTCTGAACAACGTCTTGCCCTAGTCACGGGTGGCAATCGCGGCATTGGATTCGAAGTGTGCCGGCAGCTTGCAGACCTAGGCTTTACCGTGGTGCTTACAGCGCGCGACGCCACAAAGGCGAAAGCGGCAGCGAGCAAGCTCGGCAAGGTCGGCAAAGTTGAATCTCGTGTCCTCGATGTCGCGGATGCGGAAAGCATCGAGGAGGCTGCGGCTGAGATCTCAGGCCGCTACGATCGTCTCGACGTTCTCATTAACAATGCAGGCATCAATTACGACACTTGGGAGACCGTAGCGAATGCCGACATCAATGGCACGGTTACAGAAACCATTCGCACCAACCTGCTCGGCCCATGGCGTATGTGCCAGGCGTTCCTGCCGCTGCTGCGCAAGAGCCGAGCGGCGCGCATCGTCAATGTCTCATCCGAGTCGGGATCGCTGGCAAGCATGGGAGCCGGTCCGCCTGCGTATCAAGTAACGAAAGCCGCCCTCAACGCGCTAACGCGCACACTGGCCGCAGAACTCAGACGCGATCACATCCTCGTCAACGCAGTGTGCCCAGGCTGGGTCGCGACGGATATGGGCGGAGCCGGTGCCCCTCGTTCTGTTAATCAGGGCGCCGCCAGCGTCGCGTGGGCAGCAACCCTCCCCAACAACGGTCCCACCGGCGGATTCTTCCGCGATGGTAAGCCACTCCCATGGTGAAAGTCGTCGCGGATATTGGAGACTTTCAGACGGTAATGGAATTAGAAATTCGGGCTCTGTTGCAGTGAGTCAAAGCCTCACTCAGAATGAAACAGATGGATGGACAGATCAGCTCCGTGTTCCGCATGCTTCGGAGGAATCCGGGTTTCAGTGCGACCGTAATCTTTACGCTGGCCCTAGGCATCGCTGCCAACACAGCCGTATTTACCGTCACCGATGCCTTGCTATTGAGGCCCTTCTCTTATAAGCAGCCGGATCGGCTGGTTTTGCTCGATGCAACGCGAAAGGCTGAAGGGACCTCGAACGGCTTCACTCTAAACCGGTACGAGCTGATTCGCGATCATGTGCGTTCCTTATCGGGAGTGGCGGTCGCTACCAACGACTCATTGAATTTGAGCGGTATCGGAGATCCACAGCAGGTTCCGGTGGCTCGCAGTTCGGGAAATTTTTTTGAGTTGCTTGGAATCGCGCCGCAAGTCGGACGACTATTCAACGACGCCGATGCTCGGCCCGAGGCGAGCGGCGTGATCGTACTAAGTAATCATTGCTGGCGCACCATCTTCGGCTCCGACCCGCGAGCCGTGGGACGTACCGTCTATTTGGATTCAAAACCGTACGCTGTCATCGGCGTCTTACAGGCGCGTTCGCAATTTCCATTCTTAGGTCCCGCGGAACTTTGGCTGCCTCGGTACGACGAGTTGAGCCTCTTCACCACCGCGCGCCTCCGCATGGGAGTGGGATATCTCACCGCCGTCGGACGCCTTGCTCCTAACCATTCGCTTTCGTCGGCTTCGGCGGAGATGCGCGTGCTCGATCGCGAATATACCGAGAACAACCCGAAGGCGCCGGATGCCGGCTCCCAAATTGAAACCCGAGTGGCCTCTCTGGAGGACTCGTCGACCGCGAATCTTCGTCCGCGTCTCCTCCTGCTGTCGGCTGCAGTAGCCCTGGTGCTTCTAATCGCCTGCGGAAATGCGGCGAATCTGCTGCTGTCGCGAGCAACTGCGCGGACGCGCGAAGTCGCCATTCGGACCGCCTTGGGAGCTGAGGCCCGGACCATCATGACGCAATTTCTCTCCGAGAGCCTGGGCCTCGCCCTGCTTGCAGGCATTGTGGGCATCGTGTTGAGCGTCTTGATCGTTCGCGCAATTGTCTATCTCGGACCTGAGCAGATTGCGAGTTCCAATCCCGGTCTTGACTGGCGAGTCCTGCTGTTCGTGTTGGCCTTGTCAATTCTCACTGGGTTCGCCTTCGGACTCGCACCCGCCTGGCACATGAGCCGCGCGAACGTCCATGCATCTCTGCGAACGGAAGGAACCTGGGGTACAGGCAGTCGCGGGCAATCGAGGCTGCGCAGCGCATTGCTGATCGGTCAAGTGTCCTTCTCTCTCATGCTGTTGGTCGGAACCGGGCTCCTTGTGCGTAGCTTCATCCGTCTAGTTCATACGGATGTGGGATTCGATCCGGATAGCCTACTGACTGCCAGTATCTCGCTGCCTACGGCCAAATACCCGACGCCAGAGCGGCAGGTCACTTTCTTTCGAGATTTGGTGGAAAAACTTGAACACGCTCCGGGAATTACGTCGGCTGCGGTATCGAGTGCACTACCTCCAATGAAACGACGCATCACTCCTGTGCTTCCTGAAGGCCAACCGAACGTGCCTCTCGCCCAAAGACCTTTTGTAATTATTGAGATGGTCAGTCCGGACTGGTTTAAGACCATGCGCGTTCCTCTTCGATCAGGGCGCTTGTTCACCGACGGCGATGTTGCGTCTGCTCCGAAAGTACTCATTGCAAACGAAGCTTTCGCGAATCGCTTTTGGCAGAACGAGAACCCCATCGGAAAGCATGTCGAAGTCGGACGACAGGCTGCATCCGAAATTGTAGGCGTGACCCAGAACGTAAAGAACGATGGTCTCGCTGCCGAGGCTCAGCCCGAGTTATACATTCCGTACGCGCAACTGCCCTGGAGCAGTATGAACCTTGTCATACGGACTGCGGTCGAGCCGCACTCGTTGATCCCTGTCGTCCGCAAGCAGGTTCTTGCCGCAGATCCGGAACAACCTATTGCAGCCGCGAATACCGGCGAAGAGCTGATGGAAAGCTCGCGCTCGGAAATGCGCTACACCATGCTTTTGCTGGGAATCTTTTCGGCAGCGGCGATAAGCCTGGCGCTGGTGGGCTTGTACAGCGTGCTGTCCTACTCGGTGGTGCAGCGAAGGCGCGAACTTGCGATTCGTATTGCGCTTGGCGCAACCAATAAAACTGTCACTTACTCCATCGTGCGTGAAGGATTAGCTCTTGTCAGCATAGGTCTCGGAGCAGGTCTTTTGTTATGCATAGTAATGTCCCGGCTGATGGCGGGAGTGCTTTACCAAATCAGTAGGTTTGATCCGCTTTCGTTCGTGCTTGCAGTGACACTCTTCCTCGCCACCTCGGCGCTTGCCTCCTACTTACCGGCACGCTGCGTGTCGAATATAAGCCCATGGGAAGCACTGCGCTGAGGTTGGGCTGGGTGACAACTTTCTTGATTCTGGTTGCAACTTCCACGGATGGGTGGCTGCCCGGATCCATGCCTGCCGCAAAAGTCGCGACACTCTGCTCCCGGCTCCCCTGTCTTTCATTTTTGGAAGACGTGCAGACACCGCCCTAGGAATGGGTCATCCGCGACCTCCACGCACGATGTACCACTATTTCTGAAGCTGTTTGTGAATTTTTCAAACCTCCAGCTCGATCACACGTCTTACTATGACTGGCGCGTACGCATTCGGGAATTTAGTCTTCGCGCTTCGCCAACGCGCGCACAAGAACGCACAAGAAAAGGACCCGCTCTATGGAAGCCTTTATGCAGGACGTACGCTATGGAATTCGGATGCTGCTGCGCACTCCTGGTCCCACGGCTATTGCTGTGCTCACGCTCGCGTTAGGAATTGGCGCTACTACGGGAATCTTCAGTCTTGTCGATGCAGTACTTCTTCGTCCGCTGCCGTATCCTGAACCGGGTCAGCTCGTGCGTGTGTTCACGGTCCTGCCAACGCAGCCTCACTTCCCTATCGCGATTGCGGATTTCTATGACTTCCGCCAACGTGCGTCGGTCTTTTCCAGTTCGGCCTTATACGCGGAGCGCGATTTGGATCTCACCCTCAGCGATCGACCTGAGCATCTCTCCGGAATGGCGGTCACGAATGAATATTTCCGCGTGCTCGGCTATCACCCAATTCTCGGGCGCGACTTCGAGGAAAAAGAGGAATTCAAGAACAACAACCACGTGGTGATCTTGAGCGACCGTTTCTGGCGAACGCACTTCCAGGCTGACGCGAATATTGTGGGCACGAGCCTGCAGCTTTCGGGCCAGCCGTTTACCGTGATCGGGGTGATGCCTCCCAGTGTGCAGCACGTTGGCGGAGATTTTCATACTCCCGCGCACGGCGACACTGTCGACCTCTGGTGGCCGTTAGCGCTCCAACCTCACTCGGCGGAAGGGTGTGATCGCGGTTGCCATTACTTAAACATGGTAGCGCGTATCAAATCGGGAATTAGCGTCGCTGCGGCAAGTGCTGCGATGAACGGGGTCGCGGAGCAGCTTCGACGCGAACTTCCAGACTATGACGGTCATGTGCTGATCGTTCCGCTTAAAGAAGAGATCGTAGGCCGCGCCCGCCTGATGCTAATCGTGCTGATGGGCACAGTCGCATTCCTTCTTTTCATCGCGTGCGTGAATGTCGCTAACCTCGCACTCTCGAGGGCTACGGCACGCTACCGCGAGATCGCGATTCGCTCTGTCCTCGGCGCTGCGGGCTGGAGAATCATTCGCCAACTCCTGACCGAAAGTTTACTGCTCGCCTTTCTAGGATGTGCTTTTGGCATGATCTTCGCCGAAGTTGGTGTTCGTGGACTTGTAGCTCTTAGTCCAAAGAAAATTCCGCGCCTGCAGCTAGTCCATATCGACACGCAGGTGCTGCTCTTCGCCGTGGGCATCACCGCATTGACGGCGTTACTGTTTGGCTTGGCTCCCGCTTTGGCGTTGGCGAGGACCAACCCGAATGAATCAATTAAGGAGGGAGATCGCACCTCGTCGTCCGGCGGAACTCGCGCCAGTCTTCGTAGTGCTCTCGTAACCGCGGAAGTAGCTTTGGCACTCATTCTTCTTACCGGCGCTGGACTGCTGCTTCGCACGTTCGTGAACGTTCAGCATGTCGATCCTGGATTCAACCCAGTGGGAGCCGTCACTTTCCATATTGGTCTTCCGGGTAAGCGCTATCCCGACCAAGCCGCACAACTTCACTTCTATCAAAATCTAGTCGAGCGTCTGCGAGCTCTTCCTGGCGTGCAGTCGGTTGGCATCGGCTCCGATATTCCGTGGACCGGCTACGACGAAAACAGTTCGTTTCAATTGGCAGGCACACCTTCCGATCCGAATCATTCGCCGGAAGCGAGGTATCATTTCGCGTCGCCTGACTACTTCCGCGCGCTTGGAATTCCTCTCCTGTCCGGACGATTTTTTGAACTCACCGACGCACCAAAAGCCCCTCCGGTTGTGATCGTCAACAATGCATTCGCGCAGAAGTTCTTTCCGGGACAAGACGCAAATGGAAAGCGTCTCGATCTCTGGCAGTTCAAGAACGTCGGCATCGTCGGCGTAATTGGAGATGTCAAAGACACTCCGGACGCGTCTTCAACCAAGCCCGCTTTCTATTGGGCTGACTGGCAGTTCAGTGACGGCGGTGAACGCCTTGTCACCCTGCGGGCCAGCGGGAATCTCGACTCGCTCGCTGCCCAGTTGCCGAAGCAAGTTCTTGCACTCGACAAGGATCTCCCGATTACAGACGTAAAGCCGCTGGAAGAAGTCGGCGCGCATGCGATCTCAACTGCAAAGTTCAGCCTGATGTTGGTAGGGACGTTTGCCGGTCTGGCGCTAATACTCGCAGCCATCGGCATATTTGGCGTCGTCTCCTATTCGGTAACGCAGCGCACGCATGAGATCGGGATTCGCATGGCCCTTGGCGCCAGTCAGGAAAATGTGCTCGGGATGATTCTCAAGCAAGGAGCGATCCTCGCCGCCTTTGGCGTGTGCGTCGGGTTGGTGTGTGCCTTCGCGCTAACCCGCATAATGCGCGGCCTTCTTTATCACGTCAGCGCGTCTGATCCGTGGACGTTCCTGGCTGTGGCGCTGACATTGATCGCGATCACGTTAATTGCTTGCTACATCCCCGCACGACGTGCTCTTCGAGTCGAACCCCTCGTCGCGCTACGGTATGAATGATTGACGGCGTTCGTCCCCAAAATTTTCACCCCGGGTGCCTCGACTTTGCTTCCCGAGCTATAGTTGCCACGTCGAGAGTTCTATGAGTTGGAGGACGCTCCATGAACTCGCTTTTCGCTGATCTGCGTCACGGCCTTCATCTGCTGAAAAAGTCCCCCGGCTTCACCGCCGTGGCCGTCATCACGCTTGCCTTGGGAATCGGCGCGACCACGGCGGTCTACAGCGTGGTCTACGCCGTCGTTCTGAATCCATTTCCCTACAAAGATGTCGACACGCTCATGAGCGTCCGTGTCTCCGAGCCCGGCCAGAACGGAGGACGTCTCTTCTACACGCCCGCACAGTTTCTGGAGATCGCGGAGCGGAACACGATCTTTTCAAGCACCATCGCCTCCACGGTCAGCGACATTCTCTGGACGAGCAAAGGCGAGCCGCAGCGGCTGCGCGGCAACTACGTTACTCGCGACACGTTTTCCACGCTTGGCGTGCCTCCGCTTTTGGGAAGAGCGCTCACGCCTGACGATTTCCGCCCTGACTCGCAGCCTGCCGTCGTGCTCGGTTACCGCTTCTGGCAGCGTCAGTTCGGAGGCGATCCCAAAGTCCTCGGCGCCGAGCTGAACCTCAACGGCGCAGTGCGCACAGTGGTTGGAGTCATGCCGCGTCCATTCATGTGGCGAGGAGCCGACGTCTATCTCCCTATCGTCTACCTGCGCGACAAGGTTGTCGAAGGCATAACAGACGTCCATCTTCTAGGTCGCCTTAAGCCCGGAGTCACGGCAGCTAAAGCCGAAGCCGATCTGCGGCCGATCATTGCTGACCTTCGCCGGCAGGATCCCAAGGACTTCCCGGAAAAGTTTCGCGTAAGTCTGCTTTCTTTCAAGGAAACCTTCCCCAGCGACATTCGCCAGGGGCTCTTGATCCTACTCGGCGCAGTCGCTTTGCTTCTACTCATTGCTTGCGCCAACGTCTCGAATCTGCTGCTGGCGAAAGCGACCTCACGCCAGCGAGAAATGGCTGTGCGCATCGCGCTCGGCGCGAAGCGATCGCGATTGATCCAGCAGCTTCTGACTGAAAGCCTGCTTTTGGCAATTCTGGGCGGCGCGCTTGGCGGACTGCTCGCCTATGGGGGACTCAAAGCCATCATCGCCATCGTGCCTGCGGGAACGATTCCCGATGAAGCCGTCATCGCGATGAGCGTTCCCGTTCTTGCCTTTGCGTGTGCCATTTCGGTACTTACCGCGCTTCTCTTCGGACTCATTCCGGCGCTGCAGGCATGGACAGCGAACCTGTCTTCGGCGCTCAAGGACCGCGACACTGGAGCGGCGTCGAATCCAAGGCAACGCTGGATTCGCAATGCGCTGGTGGTCGGCGAGGTTGCGCTTTCGCTCATGCTGTTGATGGGAGCAACGCTGATGGTGCGCACTTTACTCGCCGTCGAAGGAGCCGATTTGGGAATTCGCCGCGACCATCTGCTCACCTTCCGAGTTCCCCTGAACGAGCAGCAATATTCAGACCTGGCCAGGCGCGATCAATTCCTCCAGCAACTTCTCGAACACCTGCAGGCGGCCCACGGAGTAGAAGCGGTTGGCCTCAACACCTCCATGCACCCGTTCGGAAATTGGCGCATGTCGATCGACGTGGACGGAAGCTCGCAGACCGATCGCCGGCGCGTCATGTTCCATCAGATCAATGCCGACTACACCACCGTTACCGGCATTCCGCTGCTTAGTGGCCGCCTGTTCACCACGGAGGACGTTCAAACCCAACGCCCATTCGCGCTCGTGAATCAGGCTTTCGTTCGTCGCTACTTCAGCGGACGCGATCCGCTCGGCCGTGTGGTCCGCATTCCCGATCTCAAGTCTCCGCCTGTTAATTCATCGCAGGACTCCTTCCAAATCGTCGGCGTGGTGAGAGACACGCTCGATTGGGGATGGCAGGGCGGCGGCGAGACTACTCCCGAGCTCTACATTCCGTTCACCTTTCTCGGACGCGCAAGCCGCGTGATGGTGCTCACGCAGGGAGATCCGTCGGCGGCGGTGGCAGAAGTCAGGAACCAGATCGCTTCCCTCGATCCCAATCAGCCGGTGACGGACGTGCGAACGATGGAGGCCGCGCTGAGCGAGAATCTGATGTCGCAGCCGCGTTTCAATTTGGCACTGTTCGCCACTTTCGGCGGCCTGGGCCTGTTGCTCGCGGTGGTAGGAGTCTATGGGCTGATGTCGCATCTGGTTTCCACACGCACACATGAAATCGGCGTTCGCATCGCTCTCGGGGCCGAGTTCCGCCACGTTGCAGGAGCGATCCTGGGCGACGGCGCTAAACTCTTAATTGCGGGAGCATGCATTGGCCTACTGGGGAGCCTGGCCACAGCCCGACTGATTCGCGAGCAGGTCTGGCGAGTCTCTCCATTCGATCCGGTGTCCTTCAGCTTGGTGGTTCTTATTCTTGTGACAGCCGGTCTAGTGGCATGTTTTTGGCCGGCACTTCGCGCTGCCCGCTTGAATCCCATGACTGCGCTGCGACACGAGTGATAGTCGCCGCCAACTGAGAGTCAGGAAGTCAGGGAGCAAGAGGCAACAAATTCTGGGCTAATGCCTTACTCAGGAAATGCCACCGTCTCGTTCAGTGTTTCTGCTTTTGAACGAAGCGGGACAGCCTGATCTGCCCCACTTTCCGCGAAGGTAACTTTCTAAATCGAGCAAGTCAGGCTGTCCCGCATTTCCTCGAACATAAAAAAGCGCGTGAAGTTGCAACCGAATCTGTGGCTCAAATGCTTGACTGGCTTGTTGAAAATGAATTTCAATTTCATTATCGTCGCAATGGAAACGCAACTGAGTTGCATCAGCGTTCAACCTTGCAGACGCCTTGATGGAGTAAAGACAACAAGATCGCAATGATTCATTTCTTCTCAAAGCTTTTGCATGTTTCTGCAATCCTGGCAGCAATTTGTTTTGTGGTCGAAACAAGCTCGGCCCAGGAAAGTTATTTCGTCACCTATTCCCATCAGATGGAGGAACCTGGGAACCTTGAAGTTGGATTGAAGTCGGTCGTTGGATCGCCAACCGGAGGGAACGCTTTCCTCGGCAATGCCATGGAGTTTGAGTATGGGGTGAAGGCTTGGTGGACCTCGGAGCTCTACCTGGATGGTCAATCAACCGCGAAGGAGAGCACGATATTCACCGGCTTCCGCTGGGAGAATCGTTTTCGTCCGCTGCTCGAAGAGCACTGGATTAATCCGGTGCTTTACGTCGAATTCGAGAACATCAACTCGGCCGACAAGTCATTGCTCGAGGTTGTCGGACATGACGGACGCGCGGACTTCCTCGAACGAAATGATCGCAGCGAGAAGGAGCGAGAGGCGGAACTGAAACTAATTCTTTCGAGCAACGTGCGCGGATGGAACTTTTCGGAGAACATCATCGCCGAGAAGAACCTCGCGAATGAACCCTGGGAGTTCGGATATGCCGTGGGCGCAAGCCGTCCACTGGCATTGAGGGCGGGGCCGAAACCATGCGTCTTCTGCCGCGAGAATTTCTCCGCCGGCGGCGAAATGTACGGCGGACTAGGTGATCGCTACAGCTTTGGCCTGCGCGATACTTCCCACTATGTCGCGCCTGTCGTGGAGTGGCGCATGCCCAGCGGGACGACTTTCAAGGTTTCGCCTGGATTAGGTCTCAACGATAACAGTCATGGATTTCTGTTCCGATTTGGCATCTCTTATGAGCTAAACCAGATCGCCACAAGACTGCGAGGACACTGATGCGCAGATTCCGCTTTTCCATCATGGTCCTTACAACGGTCGCTTGTTGCGTTGCGACGCTGCTGGCGGCAGTTGGAGACGGTCAGTGGCGAACAAGAGTACCGGAGCAGGCACGTCTACAGTCCAATCCGCTGGCAAACGATGCAAATGCTGTCGCTGCAGGCGCCAGGTTGTTTCAGCAGAATTGCGCTTCGTGTCATGGCAAACAAGCTGAAGGTCGTTCCAAGCACCCGAATCTGCATACCGATCGCGTCAAGGACGCAACCCCGGGCGAGTTGGAGTGGCTGCTGAAAAATGGAAGCCTCAAGAATGGAATGCCGTCCTGGAGTCGATTACCCGAACCACAGCGATGGCAGTTGGTCACCTATTTGAAGTCTTTGCATCCCTGAGGGGCATCGGCGGCGCATCTTCTTTGGGGTGCCTGCAGATAATCCTGATGCTCGTGCTGAGGCAACATTCAACGAGCAGCTTACCTCCAGGTCTCACATATCGCCTCTGTCGATTCTGTTTTGGGGAGTTCCTAAGCTCCCCATTTTTCCATCGTGTGGCGCAGACTCAATCGGAGCGGAATCCCACACCATCGTAGTAGCTCGCATGTAAACAATCGATTAGATCGGGGCGAGTCTGTACACCGAAAACGAGTTGGCGATTGCCCATTCTTTCCAAATCGGACCACTTCGTCCTTACTGGCATAAAGCGGCGCAACGAGATGGCCAACCTGAGCTGCTGTTTGTCCTTCGAACTGAGCAGTGACTCTGGCCAGAGATCGCGACCTATGCAGGCCAGCAGTCTGCCGAATTGAAGGGCTCTGGGCAAATGCGTTTTACTCTTTTTTTCCTGGTAGTGGGTCTGTGCTTTTCGATTTCAGGCTGCGCACGTGGAATTCCCAATTTAGTTCCAGTCCCCACCACTGGTAGCACTCAGAGCGCGTCACCGGCCGTACCAACTCTTGTGTTTTTCATCCAACCAGACAAGGTACCGCAAGGTGGATCGGCGATCCTCACCTGGAGTTCAACAAATGCGACTACTGTCACGATCAATAACGGCGTAGGGAATGTAGCTGCGGCCGGATCGCTGACGATCACCGCAAGCGCTTCACAAACATTCACAGCTACCGCAACCGGACCAGGCGGAACGATTGCAGAACACGCTGAGCTGACGGTCGTCGCATCATCGCCCACGATTACAGTCGCGGTTTGTCCGACAGCTGAACCGGACTGCGGTGGTGGCTCCGAAACGCTCATTCGCAAGAACTCAAGCGCCGTAATTTCATGGCAAGCTCAGAACGCGATTTCTGTGAGCATCGACCAGGTCCCAAACCAACAGTTTGCAGTTAAAGACAGCTTCACGACAGCTTCGTTGTCGGAATCCACAACGTACGTTCTAACCGCGGTCGGACCAGGGGGAAGCGCGTCGGCTCAGGCTACCGTGGATGTGACCTCATCGATTCCAGGTCATCGGCACGTGGCTTTAGTGGTTGAAGAGAACCATTCATATAGCCAAGTCATTGGAAACCCGCGCATGCCTTTCTTGAATCACCTCGCCAACGAAGGCGCTCTCGCGACTGAATATTTTGCAAATACACATGGATCGCTGCGCGATTACTTTGAACTGACAGCGGGACAGTTTTTGGTTTCCGGCGGCGACTTCAACGGGAGTGTCACGGCAGACGAGATCGCAGCTCATTTGGTGAAGGCCGGCAAAACATGGAAGTCATATGCCGA
Organism: uncultured Terriglobales bacterium; assembly: GCA_964476905.1. GTDB lineage: Bacteria > Acidobacteriota > Terriglobia > Terriglobales > Acidobacteriaceae > Gp1-AA112. Next base: position 23,631 of record CAYZHX010000049.1, read on the forward strand.
GTCGCTCCCTTGGGTTGGATATACCGGGTACAACGTGTATCCGTACGAAAAAGATCACAACCCTTTTGCATATTTCACCGACATTGCGAATGATCCTTCACAAGCGTCAAATCTCGTTCCCTTCGATCAGCTCGCAGCAGATATTAAACAAGGCACGCTTCCCAACTTGATCTACATTGCTCCAAACGCACGACACGATGCGCACGACTGCCCTTCGAGCGCGGCATGCAGCGACGGAGATAAGCTCGCGGCCGCCGATCAATGGCTCGAGGCGAATCTAACGCCCCTGCTGCAGAGCAATGAATTCGAGGATGATGGATTACTTCTTATCACCTTCGATGAGAGTAGCGATGGCGACACGGAAGCTGGTGGTGGTCACGTAATTCTTGTGGCTGTCGGAGCAGGAGTTCGCAGCGGCTATCGGTCGAAAAAGTTCTACCAACATCAGAACACGTTACGAACTATGTGCGAAGCGCTCGACGTGAGAAACTGCCCCGGCGATGGCAAGAACGCTCAAAGCATGCTTGACTTGTTCGTCCCATAATAGGAAATATAGAGAAATCCGTAGAAGCGGTGACAGACGGAACGTTCCCGATACCGCAGTTGCTTGTTGCGCAAAATCGGACGAATTTCCGCATATAGGGCTCGCGAAACATGGACTTTGCACCGCAGCTTTGCGTAGCATTCATGCACCACTTTGAGGACACGTGATCTCCGCAGCCACCTTCTGGCCATCGGCACTGGGATTTGGGTTCCTGATCGCAGGCATTTGGACCTATCGACGCGATGTGCTCGCCGGACCGTTAGGCGCGCAATTTAGACTCGTGGCTCTTGGTCCGGTATTCGTCGCAGCGTCGCTAGCAGCATTCGCCGGCGAGCATTTCACTGCGGCGAGAGCCATCGCTCAATTGGTTCCAAAATGGATGCCGGCACGCGTGTTTATCGCGTACTTCGTAGGAGTGGCTCACTTAGCCGCTGCGTTGAGCTTTGTTGCCCGACGATATGTCCGCTGGTCGGCGCTCTGGCTGGCCATCATGTTTGGCCTCTTTGTCGCAATGCTGCATCTGCGCGGCGTGATACTGCAGCCCACAAACCGGCTCTTTTGGATGATCTTGCTTCGCGATTCCACGTTTGGGATTGGCGCTCTTGCGGTGTATGCCTACGAGGTGAGAGAGCGCTGGCCGCAGTGGGCGAACACGCTAGCGACAATCGCCCGACTCTGGAGCGCAGTCGCGGTCACCGTGTTCGGGCTCCACCATTTCGTTCATCCTGAGTTCTCGCCGGGCGTGCCTGATAGTCGTCACACACCAGCCTGGGTCCCCGCGCCGCACGCTTTTGCGTATTTCGTCGGAATCATTCTGACTGCGCTCGGAATCGCCATGCTCTCTAAGAAAACGGCTAGATTCGCAGCCACCTGTGCCGGCGCCGTGATGACGTTCCTTGCCATCGTTCTCTTTGGGCCTGATCTGTTCCTGGCCAAAGACGTTTCGGAATACGTGACAGGCATCAACTTCGTCTTCGACACCCTGCTGTTCGCTGGAACGCTGCTGGTCATCGCGCGAGCGATACCTTCTTCGACGACACGGCCAAACGTCTCCTTCGCGGCAGGACATTCTGCTGGTTTCGTTCCGTAACAGCCCTAAAGGCAAGTGCCCACCACAAAAACAGGCAATTTATTTCGTAACGCCGACGCGCCTCGCACAACTTGCGCGAGCGAGCTAGGCAATGACCATCGAGGGACAGCACTTGGCCGAGAGCTGGCAAGCTGTTGTTAAAGTGACTCCCAAAAACCATGCGCCATGCTAAGTGCAGCTTTCTTCGCTGAAGGAGCGCAGCTACCCTCGGCGTCACTCAAGACCGAGGAAAGAATTGATCCAGGCTTTCACAGTCTGGCGGCCTGGATCTGAGTCCTGAAACTGGAAT
>CAYZHX010000050.1:0-3357 GCA_964476905.1 uncultured Terriglobales bacterium
ACTGCATGGCGCTGCGGGTCTTCAACACACTTTCAGGGCGGGTCGAAGAGCTGAAGACGCTCGAGGACAAGCGCATCCGCATGTACTCTTGCGGGCCCACCGTCTACGACTACGGGCACATCGGCAACTTCCGCACGTTCGTCTTTGTCGATCTCTTCCGCCGCTTTCTGCGCCAGAGCGGATACGAGCTGCACCACGTGATGAACATCACCGACGTGGATGACAAGATCATCCGCAACTCGTCGGCGAAGGGCATCGGCGTGCGCGAGTACGCCGCGAAATACGAGAAAGCCTTCTTCGAAGACATGGACATGCTCTCGCTGGAGAAGCCGGAGCAGATCGCGCGCGCTACCGAGCACATTCCCGAAATGGCATCGCTCATCGCTCGCCTGCAGCAGAAAGGCTTCGCCTACAAAGTCGAAGACGGTTCTTATTACTTTCCGATTGCCAAGTTTCCCAACTACGGCAAGCTTTCGAAGAAAGACATGAGCGGCATTTCAGATGGCGCTCGCGTGGATGTAGACGAATACGAGAAAGACAACGTCCGCGACTTTGCGCTCTGGAAGTCGCCGAAGCCGGGTGAGGCGAAGTGGGATACGGAGATCGGCCCCGGGCGTCCGGGCTGGCACATCGAGTGCTCGGCGATGGCTATGGAGTACCTGGGCGATACGCTCGACGTCCACCTCGGCGGCGAGGATCTGATCTTTCCGCATCACGAGAACGAGATTGCGCAGTCGGAAGCTGCTACCGGCAAGACGTTTTCCCGGTACTGGATGCATGTGCGTTTTCTGCTGGTCGAAGGGCAGAAAATGTCGAAGAGTCTCGGCAACTTTTATACGCCGCGTGACCTGATGCTGAAAGGACATAAAGCATCATCGATTCGATATCTGCTGTTGTCCGTGCCTTATCAAAAGCAGCTCAACTTCACCTTCGATGGCCTGAAGCAGGCGGCCAATTCAGTCGAGCGTCTGCGCAATTTCAAGCTGCGGCTCGATACGGCCAGCTTCCCCGATGGCGCGAATCCCGAAATGAAATCTCTGGCCGAGACCACGCGCCAGAAGATGCGCTCCGCGCTCGAAGACGACATGAACACGGCGCAAGCGCTCGCGGCGATGTTCGATCTGGTGCGCGAAGCCAACGCTGCTGGGGATGCCGGCAAGCTCTTCCGCGGCGACATTCCCGAATTGCAACAGGCGCTGCATCAGTTCGATGAGGTATTCGCTGTTCTCACAGACGATGATGCGGAGAAGACGCGTCAGGTTCTGGAATGGGCGCGCGCAGAAGGCAAGGTTGATGACTCCGCAGTTGCAACCGAAGCGACTCTGAGCGATTCGCAAGTCGAAGCGCTCATCGCCGAGCGCCAGCAGGCGCGCAAAGCGCGCGACTTCGCCAAATCCGACGCTATTCGCAAGCAACTGGCTGATTCAGGGATCATCCTGGAAGACACCAAAGACGGGCTGCGCTGGAAGCGGAAGTGATGTTGATATCTCCATCAGCTGGATTGATGTGATTTTGCCGGTGCTTTCTCAGGTCTGTCATCCTGAAGCGCTTCTTTTGCGCGAAGGATCTCCCGGAATGTCTCGAACTGAAGTGTCCCCTCTAGGCTCCTAGCCCACGGACGTGGAGCTTTTGGCGAGAGCCATGCCAGCGCATTTAGGCCGAAGCATCGCGGGAGATCCTTCGGGCAAAGAGGGCCTCAGGATGACAGGTTTACACCACGTTGAAACTTGTGTGATTTCCAACTTGCGCGACAGAACCGCGGCGATAGCCGGTGGGCTGGAGATGGCCGAATGGCCGGCTCCGGGCACTGACGATGCTGCGCGCAACATGAAGAAACGCAGCTGCAAACGCGCGGCTGCCTCACCGGCGCTGCTTTTCTCACTCTTCCCCGCCCTTTCCCTTTTCGCCTCGAAGTCTTAGCATGATGCTCCCAAATTAAATCCGTACGGAGCTACTGCCGATGAGCATTGCGTTTCGTCGTGTACTGGCGATTTCTTGCATACTTCTTTTCACCACGTTTTCTTTCTCGCAAAAGTCCTCCAAAAATTCAAAAAAGAAGGCGGCAAACGAGCAGCCCGTTGCCGCCGCAAATCAGAGCGCCCCGACCGAGCAAGCTAAGAAAGAAGAGGAAGATCCTCTTTTCAAGGGTCTGACATGGCGACTTGTCGGCCCATTTCGCGGCGGGCGTGTCCTCGCTGTGTCCGGCGTTGTCGGCGAACCGAACACGTATTACTTCGGCGGAGTTGGCGGTGGGGTCTGGAAGACGACGAATGGCGGAATCCTCTGGACTCCGATGTCTGACAAAGAGAAGTTCTCGTCAGTAGGCGCGATCGCCGTTGCCGAATCCGATCCGAACGTCGTGTATGTGGGGACAGGTGAGGCCTGCATTCGCAACAACATCCTGCAGGGCAACGGCATGTACAAGAGTACCGATGCGGGAAAAACATGGCACTTTATCGGCCTGGAAGACACGCGCCATATCGGACGACTCGCCGTCCATCCGAAGAATCCCGACATTGTTTTCGTCGCGGCGTTGGGGCACGCATATGGACCGAACGCCGAGCGGGGAGTGTTTCGCTCTACAGATGGCGGCAAGACCTGGCAGAAAGTTCTCTACAAAGATGACCAGACCGGCGCGATCGATGTGGTCTTCGATCCGTCGAATGCGAGCATTCTGTACGCTGCGCTGTGGCAGGCGTATCGCACACCGTATTCGATGGTGAGCGGCGGACCGGGCAGCGGAATTTATCGCTCCGCCGACGGTGGCACGACGTGGACACAGATCAAAGGCAACGGGCTTCCTGCAGGCGTTCTCGGGCGCATCGGACTGGCGGTCTCTGCCGAATCGAATCGCATTTACGCACTCATCGAAGCCGATAAAGGCGGTTTGTATCGGTCGGATGATGGCGGAGAGCACTGGCGCCTGATCAACGACGACCATCGCTTCCGTCAGCGTGCGTGGTACTACACGCATGTCTTCGCCGATCCGCAAAATCCCGATGTTATGTACATCCTCAACACCGGCACGTATCGCTCGATCGATGGAGGAAAGACATTCACACAGCTCTCAACGCCGCATGGCGACAATCACGGCCTGTGGGTCGATCCAACCAATCCGAAGCGGCTCATTAATTCCAATGACGGCGGCGCAACCATCAGCACCGATGGCGGGCAGCACTGGACCTCGCAGGACAACCAGCCAACCGCCCAGTTCTATCACGTGATCACCGACGACCAGTTTCCATATCACATTTATGGCGCGCAACAGGACAACACCAGCGTCGGCATCGCCAGCGCGACGAACCATTTTGGGATTGATCGTACTGACTGGGATCCGGTCGGCGGCTGCGAGAGCGG
>CAYZHX010000050.1:3457-11896 GCA_964476905.1 uncultured Terriglobales bacterium
AATCCCAAGACGGAGCAGTCGTCGGGTGGCCCGATCACTCAAGACAACACCAGCGCCGAGTACTACGGGACTGTCTACACCATCGCCGAATCGCCAGTTCAAGCAGGAGCAATATGGGCTGGGAGCGATGATGGCTTGGTTCACGTGACCACCGACAGCGGTAAGAATTGGGCTGACGTCACCCCGAAGGATTTGCCCGAGAGCGGGAGTGGTCCGGTTTTCCACTACAGCCGCATCAGCCTGATTGAGGCCGGGCACTTCAACGCGGGAACGGCATACGTCGCCGTTGATCGTCATGAGAGCGACGATTGGGCTCCCTACGCCTTCAAGACTACGGACTTCGGCAAGAGCTGGAAACGTGTAAACGGCGATCTGCCTTCGGGCGCGGTGGTGCGCGCCGTTCGCGAAGACCCCAAGCGCGAAGGTTTGCTTTACGCCGCTACTGAAATTGGCGTGTATGTCTCTTTCGACGACGGAGCGCACTGGCGCTCGCTGCAGCGGAATTTGCCGATGAGTTCCATGCGCGATCTAGCAGTAACAGACCGCGACCTCGTCGTTGCAACTCACGGGCGCGCGTTCTGGGTGCTCGACGACATCACGCCGCTTCGCGAGTATCAACCGTCGCAAGCGAACTCCGATGCAACTCTTTACAAACCCTCGGCGGCATATCGATTCTTTGGCGGTGGATTCGGCGGTGGTGGTGGACGCGGAGCCGCTGTAGGTCAGAATCCACCGAGTGGCGCGATCATCTATTACTCGCTCAAAACGGCTCTGAATCCTCCCAAGCCCGGTGAAGGCGGCGAAGGTGCCGCTAATACAGAATCTCCTGCAACGGCAACTCAACAACCTGCGGCGGCAAGAGAGCCGGGCACTGCACAAAGCAACGCTCCAACCGGAGCGAAGACCGAAGCGCAAAAGCAAGAGGTAACGCGGCAAGTTCCCGCAGAGGCCCCCAAGGAGGAGCACGTCACCCTGGAGATTCTCGATGGCTCCGGCAAAGTGATTCGGACATTTCCGCCGAAGCAGCCCACGATCACGGAATCCCAAAACGAAGAGGGCGGTGAAGGATTCATGCGCCAGGCTCCGCCGAACCCAACAGGTAATGCCGGCTTGAACCGTTTTGTGTGGAACATGCGCTACGAGGATTCCACCAAAGTCCCCGGTGCGATCCTGTGGGGTGGAAGCAACAGCGGTCCGGTGGCTGTGCCGGGCAACTATCAGGTACGGCTGACGGTCCGTGGAAAGTCGTTCACCCAGCCGCTCGAAGTTAAAGGAGACCCACGTATCAAAGTGGAACAAGCTGATCTGCAGAAGCAATTCGATCTGTTGCTGCAGATTCGCGATCAGGTCAGCAAGGTTGATGAAGCCATCAACCAGATGAATAGCGTGAAGAAGCAGATCGACGATCTCGAAAAACGTCTGCCGAAGGATGATCACGGCAAAGCCGTTCGCGGCGCGGCCAAGGCGTTGATCCAGAAAATCGATCCGATTCAGGACGCTCTCATCCAGTCAAAGGCGAAGAGCAGCCAGGACGTGCTGAACTATCCCATCCGTTTGAACAACGAACTCGTCGCGCTGGCGGGCTCAGTCTCCAGCGCTGATGCAGCGCCCACGCAGCAATCGTTCGAAGTCTTCGACTTGCTCAAACAGCGCAGCGATCAGCAAGTCGCGAAATGGGACGAATTGGTTAAGGCCGATCTCGCTAACTTTAACCAGCTTGTTCGCCAGCAAGAGGTTCCGGCCATTATCCTCGATAGTTCCGGCACCAGTGCGGCACCATCTTCTTCGGGTGGTGGCGAGGCGGAGGACATCAAAAATTAATTGAAACCTTTGGGATGATTTCGGAGTATTTATTTGCCAGAGGGAGCGCCTGGGCCATGAAATCCCCCAAATGGATTCTCGCGTTAGTTTTGCTGACCTCCTGCGGAACTCTGCTTCACGCAGCGAAAATCGAGCCGCAGGAGATCAGCAACGGAATTTTCCACCTCAAACCTCAGCACCCCATCGAAGAGCTTCGCGCAGCAGCTCTACGCGCCACGCCTCCTGCGGAACCGGGGCAATTCAGGAATCCCGATCTTGTAGAGCTTGTGAAACTCGACCCAACCATTAAGCTCGACATCCGCTACGCGACCAAAGACAACTTCCTGAGCACGCCAATGTACTCGCAAGCGCGGGCATTCTTACAACGTCCTGCCGCTGAGGCGCTGGCGCGGGCCAACCAGAAGCTGCACACGGAAGGATACGGAGTCGTAATTCACGATGCCTATCGTCCCTGGTATGTGACAAAAATGTTTTGGGATGCTACCCCCGACGACAAGAAGATCTTCGTCGCCGATCCCGCTACCGGCTCGAAACACAATCGTGGCTGTGCCGTCGACCTCAGCATCTACGATCTAAAAACCGGCCGCGAAGTCTCCATGCCCAGCGTTTATGACGAAATGACGCAGCGCGCATTCGCCGATTATTCCGGCGGCACCGGCCAGGAGCGTCAGCACCGAGCGATTCTGCGCCGCGCAATGGAGTCGGAAGGCTTCTCTATCTATCCGAATGAATGGTGGCACTTCGACTACAAGGACTGGAAACAATATCCGATCATGAATACCCGGTTCGAAGATTTGGGCGGTGGTGGAAGCCCGTCGGTTCACGCAACCAGAGCTCAGAGGTCCATGCAATAAGCCTGAGTTTACAGCCCTTGTCCGGATCTGAAGCCCGGCCCCGCGTTCGCGTCTCGATATACTGGAGTGAGATTTCGCACCTCCTTGTTACCGGAGCTCCTCCTTGACCATTTCGGAACGCATTACTCAAGACATCACCGTGGCGATGAAAGCGCGCGACGAGCATCGCCTAAGCACTCTGCGCATGGTGAAGAGCGCGCTGAAGAACAAGGAGATCGATAAACGCGCCCCATTGGACGAGCAGGAGTCGATGGCGGTTCTGAACACTCTGATCAAGCAGCGCAAAGACTCGGTCGAGCAGTTCACCAAAGGCGGACGCAAAGACCTGGCGGACAAAGAAGCTGCCGAGATCGGGCTTATCGAAGGCTATATGCCCAAAGCCGCTGGCCAAGAAGAGATCACCTCTGTCGTCCGTGCGACCATTTCCGAAATGGGATCGCCCACGATGAAAGACATGGGGACTGTAATGAAGACCGCGATGGCCAAGTTCGCGGCACAAGGCACTCGCGTGGACGGCAAAGTTGTAAGCGAGACAGTGAAAAAGCTGCTGAGCGGCGGCTAGGCAAGCGCGGGTGCGCTCTGCCCAAAATTGCTAAGTCTCAGTCCGAAAATTTCAGCCAGTGGCCACCATCTATACCATTGGACATTCCACGAGAGAGCTGCCGGAGCTCATCTCTGCATTGAAAGCGCATGGAATCAAAACGTTGGTCGATATCCGCGCATTTCCAATGTCGCGCCGGCTGCCTCACTTCAATCGCGAGTCCCTGGAGAAAGCTCTTCCTGAAGCGGGAATCTCTTACGTCTGGATGTCCGCACTGGGCGGCAGACGGAAACGGCAGACGAAAGATTCGCCCAACACAGGGTTGCGAAATGATTCCTTTCGCAACTACGCGGATTACATGCTCACATCCGAGTTTCAGAATGGAATCGATGAGTTGCTGCGGCTTGCAGTCAACGGTCCCACGGCCATCATGTGCGCCGAACGGGTGTACTTCCGTTGTCACCGCATGTTGGTCTCGGACTTCTTAGCGGCACACGGACACGAGGTGCTGCACATCGATAACGAAAAGCCTGCGCGTCCGCATAAGCTCATGGCCGAAGCGCGATTGGTCGATGGCCAGCTGATCTATGGCGAGCCGAAGCTGTTCTGAGGGAAGCGTAGTGCCAGCGTCCGCGGTAGCACTCGTCAGCATTCGATAATGTTGAGCGCGAGTCCGCCAAGGGAGGTTTCTTTGTACCGCGATTGCATATCCTGCCCAGTGCGGTACATGGTTTCGATCACCTGATCGAGCGAAACCTTGTGTTCTCCTGTCTCGCTCATCGACATGCGCGCGGCGTTAATTGCTTTCACGGAACCCATTGCGTTGCGCTCGATGCAGGGAATCTGCACCAGTCCGCCGATAGGATCGCAAGTCATGCCGAGATTGTGCTCCATCCCGATCTCGGCAGCGTATTCCACTTGACGATTTGTGCCGCCGAGAGCGGCAACGAGTCCGCCGGCGGCCATCGAACACGCAACGCCAACTTCGCCCTGACAGCCAACTTCCGCTCCTGAAATGGAGGCATTCTCTTTATAGAGAATTCCGATCGCTCCGGCAGTGAGCAGATAGCGAAAGATATCTTCGGGCTGTGCGCCGGGCGTGAAAAGCAGATGGTAGCGCGCGACAGCAGGAATGATTCCAGCAGCGCCGTTTGTGGGTGCGGTAACAATGCGGCCTCCAGCGGCGTTCTCTTCGTTTACCGCCATGGCAAAGGCGTTCACCCAATCCATGGGCGCTAGTGGGTCGGCAGTTGGTCTTCCACTGAGCTTCTGAAACAGACGCGGAGCGCGCCTGCGAACTTTGAGACCACCGGGGAGAATTCCCTCGGTGCGCAGCCCGCGATCGATGCAGGCTTCCATCGTGAAATGAATCTGATTCAAACGCTCGCGAATTTCGGATTCCGGTCGCCAGGATTTTTCGTTCTCCAGCGCAATTTCCCAAATCGATAATTCAGTTTCATCGCCGATGCGCAAAAGATCGGCGGCACTCGAAAACGGAAATGGGACTGGCCTCTTCGAAGATGCTGCAGATTGAGTGCCCTCTTCACCCTCTTTGCTGATGAATCCACCGCCGATGGAGTAGTAGATCTGTGTGTCTAATACGCCACCGTCACCAGAGAACGCGGTGAAGCGCATTCCATTGGAATGTCCTGGCAAAGTTTCGGTGGTTCGAAACACCAGATCGTGAGGCTCGTCGAAATCGATTGTGCGTCGATGGAGCAGGTTCAGCTTTCTTGTGTCGCGAACTTCTGCTACAAGCGAATCGATTCTTGCGGGATCAATTTGATCAGGAGCTTCGCCGAGCAATCCCAGAATCACGGCGCGATCGGTGGCATGACCTTTACCTGTTAGAGCGAGCGAACCGAACAACTCGGTACTTAGTCGCGTGACGTCGGGTAGGCGACCACTCGAAAAGATGCGAGAAACAAAGTCTCTGCCCGCGCGCATAGGTCCTACCGTATGCGAACTGGACGGGCCAATCCCAATTTTGAAAATCTCAAAAACGCTGGTTTTCACGTTAATTACTTCGTTACTAGCATTGTAGGCTAAGTGCACGAGAGCACCGGTTACTTCCTGGGACCACGACGAAAGCCCCACGATTATTGCGTGATATGCTCACTTGTTTTGCCCTTAACGGAGTTTTGATACACAGTTAGGTATCCATGGACTTTCAGTACACAGAAGAGCAAGAGCAGCTTAAGCGCTCCGTACGCGAGTTTGCTGAGTCTGAGATTCGGCCACACGTAATGGAGTGGGACGAGAAATCGGAGTTCCCGCTTTCGGTCATCAAGCAGCTCGGAAAAATGGGGTTGATGGGCGTAGTTTTCCCGCCAGAATACGGCGGCGCCGGCCTCGGCTACGTGGACTATGTTATTGCCGTCGAAGAGCTCTCGCGGGTTGACGGATCCGTCGGCATTATCGTTGCCGCCCACAATTCGCTCTGTTCCAACCATATCTACGTCGCCGGCAACGAAGAGCAGAAGCGCAAGTATCTTCCCAAACTGGCATCTGGAGAATTTATTGGCTGCTGGGGACTGACCGAGCCTGGCTCTGGCTCGGATGCCGGCAGCGCCCGTATGACCGCCGTACGTCGCGGACGAAACTGGGTGTTGAACGGAACTAAGACATTCATTACCAACGGCCACTACGCGGATGTGGCGGTAATCATCGCGGTGACTGATAAAACTACGGGCACTCACGGGCTCTCCGCGTTCTTGGTCGACAAAGACACAAAAGGTTTTCGTCCGGGGAAAAAAGAGAATAAGCTCGGCCTCCGCGCCAGTGATACAGCGGAACTCATTTTTGAAGATTGCGTGATCCCATCCGAGAATCTGGTCGGCAAAGAAGGTGATGGCTTTATCGATGCCATGCGCGTTCTCGATGGCGGCCGAATTTCGATCGCTGCGCTTTCGCTCGGCATCGCGCAAGGGGCGTTTGAAGCTGCGCTCAAATATTCAAAAGAACGCAAGCAGTTTGGTCGACCGATCAGCGATTTTCAGGCAATCCAATGGAAGCTTACGGATATGGCAACTGAGATCGATGCCGCGCGCCTGCTCACGCTCCGCGCAGCGTCGATGAAGGATGCCGGACTAAAGACTACGCAAGAGTCTTCGATGGCCAAGCTGTATGCAAGTGAAGTGGCAGTTCGCTGCGCCAACGAAGGCGTTCAGATCCACGGCGGCTACGGCTTCATCAAAGATTATCCTGCGGAAAAGTACTATCGCGACGTAAAGCTCTGCACCATCGGCGAAGGCACCAGCGAGATCCAGCGATTGGTGATCGCGCGACAGCTGTTGAAGAGCTACTGAGATGCTCAGCTTCTAAGCTCCGGGCGGCTAAGCACGCCTCTTATACACTGTCCTGTTCGCGATGCCCGTTCCTGCCGATACCGACAAAAAAAGCGCATCAGCATTGGATTCTTTTGTTGAGCGCATTCGTTCGGGCGATGTCCGCGCTCTTGCTCGGGCAATTACTGCGATTGAAGACAACTCTGCGCAAGCGATTCGATTGATGAAGGCCCTGTTCCCGTACAGCGGAAATGCGACGGTCATTGGCCTGACGGGCTCTCCTGGTTCCGGCAAAAGCACTCTCGTTGATCAACTAGCGCGCGAGTACCGCAAGCAGGAAAAGACAATCGGCATTATTGCCGTCGATCCCACGAGTCCGTACACGGGCGGCGCGATCCTCGGAGATCGTATCCGCATGCAGGCTCATCATGCCGATACGGGAATTTACATCCGCAGTATGGCGACACGAGGATTCCTGGGTGGACTTGCTCCAGCCACGGCGGATGTTGCCACCTTGCTCGATGCCTCCGGCAAGGACGTAGTTCTAGTCGAGACGGTGGGCGTCGGTCAGGATGAGATCGACATAGTCCGTCTTGCGGACATCACGGTCGTAATCCTCGTTCCCGGAATGGGAGATGATGTGCAGACGATCAAGGCGGGCATTATGGAGATCGCCGACGTCTTCGTCATTAACAAGAGTGATCGCGAAGGCGCAGACCGCGTTGAGCGCGAGATTCGCGCGATGCAGACGCTGGCGATCCGCCGCGATGATTGGACTCCTCCCATCGTGAAAACCGTTGGGACCGATGGAACTGGCGTTCCTGATCTGATGAAGACGATCTCCGGCTATCGCGAGTATCTTGAGAAGAAGAACCTCGTGCTGAAAAAGAAAGTGAGCAATTGGCGCGAGCGGTTAATCGAGATGCTGCGAAAGGCGCTGCTCGATCGCGTGATGCACGAGCGGCTCGACTCCGAGCATCTTAGTCGGTACGCGCGTGAAATCGCCGAACACCAACGCGACCCGTATACGCTAGTGGAAGAACTGGTGAGCAGCTTCGGCGCGAGCGCGGGGGAAAAGCATGTTTAACGTGGACCACCTTGGAATTGCCGTGAAAAGCATTGCGCAAGCGCGCAAGTTTTACGAACAGCTCGGCATGAGAGTTGTTGGAGAGGAAGTTGTCGAGCACGAGAAGGTGCGCGCGGCGATGGTGCCGGTGGGCGAAACACGCTTCGAGCTACTCGAAGCAACATCTGACGACTCGGTAATCGCCAAATTCATCGCCAAACGGGGTGAAGGCCTGCATCATGTCGCTGTCCACGTCAACGACATCTCCGCCACTTTCGAGGAGCTTAAGCGCAAAGGTGTGCGCCTCATTTCAGATGAAATCAAAGTTGGAGCCGGCGGACACCTCTACGTCTTCGTTCATCCATCTGTAACTGGAGGCGTGCTGCTCGAACTCTGCCAGGATCCAATTTCCGCCGTCTAATGCTGCTGCTCGCGATCGATACCTCAGGCCGTCGCGGCGGAATCACGCTCGCCCGTGGCGGCGACCAGACCGAAATCATCGAATCCACGTCAATTCAAGGAGGTACATTCTCAGCAGAACTGATCCCGCAAATCTCCGACCTGCTCGCGAAGCACGGCTACACTGCTAGAAATTTAGAGGCCCTCGTCGCAGTCACGGGCCCCGGATCGTTCACCGGATTGCGAGTTGGACTTACCGCAGTCAAAGGACTTGCCGAAGTTCTGGGCATTCCAATCGCGGCCGTAACTTCGCTCGAGGTTCTTCTCGCGGCGGCGGGCGCGAAAGAAGACAGAATGGCCCTGCTCGATGCCGGGCGTGGTGAGCTCTATGCAGCGATTCGGAAGGAGGGCAAGCGAGAAGAGTCTCTGCTCACGGCCGCCGAAGCTAACGCGGTTGCCGAGTCGCATACT
>CAYZHX010000050.1:11996-25210 GCA_964476905.1 uncultured Terriglobales bacterium
GCGATCTCTGGAAACTCGCCGTGCTCTTTGCCGTCTTCGCGTTCTCGTTCTGCGGGCAGTTGCTGAGCTTGAAGGTGATATTTGGTTAGGCCCTCTCGGAGTTTCTCAAAGCCCTCTTCCGGTGTATCGACAAAACAAAAGAGATCCTTGTCTTCCGCAGAAATGGTGCCCGAGTCGACGAGTACGTCGAGGTTTAGCACACGATTCCAATATTCGCGGCCATAGATCAGTACGATGATTTTTTTCGCCAGCTTCTCGGTCTGTGCCAGTGTCAGGATTTCGAACAGCTCGTCGAGTGTTCCGAAACCTCCCGGGAAAATCACCAGTGCCTTCGCAAGGTACGCGAACCAATACTTGCGCATAAAAAAGTAGTGGAACTCGAAATTCAGTTCCGGAGTGATGTACCGATTGGGGAACTGCTCGAAAGGAAGCCGAATGTTCAGGCCAATGGTCTTCCCCCCGGCCTCACTGGCGCCGAGATTAGCTGCTTCCATAATTCCCGGACCGCCCCCCGAAGTGACCACGAACCGATGGCGCTTCGAGTGCAGCTTCATCGACCATTTCGTCAGCAAAAATGCGAGCCGCCGTGCGTCTTCGTAGTAGCGCGCCATTTCCACGGCTGCCTTGGCCCGCTTGAGCTTCAGGGAGCTCTCGCGTCCATGCAGCGCTCCGTCGAGCGTAGCCGGTTGTTCGTGCTCAGGAGCGGGGGTTGCCGCGCCGGGTTTTTCCAGCAAATGCAGGTCATGCTCGGCCGAATGCAGATTCGCAAAGCGGGCGGAGCCGAAGAATACGACCGTGTCCTGAATGCGCTCACGGCGGAAACGGGCCAGCGGCTCCGAGTACTCGGCCAGAATGCGCAGCGCGCGTCCCTCCGGACTGTTCAGAAATGCAGGATTTTCATAAGCTAACGGCGCTTTGGCCAGTATCGGTTTGTCGTCTTTTGTCATGGGATGAACGTCAGTAGGAAAAATTCAGGAGTTCAAGATTACAGGATGGATCGGCGGGACAACACTTAGCGCCGGTCGCGATAGTGAACGGCCTCCGAGAGGCCGATCCAGAGGTCGAGGACCCCGATGCCAGTCACCAGGCCGCGGACGAATCCTGTTCCAACTAGCCAGCGCACGTTGGGAAAGTCACTAATGAGGCTGTTTTCTGTCCATTGTGGTAGCCATGGAAGCGCTGCGAGGATGAACCCGATCCAGCAGCAGATGATGACGGTGCTGATGATGGCGATGCGCTGCATCCAGATCGGTGGTGGTGCTTCGGACGAGGCAGCGGAAACCAGAGCATTCGGTGCCTGAGATTCAGTGGCCACCGGTCCCTCCGTCTTGGCAGCGAGGTTCCCGTCCCGCGATGTTGCTGCCGGAAAATTCAGAACCTTGGCCTCGCGATCCATAGCTCTGATTGTAGAGCATCTACTTACTCAGGCTGCGGATGCGATCGGCGACGTCTCGGTAGTCGATGTTCGAGCCGTATACCTGCATGAAGTTGTCGAGAGCCGCCTTCTTGTTGCCCGCAGACTCAAAGGCGTTCGCCATGTCGTAGTAGACAGCGAGGCGGCTGTCGTCGTTAATGCCTTTTACTCCCAGAGCACGTTCATACCAGCGGATCGCGGCCTGCGGAGCGCCTTTGTCCACCAGACACTGTGCCAGCCAGGTGTAGGCCTGGATTGGCTGCGAGAATGAATGTCCATTGTCGAGGGAGCGGCAGACCTTCTGCAGTTCCCCAATCGCTTCGTCGAGCAGCCCCATTTCTCGGAAGGCGACGCCGAGATTGTAGTGCGTCTCGGGATCATCGGCTTCTGCGACCGGCTCCTCAATCTCCTCTTTGAACTCGTGTAGGAGATCGGAAAGCATAGAACTGGTTTCGTCGCCGACAGCAGCCGACGTAGCGTGTGCAACCGGCTGTGAGGCGGGCGATGCTGCGACGGGCTGAGGCTCTGGTACCCGAGGGGCTGGCGCTTTGGCGACAGCTGCCGCGGGCTTGCTCGGTGCCGCCGGTGGGGCTATGTCGCCAAGCGCATCTTCTAAATCGGAGAGCATGCCGGAAAGCGGATCGTCTGTGACCAGTCGTTGCGACGCAGATACGGCAGCCGCTGCGGTCTTCGGCTTCGCAGGAGCAGGGGAGATAACCGGCTTCTGCGCTGTCTTTGGAGCTTCTGCCGCAATCGGATCGGCCAGAAGATCTGCAAATACATCGTCTTCCTCGTGCTGTGGAGGACCTTGCGGCGTTGCAGGTTTTCGAATTTCTGGTGCCTGAACAACAGCCGGTGCGGCCTTTACCGGTTTTGCAGGCGTGGCTTCTAAAGCTGCAGATGCGGCTGGCGCAGGAGCTTCAACTGGCTTTGACTTTTCGCGCAGCTCGGCAAGAGCCGGATGGTTCGGCGCGCTCGACTCCAGACGCGCAATGGCCGCTTTTGCCTCCGCAAACATGCCCTGGTTGATATAAAAGCGAGCCTCTTCGATGATCTCGTCGGGAGAATCTTGCGCTGTAACTTCCTGCACGGAAGCGGCAGGAGCTTCGACGGTCAGCATGTCCTCCCATTCACCGTGATCGGCTTCGGCCAGCGCGGCCTGAGGAGCGGCAGGAGGTTCGGTGCGAACCGGCACGTCTTGAACCGGCGCCGAAGCAGCAACGTCAAATTCCGCCGCAGCTGCTTGTGCGGGGTTTTTTTGAACCTCGACATTGACTACCGATGAGGCTTGGAATGGAATCGGTTCAACCGGCACTACTTCGATTGCTGCAGGAACAACAGGAGTTTCAACAGGAGTCACGGCCGCGCTTGGTGCGGCCCCTCCGGCTTGTTGCTCGTATCGTGCCGCGATATCTCGGAATTGTTTCGCCTGGTCGGTATTGCCGGCGACACCATGAACTTCCGACAACACCTGACAGCACGCGGCGGCATCGGCAAAACGGCCCAGCCGAGCGTACAACGCCGCAAGGCGCTGGCGAACGCGCACGTCATTCGGCGCCTTCGCGAGGACCTTTTCCAGAGGAACGACCGCCTTGTCAGGGACGTTGTAGCTGGCGAAGAGCTCAGAATCAGTGAGGGCGGAGGTGATCTCCTCCACCACATCGCGCGAATACTCCTGAACAACTGCAGGCGCGCCTTCGAGCTCATCGAGCATTAGAGCCTGTCCGGCTTCTTCGCTGGACAGCTCACGAGTCGCCGAGTCTGTCCCCATGCGGGAGATGATCTGTTTGTAATTCTGCTCGTGGAGCGGATTCTCCGGCTCAGCTTGCGCGAGTTCCTGATACAGATCAGCAGCGGCCCGCAGCTCACCATGCTGCACATAAACATTAGCCAGCAACTCCTGCACTTCGCGAATCGCATGGGCAGGAGCATCCGACTTGCGCAGCAGAACCAGCATCGACTGCAACGACGTCTCGCTCTCCTTAATTTTGGAGACTAGCCCCGTTAGCTTCTCGAGAAACTCCTGCTTGTTCTCTGCAAGAAACTTGTCCGCATACTTTTCGTAGAACGCTACCGCCAAATCAGAGCGATTGCCGGCGAGCAAGGCCTCGGAATAAGTAGCAACAACGGAAGAGTCATGGTGGGCAGTCAGCAGTTTGTCGACGATCGGCTCAGCCTTATCGAACTCACCGTTGGTCAGATATGCCTGCAGCAGTGGTCGTAGAGCGTCTGGGCGTGCATCGAGGTCCTGCACTTTTTCCAGATTGGCGATGGCGGCCTCGGATTTTCCCGACGCTGCGGCCATTTGTCCGCGCAGAAGCAGAGCAGGTTCGTACTTGGGATTAATTTTCAGAACGTGCCGAAGCGCATCTTCGGCGTCTGCCATGGACCCGCGCTGAAACAGCGCCTGCGCGGAATGAAAGTAAATGTCCAGCGCTTCCTGATTCCTGCCCAGCTTTTGGTACAGATCTGCGACCTTGGTCTGCATCGCAGCGTTTTCGGGATCGAGATCCAGCATCTTCTTCAGAATGCCGGCAGCGTTCTCTTTGTCGTTGTTCTTGAGATATTGATCGGCTACGGCCATGTACTGCGTGCGCGCATCGTTGTAAAGGCCTTGCTGACTGTACAGATCGGCGAGGCGGACCATGGCGTCCGGCGTGGTTGCGCCCAGCTTGGTGAGCTTTTTGTACATAGCGATGGCTTTCACCACGAAGCCATCGGAGGCGTATGCATCTCCAACTTTCTTAAAGAATTCCGTGGCCTTGTCGCTGCGGCCCAGGCGGGCGTATAGGTCGCCGATAGTGTTCAGGACGGTCAGGTCCTTCGGATCCTGCTTCGAAACCTTTTCGTATTCGGCGATTGCGTTCTGCAGCTTGCCTTGCTGGACGTACTTCTCAGCCGCGCTGAGGATTTTCGCCTTATTGAATGTAAAACCCAGAGCCATAGTCGATGGGCAGCCATGCCGCGCAGAGGTGTCGGACCGAGGCCCAAAATTGACACACGATCAGCGCGGAATCCGTAAATTGGGCTAACGTTACCACAATCATCGTAAGCCCTAAATTGGTCAGGTTCTTAGTTATACGAGGGAAACACCTGATTACCACTGGGTTGCTCCTGCCTGCCGTTCCACCCACCGACACGGAGTCATTGAGAAAAGAACTGATGGGGACAGAACCCGGGAACCGGCTTTTGGCCAAAAGCAGACAGCCGGGAGCCGACAGCCTTTTTTTTCTGGATGAAACCTCCTGCTTCCGAGGTTTAAGCAGATAGAAAACCAGCTCCTCGATCGTGCCGTTCCAACCAGGGCTCGCGCATCGCGCGGCCGAGGAGTTTGTTGTCGAATTCAACCCGCATTGAGGAGTGTATGGCTACTGTTTCGCCCTGTGTGCAGGCTCCCGGAATGCAGTCAGCGGAAGTCCCGCGCGAGTACCCCAAGAAGATCGTGATTCGGTCGCAGAGCCGAATTTTTCTACAGACCGTAGCGGACATCGACTATCTCTCCGCCGCGGCCAATTACGTCCATATTCATTCTGCCGGACAAGTGTTTCGTATTCGCTCGACCATAGCCGCGATTGAGCAGCGGCTCGATCCGCAGAGGTTCGGACGTGTGCATCGCTGCACCATCGTGAACTTAGATCGGGTGAAGGAATCGCACGCTCTGCAGCGCGGCGACTACCTCCTGGTTCTGCAAGATGGATC
Source organism: uncultured Terriglobales bacterium (assembly GCA_964476905.1). GTDB lineage: Bacteria > Acidobacteriota > Terriglobia > Terriglobales > Acidobacteriaceae > Gp1-AA112. The sequence goes on from CAYZHX010000050.1 coordinate 17,110, forward strand.
GCAGCTCAAGATGAGCCGCCGCCATCGCAGCAAGCTGGAAAAGGTGCTTCCCATTGCTTCGCAAGGAAAGCATCTGGTGAAATACGGGAGTGACAATAAAGAAAACGGACTGGCTGCGGCAGCTTCCGTCGGTGGACGAACTTCTTCGTTCCTCCGCAATTAGCGAGTCACTCGAACGCGAGGGCCGCGTGGCTACTGCTGACGCGGTCCGCACCGTTCTCGATCGTCTCCGCAAGGAGTTCAGCTCCGGCAGTATCGATGAGAGCCGAGCCCAGCTTGCGATCGATGGCATTCCCGAAGCAGTCGAGCGCGAGTTGCGACGGTCGCTCGGCTATTCGCTCCAAAAGGTCATCAATGCGACCGGCGTAATCCTCCATACCAATCTGGGACGCGCACCGATCTCCCGCGAGGCTCTGTATCACCTCGTCAACATCGCCTCGGCTTACTCCAATTTGGAATTTGATCTCGATTCGGGAGAGCGTGGCAAGCGTGATGTTCATGTGCAGCGACTCTTCGAGCGCCTGCTCGATGCCAATGCCTCTGCAGAAGGAAAGATCAGCGAGCCCAAGCTCGAAGCGATCGTTGTAAACAACTGCGCGGCCGCGGTTCTGCTTGCGCTGAATACGCTCGCTGAAGGCGGTGAAGTAATTGTGTCGCGCGGCGAACTGGTGGAGATCGGCGGCTCTTTCCGCGTGCCGGAGGTCATGGCGAAGTCTGGCGCTCTGCTTCGCGAAGTTGGCACCACCAACCGCACGCGTCTTTCCGATTATGAAAAGGCAATCACACCGAACACGCGCCTGCTGCTCCGCGTTCATCGCTCGAACTTCGCGATGATCGGTTTCACGGAGCAGCCTTCTTCAGCGGAGTTAGCGCAATTAGGACGCAAGCACCGCATTCCCGTTATGGAAGATCTCGGAAACGGTTTGCTGGTGAACCTCGCGTCAGCAGGCGTGCAGGGCGAGTACGGTCTGAATGAGGCGTTGGCGGCAGGTATTGACGTCGTTTGTGTGAGCGGGGATAAGCTTCTTGGCGGTCCCCAAGCCGGCGTAATTGCAGGGCGGCCAGAAATGGTAAAGCGAATGCGGTCAAACCCTCTCTTCCGGGCACTGCGCGTCGACAAACTCACGTATGCCGCGCTCGAAGCCACTCTCCTCGCTTACATTCGTCAAGATTATGCGGCGATTCCAACTTTGCAGATGATCTACGCTCCGGCTGATGAGATTCGCAGTCGCGCCGAGAACTTTGTGCATGAACTCAACCCAGTCGCCGGATGCAAATTTCAGGTGATTGAAGGCGAGTCGGTCATCGGGGGAGGAACGGCGCCGACGGCGACTCTGCCGACGTTCATCATTTCTGTTTCCTCTCAACGATATAGCTCTGAGGAGTTGTTGAGCAGGTTGCGAAAGGAGTCTCCACCCGTTATTGCCCGCATTGAAGCCGATCGTCTGCTGCTCGACCTAAGAACTGTCTTTGCCGCCGACGAGCAAGCGTTGGCAGTGTCTCTCGGTAGCGCCTTGGCTTGACGCGGCATCTTTGCTTTAACTGAAGCCGCCGTTCCGCGGCTCCGCACTCGAAAGCTTCGTTTCGCACCCCGAATCTCACGTTCTGATCGGACAGAAATCGTTGTCACGTTCATCAGGGACGCATATAGTGTGCGCGCGAGGTCAGAACGTGCGCACATACTCCAAGCTCTTTTTTCTTACTGTTTTGATCGCCACGAGTGCATTCCTGCAAGCAGCGGAAGCGCCTCGCGTAATCCAGAAAGATGGTCGCTGGGCGTTGCTGGTCGATGGTCATCCTTATTTCATTTTGGGCGGTCAGGTTCACAACTCTAGCGCTTGGCCTTCCGAGCTGCCGCAGGTGTGGGACTCGCTTGCCAAGCTGCACGCCAACACCGTCGAGGCGCCGGTGTACTGGGAGCAAATGGAGCCGCGAGAAGGTCAGTTCGATTTCGGGAATGTCGATGCAATCGTCAAGGGGGCGCGCGAGCACAATCTCCATGTAGTCCTGCTGTGGTTCGGGACCTGGAAGAACGGAAACATGCATTACGTTCCCGATTGGGTGAAGAACGACACCAAACGATTCCCTCGCGTGATCAACAAAGATGGAGAGCCGATCGACGTACTTACTGCCAATTCACGAGCGACCCTTCAGGCGGACAAAACGGCGTTCGTTGCCTTAATGCGTCACCTGAAAGCTTTGGACCAGGCGGAGCACACGGTGTTGCTGGTGCAGGTAGAAAACGAATCGGGAATTATCGGCAGCGTGCGCGATTTTTCTTCCGCAGCAAACGCGCAGTGTGCCGGACAGGTTCCATCGGACTTACTGAATATTGTGCACAAACCTGCGGGCACATGGAGCCAGGTGTTTGGAGCAGACGCGGATGAAATGTTTCAGCTTTATCACCAGGCCAAGTATGTAAATGAAATCGCCGCGGCTGGCAAAGCCGAGTTTGCGATTCCGCTCTATATCAATGTATGGCTGAGTTACCCGCCTGCTGAGTTGCCGGAGAGGCGCATGGCCATTCCAGGAATTCAATATCCCAGCGGCGGAGCAGTGCAAAAGTACGTCGGGCTCTGGCGCACGTTGGCTCCGGCCATCGACATGATTGGTCCTGATATCTACAACAGCGAGTCTGGTATTTATCGCGACGTGCTGCACGCCTACGCCAGACCCGATAATCCGGTGTGGATTCCGGAAACGGGACGCAGCGACGATTTTGCCAAGTTCCTCTTCTATGCTCTCGGAGACGGCGCAATCGGTTTTTCCCCATTTGGAATCGACCACCCCGACGGCGATATCCCCGGAAGCGAGATTCCTAAAGCTCATGCGCGCAACTTCGCTCTGCTCGGCCCCATGAGCAACGAAATCGCTCAGTGGAACTTCGATGGAAAACTCAAGACCTCTGTCGAGGAGTCGGGCGGGTCGCGCCAGGAGATTGATTTCGGCTCATGGCAGGCCACGGTTTCGTTTGGTTTTCCTCAACCCGATGGACGCAAGCCGCCGGGCACGAGCGATGCTCACGGTGTTGCATTGATTGCGCAGCTTGGAGCCGACGAGTTTCTGGTCACCGCAGTAGATGCTAGCGTCGCCTTTCATATCCCAGGCCGATTGCCGGGACTCCGGATGCAAATACTCTCCGCGGAGCAAGGCGTCTACGACCACGGGCAGTGGAAATCCCTTAGGCTGCTCAATGGTGATGAAACCGACCGAGGTCTACGATTTCGCGAAGTGCCGGTAGTCGTTCGAGTGAAACTCGGCACATTCTGAAGCTACCGCCATTTTTCCTGATTAGACATAGAACGACTGACGCTTTGGCGCTTTTCTCGTGGCGGAGCGCACTGCCGGTGGCGCACTTCTGCTCCTGCTTAAGCGTGGTAACCTCAACTGAATGTCGGCTCCGGATTCCCGCTTTGTTCGTGCTTGCCGCCGGCAGTCGGTGGATGTCACACCGATCTGGCTCATGCGCCAGGCTGGGCGCTACATGCCCGAGTACCGACAGGTCCGAAAGCAACACTCGATCATCGAGATTTGTAAGACTCCGGAACTTGCTGCGGACGTGACAATAACCGCCGCTGAGCGGCTGGGAGTCGATGCTGCCATTATCTTTGCAGATCTGCTGCTTCCACTCGAGGTCATGGGAATGGATTTCGAGTTCATAGAAGGCGACGGACCAAAGATCGCACGTCCTTTGCGCGATGCCGGCGCCATCGCACAGCTCAAGACGGATCGCGCTGCCGAGCTCGGATATGTAGCCGAGTCGGTTCAGATCGTTGCGCGTCATTTCGGCGATCAGTTGCCAGTGATTGGATTCTGCGGCGCTCCTTTTACGCTCGCCAGCTACATGATCGAAGGTGGAGGCTCGCGGAACTACGTCCACACAAAAAGCCTGATGTACCGCGATGCAGAAGCATGGAACGAGCTCATGCGCAGGTTGATTCGCGTGCTCTCGCCATTTGCGACTGCCCAGGTTCAAGCGGGAGCAGACGCCATCCAGGTCTTCGACAGTTGGGTAGGCTGTCTTTCGCCGGCCGACTACGCCCGTTTTGTTCTTCCACACACGCGAACTCTGATCGCGGAGCTGAAAGCCGCTGGTGTCCCGGTCATCTATTTCGGAACCGGTACTGCAACGCTACTCGGTGAGATTAAGCAGACACGCGCGGAGGTGATCGGCATCGACTGGCGCATTCCTATCAATGATGCTTTCGAGACGCTCGGCAACAAATTTGCAGTCCAAGGCAATCTCGATCCAGTAGCGCTCTTCGCCCCAGAAGCCGAACTGCGCAGGCAGGCACGAGAGGTTTTGAAATCATCAGCAGGGAGGCCCGGGTACATCTTCAATCTCGGCCACGGAATTCTTCCCGACACTCCGGTCGAAAATGTTCTGGCTCTAGTTGACGAAGTACACTCCTACAGCCTAAGCCGCAAGCGTCCGGGAGCTCCCATCGCAGCGTATTGATCATGGACAAGAGCGCAGTCCTACTGCTCGCGCACGGAACGCCGGACAGTGTGTCGGAAATTCCCGAATACCTGCGCAACGTGACCGGTGGGCGCCCCGTTCCGGATTCCGTCATCGAAGAAATAAAGCATCGCTACGGTCTCATTGGGCAGTCACCACTTACCCGCATTACGTTACGGCAAGGCGAGTTGTTGGCACAGCTGCTGGATACCCCAGTTTATGTGGGCATGCGCAACTGGAAGCCGTACATCGCCGATGTTGTCGCGAAAACGCGTGCTGACGGCATCACATCAGGCACCGTGCTCTGCCTCGCGCCACAGAACTCGCGAACGAGCGTAGGGCTTTATCGCAAGGCGCTGGAAAGCGCAGCTCAGCACCTCGCCGTTGAGTTCATTGAATCCTGGCATGACCACCCCCTCCTCATTAATGCCTTTGTGGAGAAGCTCAGCGCGGCGCGAGCAAAATTCGGCACCCAGGTTCCCATTATCTTTACTGCCCACAGCGTTCCCGCACGAACAATCACCGACGGCGATCCGTACGAAGAACAGGCAAGAGAGACGGGAGCGCTGGTTGCCAAGCAAGTGGACCTGCCACGAACACAGTGGACATTCGCTTTTCAGAGTCAGGGAATGTCGGGAGGTCCGTGGATCGGGCCGACTGTGGAAGACACGATTATTCGACTCAAAGATGAGGGGCACTCCCGGGTGCTAATCCAGCCGGTCGGCTTCGTCTGCGATCACGTCGAGGTGCTCTATGACATCGATATTGCGTTCCGCGAGTTCGGTGCTCGTATTGGTGTTGACGTGGTAAGAACGGAATCGTTGAACGATTCGCCTACGTTCATCGCCGCCCTTGCCGATTTAGTCAAAACCCGGCGAAGAGCGAGCACGAAGGTCACACGATAAAGGCAGAGGCCACGAAAAACGGCCTGTAGCGCTCATTTTGCGGACAATTTCTCGTCTAAGCTAATCTGGTCTTTCCCGACCCAATTCACCATGATTCGTGTCGCCATCGTCGGCGGAGGTATCTCCGGGCTTACTGCCGCTTTTTATCTGGAGCAGGAGCGCCGCAAGGGAGCTCCGCTCGAGATTGTGGTGTTCGAGTCTGACTCGCGTTTCGGCGGAGTGATTCGCACCGAACGGGTTGAAGGTTGTTTGATCGAGGCTGGACCTGATTCCTTCCTGACTTCGAAGCCGTGGGCACGAGAACTCTGCGACGATCTGCGCCTGTCGAGTCAGCTCATCGGATCGCGCGATGCGGAGCGCAAGACCTACGTCCTCGTTCACGGACGCTTGGAGGAGATTCCTGCGGGCCTTCAAATGATGGTGCCGACGAAGCTCGCGCCCATCCTCCGCTCGCGATTGTTTTCGCCGAGCACAAAGCTGGCGATGTTGAGCGAATATCTGCTGCCACCCGAGCCTCTCGGCGTCGATGACGATGAAAGCGTTGCCAGCTTCGTGTCGCGGCACTTCAATGCTGAAGTCGTGGACCGTCTTGCCGATCCACTACTTTCGGGCGTCTATGGCGGCGATGCCTCGCGTCTCAGTGCGCGTGCGACCTTGCCGCAGATGGTTGAATCCGAAGGGCGGCATCGCAGCCTAGTCCGTGGCGCTTTCGAGAGCCGCAAAAACCATTCTGGCACGCAACCTCTACCCTTGTTCACGTCTCTGCGCGATGGGGTGCAACGCATCGTCGACTCCATCCTGCGTCAGTTCCCCCGCGAAACATTGCGTGCATCAAGGCCGGTGAGCATGCTGCGGCCAGGCAGTTCCGGTTGGAGGGTTACCAGCGAAGGTGCGGAAGAGGAATTCGATCATGTCATCCTGGCTGTGCCGCCACACCTTACCGCCAGGCTCATGAAGGACATTGCTGGATCGGAACGGCCGGTCGAGATTCTCAGCGAACTCTCCTCCACCTCGGCCGTCACAGTCGCCCTTGGCTACAAACGCGCCGAATTGCACCTGCCTGCCGGTTTCGGTTTTCTGGTTCCTCACAGCGAACGCAAGCGCATCATGGCGTGCACCTTCGTCCATAACAAGTTCGAGAATCGTGCTCCTGAAGACATGGCGCTCTTGCGTGTTTTCCTCGGCGGCTCACGCGATCCCCAGGTCCTAGAGCTTCGCGAGCAGGAAATCATCGAACTGGTTCGGCGCGAGTTGCGCCAGATTCTGAAGCTCGAAGCTGAGCCGCGCTTCGCACGCGTGTACAAATGGCGCGATGCCATGCCGCAGTATGAAGTCGGACACCTATTGCGCGTCGCCAGCCTGGAGATGCATATGCAGCGATTCCCTGGTCTGCATCTCACCGGGAATGCGTATCACGGCATCGGCATTCCTGATTGCGTTCGCATCGGTCGCTCGGCGGCGGATGCGATCATCCGCAGGATGCGGTCACAACTGGTGACGTACTCGTAATTCTCCGTCGTGTCATTCCGAACGCGCGCCTTTGGCGAGGAATCCCAATCTTTTTCCAACCGCTTCCCTAAGCGCATCGACCTCCCTAGGTATTCCTCTCTCCCGCTCACGCAAACTGCGCGTGAGCATCCGCTCGAATGACAGAAATGGGCTTCCCCGCAATATCATTTTCTGAGAGGACCACATGCAGACATTTGAACGCCCGCCGCTCGAATCCGGCTTTCTCGTGGCGGGAAAGTGGATCACAGCAGGGCAGCGCGTCGAAATCAACTCGCCCTATACGAGCAAATCGATCGGAAGCACATGGCTTGGAACAGGAAAAGACCTCGAAATCGCGATTTCGGCTGCGTGGAACTCGAGCGCCGAGTTGCGGCACATTCCTGCCTACAAGCGCAAAGAAGCGCTTCTAAGCGTGGCTACAAAGATTCGCGACCACAAAGATACGTTCGTTCGTCTGATGGCGCTCGAAGCAGGCAAGCCAATAAAAGCGGCGAGCGCGGAAGTCGATCGCGCCGTGCTGACCTTTACCACTGCAGCCGAAGAGGCAGTGCGAATTTACGGCGAGTACATGCCGCTCGACTTTATTCCTGGGACCGAGGGTCGATGGGGAATTGTGCGCGGCTTTCCTGTCGGTCCGGTTGCAGCAATTACTCCATTCAACTTTCCGCTTAATCTCGTCGCGCACAAGCTGGCGCCGGCTATGGCAGCCGGATGTCCGGTCGTGCTCAAACCCGCACCCCAGACCCCGTTTTGCGCTCTGCTGCTCGGCAAACTCGTCCTTGAGTCCGGATGGCCGGCTTCGTCGCTCAGCATTTTGCCTTTGAGCAATGAAGATGCAGCGTTGCTCGTCGCGGATGAACGCATGAAGCTGCTCAGTTTTACCGGAAGTGCCAAAGTGGGATGGCAGCTCAAGCGCGATGCGGGAAAGAAGCGTGTTGTTCTGGAATTGGGCGGCAATGCTGCCGTCATCATTCACAAGGATGCCGATATTGAACATGCTGTCGCGCGCTGCACGTCGGGCTCTTTTACCTATGCCGGGCAAAGCTGCATCTCGGTGCAGCGCATTCTTGTTCACGCCGAAATTTTCGACGAGTTCACCGCCAAGATGGTCGAAGCTGCAGGAAGACTTCGAGTGGGCGATCCGTCCGATGAATCGACAGACGTCGGGCCAATGATCCGCGCCAGCGATGTCGAGCGCGTGCAGCAGTGGATTAAGGAAGCAGTTTCT
>CAYZHX010000051.1:0-10830 GCA_964476905.1 uncultured Terriglobales bacterium
CGCGCGATTTAGCTGCTGACAGGTGTCTCCAAGGTTCGGAGAGGGCTCCAGTCATGAAATCTCTAGTTTGCCTGCCCAGCATTCGGGTATTCGTGTTTGTTGCCGTGTATCTGAGCTTCGCCTCTTACTCCTGGGGCGATCAGCCCGCTACCACTCCGCCGCAAGTTAAATCGCAATCTTCCGAGTCGACGATTTCTATTCCCGGACCTTTGCGCTCGTTCCTCCGCATGGCCGGCATTAGCCAGAAAGCCACGCCAGAAGAGGTAATTCCACTGCTGTCGCGGAACGTCTTCCTGCTCGGATATGAAGGTCCGTCATCGCGCGTACGTCCGACCGAATTCCTGATCCTGCTTAGCCGATACGTGCAGCAGGCTCGTGAACTCTCTGTAATGGCTGGAGCTGAAGGCGTGCTGCGCGTCTCAACCTGCGACGAAGCGCGGCCATTGCTGCAGGTGCTCGGATATCGTCCGCGCCTCGATTGCGGAAAGCCGGGGAGTTATCTCGAGACGTCCGATCCCCAGCGAGCGTTTATTACCGTCGATTCTGGATTCCCACTACCGGAATTGGAGAAGACTCTGCAGGGCGGCGCGCCTTTTACTTATGACTTTAAGGGGACCCGCGTTCCGGTGATCTTCAATGAAAACGAGTGGACCGGCGGCAAGAACCTGCTCGACTCGCTCCTGCGCGATTCAAATTTATCGCGTCTCTATTGGGCGTTCGCGCAGATGGAGCCCGAGACTCAATCTTCTCTTCGCCAGACTCCAGGGCTGAAGCGCTTGGCCGCGTATGCGCCGGTACTCGATTTTTACGGCAGCCGCCTCCGCATTCAGCAAGGACGCGTGGCCGTACCCGGCGGCGATGCTGCTGAGCCTCTCTGGAAGGAATTGGTTGGAGCTAGTCCGCAGTCGTCCGGCGATTTCGTCGTCCACCTGGTAGAGAAGGACAATGGCTGGTTGGCGGCGTATTTTGACGCTCTCTGCCGCGTTAGTCCGGAGCAGCAAAAGCACTTCGTCGAGGATCGCCGGCTGAAGCCCTTTTACGAGGCGCTGCGCAAGCAAGACGCTCCGCCTGCCGATGCGGCTCGCTCCGTCTTTCGCCCTGCTCCAGGTTTGCTCCTTCTGATGACTCGTCTTGAATGGGAAGCCAATGACCAACCGCACATTCCCGGCGGACTGGCAACTTGGAAAAGAGTCTTCCACGAGAAGACTTACTCCGAGGTGACACGCGATTGGGGAAAGAAAGCTCATAGCTGGAGCGACCCAGAGCAGCTGCTCGAAGCGCTAGTCGCAATTTCGCGCGTCGATACCGAAGCGGGTCCGCTTCAGGCGTACCTGATGCTTACGGAACTGGATGGCAGCCGCGGGACTGGCCACGCACTCAGCGCGGAAACGGTCGAGCAGATGGCGTCGAAGTACAATCGCTTTGGCGATCAGTATCTAATCTTCTCCGAATTCCCTACGCTCGATGATACTTCTATCAATTCTTTCCTCACAGTAGCCGAGCATCTCGACGGAATCCCAAATCATTACGTGCGCGGCAATGCGCTCGGCATGTTCGACGCGAGCGTCGGTCTTTGGCAGATACTTGCGCGCCAGCGACAGATCCCTAGAAACGATCTCAATCGGTCGTTCCAGCAGGTTGTGTATCAATTTGGCAAAGTTGCGAACTCCACGAACGTCTTCGACGCAGGACGCGAGTCGCTAAAACAAATCCTGGTCGCCGCAACCGGCAAGCCTGATTCATCGCAGGACGGAATTGTCTCGCTGCTCGCCGGGCCCCCTCAAACGACTCCGGAAGGCCAGCAGACGCATCAGGAAGTTGCTAACCGCATGCGCTCTGTGCTCGATGCCCAGCGCCTGGTCTCGCTCGACACGTTGATCCAGCTTGGCGATAACCTGCACGGCGCTGCGCGTGTCAAAGAGCGGTCGTCCGGGCTATTGATGCTCGCGGGAGACTTGCGCGAGTTCCAAATGCCGCAGCCGATCTTCAAAAAGAGCGAGCGCGAAGAGTGGGGTGCTGGCGTCTATAACAACCGCCACACCGATCTGGAGATGCAGACCGACATCTCCAAAGTGATCAAATCCCCGGCTTCCGATCAGCAGGTCGCCGAAGCTCGCGGACAACTCGCGTCATTTTTGCGCGATACGCTCGTCGGTCTGAACTATGCGTACTATGAGCCGCCAGGAGCTCAGATTCTTCATCACAATCCACTGTTCGTGCGCTCGCACGACTTTTCCGGCGACACCGTCGTGGGCATGCAGCGCGCAGTCTGGCGCGCGCCGCAGTTGTTTGGGGCAGGATCGCCTGCGGGTGGTGGCGCGCACCTGGTTGGTTCTCTGGCAGATCTGCCATATGTGCTTGCCCAGGCTGAACAAGACTTCATCACACCAGAAAACGTTCAGGCGCTGATTTGGGGGGCGGTAGTACCGGGCATTCTTACGAGTTCAGTGGTTCCGCGGTGGTGGGATGTGAGCCGCGAAGAACTTCACGCTGTAACGCTGTATCAAGAAACCGGAGAGCACTTACTCACGGCATCGGCGGATAACGACGACTTGAGAGCCAAAGTTCTTAATGTTCTCGCCGACCGGGTCTCGCCGAGAACGCTCTACGAGGTGCGACAAGCATTGCGTTCGCGAGGTGCCGACGATCCGAACACCTACCTCACGCCGGCCGACACTTTCTATGTGGCGGCTGAGTTCCAGCGCGAATATCCGCAACAGCCGGATCTGCTGGGCCAGCCCGGAAAAGAACTCGAGGGATTGGCGAAGGACCACCCCGACGAAGTAAGTTGGCAGCGCATTTCCCGCGACTTCGGGGTGCCGCATCCAGTTTTGGCGCAGAACTATGCCCGCGAATTGCTAAACCTGCCGCCGTTTCCCGCGTTTATGGGTTACTCTAGCCGCTTCCTGGCCGAGTCTTGGGATTCGAACAATCTTTACTGGGCGCGGCTTGCGGATGAGAAGGACTATTCACCGGCCATGCTTAACCGCCTCGTCCCAGAGCTGACGCGGCGCATGGTGGAGAAGATATTCGCGACCGATTTGGAAGATTGGCCTGCATTGTTGCGCGCTGCGAGAGAGACAGGCGATGAGTTCCGCCGAGGAAAATATGGGACAACCCCGGTGAGCATTGCTGCAGCTCAAAATTAGCGAAGAGTTCAAAAAGGTATCGTTATGAACAAGCGAATTGGGTTAGTTCTCGGATTTACGCTCTTCTTCACGGCTGGTGCGGACAGACACACGCTCGCTCAATCCTCTGCGCAGTTTCAGGTCTCCGTGGACTTGGTCCAGTTGAACGTCGCGGTTACAGACAACAAAGGCAACTACGTGACTGGACTGAAGCCTTCTGACTTCGTGATCACTGAGGACGGGATCCAGGAAAAGCTCGCATTTTTTGGAGAAGGCAACGGGCCAACACGGAGTCTCGTTGATGTCGCGCAGGACAGCGATCCAGCTAAGGCTGGAACGGAAAATTCTTCAAATCCTCCCGCGAATGCATCGTATGTACCGCATCCGGAACCAGCCAACGGCCAACCATCCGATGCACTGAGCGCTGCCATTGCCGGCGCCAATGTCTACATCCTCTTCGATACCAGCAACTACATGTATCGTGGCTTCGTCTTCGCGCAGGATGCTATCTCCGATTTTGTGCGTTCACTGGAGAAAGCAGACAAGGTTGCTTTCTACTCCTACAGTCGCGATCTTTCCCGCGCAGCCACATTGACCCCCGATCGCAATGACGTGGTTCGCGGAGTTCGCACAACCGTCGCTGGCGATGACGCAGCCCTCTACAACTGTCTATTGCTCACGGTAAAAGACGCTGCGCAGACGATGGGCAGAAAAGTGGTAGTAGTTTTTTCCAACGGACCAGACAATTCCAGCGTCGTACCGCCAGAGGACGTTGCGGAACTGGCCCAGTCGGCCGGCATTCCGATCTACATGATCAGCACGCGTGAAGCTCGCCTAGAGCCGGTCTCCACGGCGGTCTTCGAGCGCATGACCGCTGCCACTGGCGGCAAAGCCTACTTTTCGAAGAACTGGAGAGATGAACGCAAGGCATTTGAATCGATCCGCGACGATCTTGGGCACCTCTACTCGCTCAGCTATTACCCCAAAGCAAATCCGAATCACGGCTGGCGAAACATTACCGTGAAACTAAGTGGCGATCGCCACAATTTGCACGTTCGCACGCGAAACGGCTATCGCCCACAGTCGAGCCATTACAGCGGGGGAACGGTCGCGGAAGTCTCGACGACTCACAGCTCGAGCGATAAGTAGCGGTCGGTGAGGATCTCGTATGGCCTCGGGGCTAGAACACGCGCTCCTGCCGGCGGAGATTCCCGAAGGTGCCGATGTTGGCCAGACTGAAGGCAAATCGATATTGACTCTCATTGCGCACCGGTCCTAGAACGAACCGGCGATATTCGAAGTTCAAGCCGCAGCAGTCCCAGTTGTAAGAAGTTTGGACTGCCGTGTATTGGATTGAGTCGAGGTTAAGATCGTAGCCGACGTTGCCAGCGAGCGAGAACCCTCGCCGCGAGGGATTGCCGAAACCACTGGTCACTCGGAACTGATTGAACTTCTGCACCGTCGGCAATGGGTTCGACAGGAACACTTCGCCTGGGGTGTGCAGCAATGCATGATTTCCCCCTACGAAGAAAGCTCCGACGTGATAATCGAAGAAGACATTGCTGGAGTTGATCTGGCCTTTTTTGATGTCGTAATCGAGCAGCCACTGCAGATCGGTACGGTGAGTGGTGTGAATCCGTAAGCGCGAGGTGACAGGAGAGAATACTCGCGGTTCCGTAAGAAATGCGATCCCGGAAAACTCCGCTGTGGTTTGCAGTACGTTACGCACACCGGGAACTACTGCCCCGCCAAAGTATGGATCGATAAAGTATTTTTGCGCGACTTCCCAACTCAGCAACTCCGTGGCATTGCGTGTGCAGGACGCATCCTCCTTGGTCGGATCGCAATTCTCGTTTCGCGGCTTGAGGTAGATGCGATTCGTAATCGCGTATTCCACTTCATCGGTGTTGCTCAAGATATCGGAGCTGTCAAAGCGAATGACGTTTAAGAAATTGTTCACGCCACCTACGTAGCCATAAGTAATACGCGGCTCAATCGTATGTTTAAGCGCTTTGCCGAAGATGCCTTTCTCGTAGATTTTTTCCAGCCGCGGCGGGCGCATTTCTAGTTCGCCTTCGAACGCTTTCCTGTTTAGGGCATCGTTCAGCGTGGATCCGATGCTAAAAGGAGTTTCCGGCGTTTTGTGCTGGGTGTAATACGTATCGCGCACGGCTACGGCCGGTCGGAATGTCCAACCGCGCAGGAACAGCGGCAAGGCTACTCGTGGGTGGGCGTCGAGCCGTCCTACGAGATTGGCTGAGCTGAACGTCGGACTTCGCCGGCTAAGCCCGGCAGCTTCCGCATCGAAGCCGGCAAGGAGAGGGGTGCCGAACAATCGTCGATCCACAGAAGCCGCATCGATGCTGGGCACGTGCAGGATGCTGAAGAGGTCACCTTTGTTTGTACTCTGAAAATTTTGGTATCGCTGTGCCAGTGCTCCAACAAAGTACCCGTTGTAATCGCGATTGACGAATACATCCGACTTCACCTCGGAGTTGACGGCTGCGGTGAAGTTCTCAGCGAATGCCTGACGGAACAAATAGCTGCTCAAATATTCGATATTCGCGACTCCGCGGATGTTGTGTGGGAAATATTGCTCAGCCTGGAGATGAACGTCCTGGCCACCCTGATCGACGTGAGCCGGACCAGCTCCTCGATCGATGACTCCGAAGTATGTTGCAGAGATGAAAGAGTTCGGACCTGTGAGCTCGCGAAAATTCGCATGCTGGGCAAATCCCCGCTTCGAGAGATACTCAAGGCCAACGGTGGCGTCGGTGCTGCGATTGATCGCCCAGAAGTACGAGTCGCCGATAATCGTTCCCTTCACCGAGGATTGCCCAAAGCTCGGAATGAGAAATCCCGATTGACGTCCCACATTTTCAACTGGGTGCTCGACGTATGGAAAATACAGGATTGGAACTCGCATCAGACGAAATGTCGAATTGTGCAGCCTCGCAAGATCTCCGATTTCAAAGTTCACGCGTTCGGCGCTGAAGGTCCACTTTGGATGAGGCAGCTCACAACTCGTAATGCTGCCATGGTGAATCGTGTACCGATTCGGTCCAACCTTGTCCACCTCGCGTCCGCCAAATGTAAACGGGTTCAAAGTGGTGAGCATGGCTTTTCGTGAGCCGAGCTTTAGGCCTGTCGTGCCATGCACATCGTAAAATTTGCCCGTGCCCTCGACCACGTTGTACTCCGCGCGCGTGGCCTCCATGTGGATGTTGTAGTCACCACCGACGAGCTTCACGTGTCCCGTCGCAGTCGATTCGCCTGAGTCCTGGTTGTAGCTGATCTCATCGGCATAGAGGACGTAGTCGCGAAAATCGATCTGTGCCTCGCCGTGCAACATGTACGTGTTGCCTTTTTGCTCAAACTGATTCGCGACGATATAAACGGGTTCGCCGCGATATTTAAGCATCGCCGACGCGCGTCCCTTCGGCTCCGGTCTTGGCGCTTGCCGTTCCTGCGGAGCTTGGGTTTCGGATGCCGTAGTTGCACTGAGGTTGGTGAAGCCGAGGATTGGAACCAGCAGTAGCACCTGACAAACCGCGAGCCTCGTGTTAACAACAAGATTGCGGGGGAAAATCATCCGAATCGCTGAACTTAGCACGCGGGCTGGAAGGCGTGCAAAAGCAGCGGCCGCTCCGCTGGGAACCCTACCGATATGGCTTGTCCGCGATGTGGCACTGATTGTACCTGCGCCTGTTCTGGCGATCCTCTTCCTGCGCAGGACTGGCGACGGCAGATTTCTCTGCAGGTCCGCGCGCACAACGCGCGCAAGCGTCGCCGACTCGATCCTGACGCTCCGCTGCTGGATTTCGATGCCGAACCTGTTGCTGCCGAGTCCGAGATTGAATCAAAGCCGCGAACTTCGTGGTGGAACCAGGACGTGGAAAGGGCGGCCGAACCGAGTGCAATCGAAGAACCGCTTCCCGAAATTCTGCTCTCGGCACCGGCTGCGGTCGAGGATGCAGCGTCTCCATCAATTTCCTATGAGCAAGTTGAGTATGCTCCCGAACCAGAAATTGAGTTCCACGAACGTCCGCCGTTGGCCCCGTTTCCGCGGATAAATTCTCGCGTCGTCAAGAACGTGATCGAGTTCCCTCGTGGGCAACACCTTCACGAGCTAGCGGAACCTGTCTCAGATCAACTCCGCATCTTCGAAGCCGACGAGGAACTTCCTCCCCTTCCGCCGAGTCCGCTGAGCGCAATCGAGATCGCTCCAGAGGAGCCACCGCATGTCCCGGCGGAGGAACTGGAAGTACCGTTGCAGATCGCGTCGACGGAGCAGCGCGTCTATGCCTCTGCGGTAGATGGCGTGATCATGATCGCGGCCATCGCGTCCTTCGGCATTGCGACGCAATTGTTCGCGACGTCGCTTCCCATGACCAAGCCGTTGATTGCCAGCGCGGCGATCTGCATCGTTCTGCTGCTAGGAATCTATTATTTCCTGGCTCTTTCCTTCAGCCTCAGCACTCCTGGAATGCAAGCCTCAGGGTTGCAGCTCCGTACGTTTGACGGACAATCCCCTTCGCGCACACGCCTACGCTGCCGAGCACTCGCGACGGTTCTGTCTTTCGCAGCGTTAGGAATGGGCTTCGCTTGGGCGCTCATCGACGAAGACCGTCTCTGCTGGCACGATCGCATCACACATACGTATCTCGCACCCAAGCCGTAACCATTCGGGCATAGATGCAGCATGCCGCGTCCGTTTTGGAATGCTCACGCGTTGCCGTATTCCCAATCAGAGACAAGCATGACCCCTCTCCTGTGATCTTCGGTACCTGTTTACTTCGTGCAATTTCGCTCGGCGGAACGATCGTGGCCTTCTTTCCCGGTCGGCTCAGCAGCTGATAAGATATTTACTTCCAGTCAGAACTAACCGCGCCCTTATTGTTCATTCACGGCGCTTTTCAGTGGAGAGAAAGCAGAAATGGCATACGTAATCGCAGAACCCTGCATAGGCACGAAGGACACCGCGTGCGTCGATGCATGCCCGGTGGATTGCATCCACCCTAAGAAGGACGAAGGTCCCCACGCCGAAGCACAACAACTTTTCATTGATCCAGTCGAGTGTATCGACTGCGGCGCGTGTGTTCCCGTGTGTCCGGTGTCTGCGATCTTCGCAGCTGATGATCTGCCTGATAAGTGGAAGGACTACGAAGGCAAGAACGCCCAGTACTTCGGCCGTTGACGATTGAACAAGGATTGCCTGCGAAAAACCCGGTCGCGAGGCCGGGTTTCGTATTTCACGGCTGTGCTTCTGTTGTTCCGAAACGCATGGTCAGGCGAGGAGGAGTTAGGAACCCCTACCGAATTTCACGGCACATTCTGAAAGCCGATCTTTATGACATCACTAGGCGTTCGAAAGTGACAAGGACTGTTTAGAATCTCCTCGAGGTCAGCGCCGTGCTAAAGCAGTCGGAAGCCATCGTTCTGCGGACATATCCCCTGCGGGAAGCTGACCTGCTAGTAACGCTGTTCACGCGCGAAGAAGGCAAAATTCGTGGCGTGGCCCGCTCGGCGAAGAAGTCAAAGCGCAGATTCGGAGGAGCGCTCGAACCGCTGACGCGGGTTCGCGCCTACTACGATCGCAAAGCCGAACAAGAGCTGGTGCGGCTCGACTCGTGTGATGTGATCGAGTCGCCGCTCATGCATGCCATCGACTACGAGCATTCGGTAGCGCTTGCCTATGTGGCGGAAGTGCTCGACGGTCTGCTGCCGGATCACGACCCTAACGACGCGGTCTTTCGGCTCGCACTGTCGGTGCTGCCGCGCATCGAGGCCGGCGAAATCTGGATGCCGCTTACGTATTTCGATCTCTGGATCACTCGGCTCATGGGCCTCCTTCCCGACCTGGGAGCGTGCATCGTGTGTGGCGATGAACTCAACGGAACGGGTCGCGTCTATTTCCATGCTTTAGCCGATGGCCTGATGTGCGCGACGCACAAACGCCTGGCTAGCTCGGAGATGTCGCTGGCATCGCGTCAGATAGTGAACGAAATGTTCCGCGCTCCAGTCGATGCCTTCGTTTCCGAGCCGTGGAGGCGACAATGCGGTGCTGACCTCAGGAAGTTTCTGGCACAGTGCATCGAGCGCCACATAGAGGGTAAGCTGGTAACGAGCGTAGCGCTCGCTAAACTAGATTGAAACCAAGCTGTGCAAGCCGCTCAGTTTCTGAGCTGCTAAGCAGCTTAGAAGCTGAGGAGCTGAGCAGCTTTTTGCCCCTAACTTTTCAGGAATTGATTCTTAAGCTTCAGACCTTCTGGGCCGACTACGGGTGCGTGCTGCAGCAGCCCTATGATCTCGAAGTCGGCGCGGGCACAATGTCGCCAGAAACCTTTCTACGCGTGCTCAGTCCGAAACCGTATCGCGTGGCGTATGTACAACCATCACGTCGACCCGCAGATGGACGCTACGGCGAGAATCCCAATCGCCTGTATAAGCACACTCAACTGCAAGTCATTCTCAAGCCGCCACCGAACGATGTGCAGGAGCTCTACCTGCGCTCACTCGAAGCCATTGGAATCAATCTCCGCCAGCACGACATCAAGTTTGAGGAAGACAACTGGGAGTCGCCCACGCTCGGCGCCTGGGGAATCGGATGGCAGGTGATGCTCGACGGGCTGGAGATTACGCAGTTCACCTACTTCCAGCAGTGCGGAGGCATCGATCTGGATCCAATTTCGGCCGAGCTGACCTATGGGCTCGAACGCCTGGCAGCTTTTCTTCAGGATGTGGACAGCATTTATGACATTGTCTGGTCGCGCGGCGCAGACGGTCAGCCGGTCACGTACGGGGATGTGCGTTTAGCCGAAGAGCTGCAGCTTTCCGTGTACAACTTCGAAGCTGCAGACGTGCAGAAAGCTTGGCAGCACCTTCAGCTTTTCGAAGCAGAATGCAAGAACCTGATCGACGGATATGCGGCGGTCAAGAACCGAGCCGAAGAAAGCGGCGATGCCGAATCTGTTCGTCGCTATCCTGTTTTGGGAGCCTTCGATCTGTGCCTGAAATGCTCGCACTTGTTCAACATCCTCGACGCGCGCGGCGCGATATCAGTCACAGAGCGAGTAGGTGTGATCGCTCGCATTCGAACGCTTGCTGTCGGAGTTGCCAAGGCGTATCTGGACCAGCAGCAAGCACCCGCAGGGTCCGTGAGATCCGTGGCGGTTTGATTCAAACGAAATGGCCGATCTATTACTGGAAATAGGCTGTGAAGAAATCCCGGCGCGCATGATCGATGGAGCTCGCGAGGAGCTCGCGAAGCGCATCTCCGATCTACTGCGGCGCGAACGTCTTCTTAAAGACCAAGCTGCCCTAACTGCCTTCTCGACGCCCCGACGCATCGCGGTCCTCGCGCTCAACGTGGAAGCCCAGCAAGCCGATGTGAAAGAACAGCTCGTAGGTCCCGCAACCAAGGTCGCATACAAAGACGGGCATCCTACACCGGCGGCGGAAGCTTTCGCGCGAAAAGCGGCCGTTGACATCAGCAAGCTTGAGCGAGTTGTGAATGCCAAAGGCGAGTACATTGCTGCGACTGTAGTCCGTAAAGGACGCAGCGCTGCGGAGTTGCTGGCCGACACTTTGCCGAAAGAACTGAACGCGCTGTATTGGGCCAAGAACATGTACTGGCGCGGCGGCAAGCCGGAGCGCTTCGTGCGCCCGGTGCGCTGGATTGTGGGATTGCTAGATGGCGAGG
>CAYZHX010000051.1:10930-24862 GCA_964476905.1 uncultured Terriglobales bacterium
GTGATTCTGGGCAACTTTGATCCCGCATTTCTCTCATTGCCCGAAGAAGTTCTGGTCACGGTCATGCGCGATCATCAGAAGTATTTCGCGATCGAGAGCGCCAACGGAAAACTCGCACCGCACTTTCTGGCGGTCCTCAACACCGATGGCGATCAAGACGGCATCATTCGCCATGGCAACGAGCGCGTACTGCGCGCCCGCTTCAACGACGCGCAATTCTTCTGGCACGCCGACCAAAAGATCCCGCTCACGCAGCGCGTCGAGATGCTCCGTAGCGTGACGTTTCAAAAAGACCTCGGAAGCTACTGGTCTAAAACGGAACGCATGAGAGCGATCGTGGCGGGCCTGGCCGAACGGCTCGCCGCTCACGGTCTATCGCTCGATCGAAAAGCAGCCGATGAGGCGGCCCAGCTCGCAAAAACCGATCTAACCAGTGAACTGGTAAAAGAGTTCACGGAGCTTCAAGGCGTAGTTGGCGGCCTATACGCGAAAGCGCAGCGTCATAGCCAGGGGGTCGCAGATGCGATCTATGACCACTATCGGCCGGAGTCGTCTGACGACCCAGTTCCGCGCGCGCTCGAAGGCGCATTAGTCTCGCTTGCAGATAAAGCCGACAGCATTGCGGGCATGTTTGCGCTCGGTCTGCAGCCCACTGGGTCGAAGGATCCATTCGCGCTGCGCCGACAAGCAAACGGAATCGTCCGCATTCTCGCCGAACACAAGTTGCCGCTGCGCATCAGCGAAATTTTCGATGTAGCCCTTCAGCAGTATCGTGCTGCAGCCGAACTGAAAGGAAAGCTTCCACAACTAGAGAAGGCCGGCAGGACAATGTCGGAATTCTTCCGTGAGCGCCTGGAATTCTACCTGCGCGATCTGCGTGGTTTTGCGTACGACGTCGTCAATGCCGTGCTCGCAGCCGGATCGGACGATGTGGTCGATGCCGTCGCGCGTGCTGAGGCAGTAACGAACATCCGACCGACGGAAGACTTCCTCGCGATTTCCATGGCGTTCAAGCGCATCAAGAATATCCTTCGTCAGGCCCAGGAGACCGGAAAGAAATGGCCAGAAGACTTTAGCCCTGCCGAACTCGTCGATCCAGCCGAAAAGGACCTAGGAACGCGCGTGACGGAAGCGCGCACCCGCGTCTATTCGTTGAGGCAATCACGGAATGAGAAGGAAGCACTAGCACACATCGCCCAACTGCGTCCTGCGGTCGACACGTTCTTCGACAAGGTGATGGTCATGGTCGATGACGAAAAGCTCCGCTCGAATCGCCTGGCGCTCCTTGCGACGATGCAGCGAAGCTTCTCGACAATCGCAGACTTTTCAGAGATTGTCGCGGAAAAATAGCGTTTGCCTTGTTTTTAGCCGCCAGCTGCAGCCTGTCTATTGCACCTTCTGCAACCGCGCAATCAGCTTTTGCACCAGATTCTCCTCCGAATCCGACCACAAAACGCGTCCGCTGATTCCGCAATGCTTCTCAACGGCTGAGGTAAACGCAACTAGCTTCTGCACGTTAGCCTTCACGCGTTCTTCACTCGGCTCGTCGAGGTCGAGTTCTTCGTGCAGAAATGGCGTGTCAAGTCCGAAGTCAATCTCGATATGCCCGTGCTCCTGGTAGATGCCATCCTCGAAATCGATCCCGTGAACTTCGAACCTCACTGGCTGAGGCGTGAGACGCCAGGTGGTGTCGAGCCCGCCTCCCGTTTCGGGACTCCACAAATCCCACATAGCTTCGAATTCATAACCATGGTCGGAATGAACATGCTCGGAAGCAAGCTCGATCGCCTGCTCGGGCGTGGTCCGATAGTCAAACGTCTGTTCGAAGACAGCAGGCTCGTTCCACGAGATTCCATGTACGCCCAGGTATCCGATCCCTGGATGAGAGGACGAAAACGGGAACTGCCTCACAACTGAGAGAGCCCGGGGCATCATCTCCTGTTCGCCAAAACTAGGAAACCAGAGACTTAGGTAGAGACGATCGGCCATGCAGCCACTATTTTATGCGTTCGTGATCGGCTCCCTGCCGATGTGCGATACTGATAAGGCACGAACGTCAAGCTGACTGCTGATCGGCTGAGAGTCCCTCCACCAGCGTCCCCGTCGTCTAGCCCGGCCTAGGACATCGCCCTTTCACGGCGGTAACACGGGTTCAAATCCCGTCGGGGACGCCAACATTCCAAAGCACTTCCACGATCCCGCCGTTTTCGTTCATGGTCCAATATGGTCCAGTTAGTCCAAGTCAGGGCTAATTCGACGACGCGCCGCCCATCACAAGCCTCACCAGCTTGCTCTGAGCTTCGCGTTTTTGTGGGCTGACAGCCTGCATGTACACGTCGGTCGTCACCTTGAGGCTGGCATGACGCAGAAGTTCCTGCACCACCTTCGCATTCTCGCCATTCGCATTGAGGAGAGTTCCAAACGTGTGCCGGAAAGTGTGATACGAGACGTGCTTCGTCACAGCGGCTCTCTTCACTGCAGGTCTGCCGTGGTATCGCCATAGCGTTCCCGGCCAGTAAGGCTGCTTGCCTTTTTTGTGAGGAGAGGCAAACACCCAATCGCCAGGTAGAGGATGCGGCGTGATCCGCTTCCAAGCCCACAGCGCTTCGGCAGTTTGCGCGTCCAACGGAATATCTTTCTGTGAGGCTTCCGTCTTCGGCGCACCTTCCACCATCGCGACTACCGATCGGCGAACGTGTAGGAGGAGTTCCTCGAAATCCACGTCCTCCCATCGAATTCCGATGAGCTCGCCTCGACGCAATCCCGTAAAGGCGTCCAGCTCGATCATCGTCCTCAGAGGATTCGGCAATTCCTTGAGGATAGCCATGATCTCCTCCGGAGTGAGAACGTCCGGCGTCTTCTGCCGTTTTGCGCTTTGACGAACGCTGGTGATCGGATTCTTTTCTGCCCACTCCCACCGAATTGCATGAGAGTAGAGAGCGCTCATGATGTTCCGGATCTTCGCCTTGCTGCCACGCGTCAGCGGAACACCGGTTTTCGGAAAACAAAGCGTCTTCAGCCATTTCTCGACCTCGACAGCTTTGATGTCCGCCAGCCGGCAAGCGCCCCAGCGTGGAAGAATCCACTTCTTGAGGTAGCCCTCGTATGTCACTTGCGTGGCATACGACTTCCGATCTTCTTGGTCGATCTGCGAGGCTGGTTTGGTTTTGTTGAAGATGTCCGGCAGCTCCGTCTGGCGATAGTGATTGGCGAGCGTCTTTAGAGAGACGCTCTTGATGAGCTGCTGCGGAGTTTGTTGGTTGATTTCTAAGCGGAGCGCATCGACTGCGGCTTGCGCCGTCGATTCGTTCGGATATTCCTCCAGGTCGCCGATAACAATGTTCTTCCGACGTATCGAACCGTCGAGCTGAACCTCTCTCCATCGGAACTCCCAGACCTTTCCTTTCTTGCGATCCGCCAGCTTCAGACTGCCTTGCTGATAACTCGTGCGCCTCATTTTCCTCCTCGTTGAGGCAACACGGGTGGCTGAGCCGAGATTAGCTCAGCTCGCCACCAGTGTCGAGGCTGAAGTTCACAATGGGAAGCCGGTTAGCTCGCCATCTTTTGCTGCAGCCAGGCGTTCAAAACTGAAGCGCGGAAACGCCACAGCTTGCCGATCTGGACTCCGACAATCTCGCCATTGCGAGCCATCTTCTGGAGCGTCTTCGGATGGATTTTCAGGAGGGAAGCAGCTTCTTCCGAATCGAGAAGCCGCTCAAAGGTGGGAATTGCGTCGGCCTTTTGAATAGGCTTCGGAGCAAGCACGGCCATTGGCGCCTCCAGCGGAAGTTTTCGCAGCGGTGAAGCTGCCAGAGCAACTGGAGGTTAGCTTTTGGCTGAATAAAGAGTCCAAGACTTTGCACAACCGTTCTTATAAGCGAAAGATATTAAAAGCACCCAAACAACCTCCCATTCGCATAACGCCGACGATGATGATGCACGGATGAATTCGGAATGGGCACTCATCAAACCATTACGCTGG
This sequence comes from uncultured Terriglobales bacterium, assembly GCA_964476905.1. Lineage (GTDB taxonomy): Bacteria > Acidobacteriota > Terriglobia > Terriglobales > Acidobacteriaceae > Gp1-AA112. The sequence continues at coordinate 14,913 of CAYZHX010000051.1, forward strand.
ATCAACAGCACCGCTTTTTCTCATCGACTGCGACCGCCTTTGTCGTAAGCCTCCTGAGAGCCCTGAGGACGCGTGGATTCGGTGTTCCTGTTGGAATTGGTTGACATTCAATAATCTGCTGGTATGTTTAGAGCCGTTTCGGCGCACAGTAGAGGCCTCCTTAGCCCCGTAATGCTTTGCGGCCCAATTTCCCGACGCGAACTCCGCATCGGCGTGCATACGTATGCAGCCCGCGATAAATCTAGCGTTTGGCACCGAGCGGAATGCTATTCCCGCTATCTCGAAAACTGATTACGTCTTGTGGCGGGCCTGCCCAAAGAACGCCTGGCTGCGCATTCACAATCCAGACCTGTACTCCAAATTCGAATTGACCGAATACGAGCAGTCCCTCATAGACACGGGCATCGAGGTCGAACGTGTGGCTCGTGCATTGTTCCCCGAAGGCATCTTGGTCCCGGGCTCGCTACCAGAGGCACTACAAGAGACGTATTCCTTGATCGCTTCGAGAGTTCCTACAATTTTTCAACCTGTATTCGAGCTCGACCAGTTTTTGGCAGTAGCAGATGTTCTATGTTGCGACCAATCAACCGGTCAGTGGTCGATCTACGAAGTCAAAAGTACAACGAGATTAAAACAAGAGCACGTTTATGACCTTGCATTTCAGGTCGTACTCCTTCGAAAACATCGGATCACCGTCAAGCAAGCCTGTCTTGTTTTCCTCAATCCAGACTATGTGCGTCAAGGTGAAATTGATGCCCAAGGATTATTCGTGATGGCCGACATCACTGCCGATGTAGAGGACGTCGCAGAGGCGGTACACAAAGAAATGTATGAGGCAAAATCATATCTGCTGAAGGACACTGAGCCGGAAGGCAGGTGTTCCTGCATATATAAACCGAGAGCCCAACACTGCAGCTCATTCCGCTACTCAAACCCCGACATTCCAGCGTACGGGATCCATGACATCGCCCGTATAGGTAGCAATCCGAAGAAACTCAAGGAATTGGTCGATCAAGGCATTTTCGCGTTTCAGGACTTACCTTCGGAGATCACGTTAACAAAACTTCAGAGCAATCAAGTTCGAGTTTCTCAAACCGGCGAATCGATTATTGACAAGGCAGCTATCGCTAAAGAACTGAACGAGCTTACTTATCCTCTACACTTCATCGATTACGAAACATTTGCGGCGGCCCTGCCACTGTTCAACAACTATTCCCCATATGAGCAAATTCCACTCCAGTATTCGGCTCACATAATCGGTTCCCCCGATGAAAGTCCAATACATCGCGATTTCTTGCACACCGGACACGGTGATCCTACTGAGCTCTTCCTAGATTCACTTCGGGAAGATCTGGGGACATTCGGTTCCGTCATTGCCTGGAACAAGGAATTTGAATGCCTGGTGAACGACACCATCGCACGCAGGCTTCCGCCTGCGCGGGAGTACATCATTGAGCTAAACGACCGGTTCTACGATCTTATGGATATTTTTTCTAAGCAGTACTTCGTTCAACGAGATTTGTGCGGATCAGTTTCCCTAAAGAAAGTCCTGCCGATCCTTGCTCCTGAACTCAGCTATTCACATCTGCAGATTCGGGATGGAGCAATGGCTTCGGTGACTTGGGGCAGAATCATATTGGGCGAGGCAGACGTAGAAGAGTCTATCCGGCTGTGCGCAATTCTGAAGGATTACTGCGCACTGGACTCCTACGGGATGTATGCGATTTGGCGAGCATTACGAAATCTGATCGAGATGCCATAGGAATCAGTGGACATTCATCTCCCAAAACTGCAAACGAAGACCCTCCGAAGGGCGCCAGATTCTTCAGCTTACAAGCTTTATCGCGCCGCCCACGAATGGGATCTCGTGGATCCCATTCTGATCCGAAATCGCGAGGATCTTAAATCAGAGCACAAATGGCGTGAACACATAGAGCCCTACTATCACCAAATCAGCAACTTGGTTACGTTCTGTCGACGGCTGCCTGTCACACTACTGGCCGACGATGTCGGTTTGGGCAAGACAATCAGTGCCGGGCTCATCGCTAGTGAGCTGATGGAGCGACATCGAGTCTCGAAGATTCTTGTTGTGTGTCCGAAGTTGCTGATGCCGCAGTGGAAGGAAGAACTTGAGACAAAGTTTTCCATCTCCTCAGTTCTAGCCATAGGAAACGGCCTCCTCAAGGCGGAAGTTCCCGACGGCGGTGGCGCAATCATCACAACCTACCAGTCTGCCCGCATGTACCTCGAAGCCTTGAGCCAGGTGGGTTTCGAAATGCTCATTCTCGACGAGGCACACAGGCTCCGCAATCTCTATGGGACAAACCAGCCTCCCCAGGTAGCAGGGAGATTTCGGGACGCGCTGGCCAATCGGATGTTTAAGTACGTTCTCATGCTGACCGCCACGCCAATTCAAAACCGCCTCTGGGACATCTATTCCTTAGTCGATTTGCTATCCGTGGCGCGCGGACACCAGAACCCATTTGGCAGCGAGGGGGTATTCGCTCGAACTTTTATTGCTGACGACCGGACACAAGCCCGTCGTCTGAACGCAAACATGCGTGAGAGCTTTCGGTCTATTGTCTACACGTACATGTCGAGGATTCGGCGAGGGGACGCGAACCTACATTTCCCTGAGCGTATCGTCCAATTGCATCGGGCTGACCCTCTTCCTGAAGAGGTTGAACTCATTAATGCCATCGCAATTCCCATCCAAAAGCTGAATCGACTTGCACAGATCTCCATACTTCAGGCTGCAATCAGTAGCCCCCATGCCCTGCTCTCGCAAGTCAAGAAAATGGCGGCGCATGGGACTCTGCCTCAGGCGCTCGCCGACAGTATTGAGGACGTAGTTAGTCGGATTAAGAGCACAGCGAAACTACGGGGCCTTGGCTCATTGGTCGACAAGCTACGTGCGGAGCAGCCGGAGCGCTGGAGACTCGTTGTGTTCACGACCAGGCGTGAGACGCAAACCACGATCGAATCTTTTCTCCAGATGCGCGGAATTTCTTGCGGTTTGATCAATGGCGAGTCTGGTAATCGCAATCAGCAGACCATTGCAAAATTTAAGAAGCCCATACCGGAAATACACGTCATAGTTTCAACCGAAGCTGGGTCCGAGGGTGTCAACCTACAAGCAGCTAATGTTCTCGTAAACTTCGACCTGCCATGGAATCCCATGATCGTCGAGCAGCGCATTGGTCGTATTCAAAGGCTTGCGTCTGAACATGGAAGCGTCTGTATTTGTAACATCATCCTACGGGGAACCTTCGAGGAATATATCGTAGGCAGACTAATGGAAAAGCTTCAGATGGCTTCGCACGCCATCGGGGACATCGAAGCCCTACTCGAAGCAGCGGGGATGAACGAACAGAATGAAAATGGGATAGCCTTCGACGAGTTGATTCGCCAGCTTGTGATGGCCTCACTTGCAGGCAAGGACGTTGAGGCGGCAACCAAACTTGCAGAGAAGAACATTGCAGCTGCCAAAATTGAACTTGAAGAACAGGAAAAGAACATCAACGCTATGCTCGGGAGGATGGAAGATGCTCTGGGAGAAGAGATTCTATATCCAGATTTGCCCGTTACCGTGAGATCGATGGGACCGCAAGAATTTGTTCTTGCTGCCCTTACCAGTTTGGGAACTCAGCTAAGTCCAGAATCTGAAGGTGTGTATGTCAGCAAGTACGACGGAACAATTGATCGAATCTGTTTTGATGACGCAAATTCTTCAATGGCAGTTCTCTACCGCCCTGGCAGCCCCGCTTTCAGTCGGCTAGTCACCAGAATAATCGACACTGGCCTGCATCGGGCACTGGACCTCGATCAAAAAGTAGACTTGAAGGCCCAACAGATAACAAGGGAATGGATCGGGGAATTTGGAGCCAATTTCCATTCGGCCCAAATTAGCGAGGCGCTTCGATCTTTTGCTGGAGTCGCTACCGTGCGGGTGCGCGTAACTGTAGGACATGACAGTTACGAAAGACTTGTAGATGTCGTGCTTTCTCCCGACGAATGCTGGATCCCAGCGGGTTTAACTGGAGCTAGTCCGATCTCTGACCCGATCAAGAGCCCAGAGGCAATCGGAATCAACAGCGCCTCCATCGTTGAGAAAGCTACACAAGATCCAGGTGTATCTGAATTCTGTCGTTTCTATCTTGATCGACGAGCTCAGGAGTTGGCTGCAGCAGGGGATGACGCTCGAAAAAGGAAGAAGGTGGAGGATGATTTCAGCCCACGCCTTGACACAACCTTGGTTGCAGTCGATGGCAACGTGCGCAGGCAACTTCGGGTAAAAGCGCGTTTCGATCTTGGATCCAAAGATGAGTACGAGAGCACCATCACCATTATCCCTGCCGAAGGCAAGCGTTACTGTCCGAACTTGTACCAGTGCGCAGTTTCGCAGAAAACCGCTCCTGCCGAATGCTTCGCAAGATGCGCCATTAGTGGCTTGTCCGTCCTAAAGCATTTGCTGGCGAGATCTGACGTTAGCAGTCGATTAGCCCTGCCTGAATTCATTGAACAATGCGTTGTGACTGGCAAGCATGCTCTGCAGGATGAACTCGAAGAATCTTCCGTGACTCACCAGAAGGTGCTGAAATCGATTCTGAAAACATCAGAATTGTCTGGAAAACGTGCAGAGCCACAATTTTTTGCTAGTTGTGAGTTCACCGGAGTACAAGCACTCACTGGCGAACTAGCAATGAGCGAGGTATCGGGCAAATACTATCGAGCGGACCGGCAACGACGATCAATTGTTAGCGGCAAGACCGGTTACCGCGACGAATTTGTCGAATGCGCAGAGACGCGGCAACCCCTTTTAGCTCAAGAGGCCGAGAAGTGTGATATGACCGGACAGATGGTAGTGCCGGGCGTGTTAGTGAGATGTGAAGTCTCGGGTAAGAAGGTATTGCCATCCCTTGTCGAAACATCCGGAATAAGTGGTAAGAGGGCATTAAAGGAGTTCTTCGTCTCGAGCAGCATTTCTGGCGTTACAGCCCTGAGATCGGAAAGCATTGCTTCAGCGACTGGAAAATGGTGCCTTCCAGGCGAAGCAAAATTATGCATATGGAGCGGGAGCCCGGTTCATCCTGAGGATTTGCGCACTTGTGAGCTCACGCGAGTGAGTGCGCACTTCAAGTTTATGACCACCAATGGAGTGTCTCGACTCGAGCCATTGGAAGCTTTGCTGAACGGTTTGCGACGAAAGGCTGACAAACCGGAGATATGGACCAAAATATCTGAAGACGTATCAATAGTTGCGAACGCCAAATCACACGTCGAAGCAGCAATCTTGTCGCCAAGCGCACAGTACCTAGCGGTCTGCTTACAGACAAAGGACTGGTTAGGGCTAAGAACTCGCTACACAGGTCTTGTGTATTCGATCCCAGAACAGGAGGCGATTGGGAGAGTGGTTGCGGGGAAGCGCGGGGCGCAAGAATGGGCACTCGAAAAAGCTTTCTGAACAAAGCGGGATGAACATAGCGGATAAACGAGACAGCCAAGCTGTCTATTCTTTTTCTAAAAGCTGATTGCCCCGGTTGAGGACTTCAACTAGCTCCCTCGCTGCGGCGAGCAGGGCATTCGCCTCGGCGCCTTCTTCGCACTTTGGTCCGAATCGGTGCTAATAGACAGATACCATGACCGCGACCTACCCGGTGGCTTTCTACGAATTCAAGAGCCGCAGATACTGCATTGCATCCGACCACTCAGAACAAGTCGGCACGAGCAGAACGCTATTCAATTTTGGCCTGACACATCAAAACTGCCAACTCGTATCAGGCAGGTAGCTTCCTGGGTTTTGTTCTTCTTGGCTTGGTGAGGTTTTTTCTTTCTCTATGCCACTTCTCTTCATATCGGTGGATATAATCAGGGTCGCTGCAGACACAACCGAGCGTCCGCTGGCGCGGTCGACCGATAACCTGAGGCAACCCTGCTAAAACGTCAAATCGACCCTCCATCGCCTCCGATCGTAAAGAGCGAAATTGAGGTATCCGCGCCAGAATGAGTTGTGCGGCTAACATTACTCCCGCTAGGCCCGATTGATGCGGGAGGGGCACGGCAACTTCTTGCGGCAACTCGCCAATTCGCTCTCTAATCAAGGCACCGCCGCAAATGCCTTCGCGATAGAGATCCGCAATAGGTTTTCCCCGCCATGTTGCGATGGCAGTTGCATCGACCCCTAAGTCGCGAATCGCATCCTCGAGAATTGAACGATCAGACCAAACAGGAGCGCTTGGGGGGATGGGATACGGCTGCAATCTGGGTATCTGTTCTGGTTTCAGAGGCGTATCGACCGGAACACGATGTATCAAATAGGCCAGCACCCGCAACTCAGGTTGCCTCAAAGCACGGGCGATCAACTCATGTTGACTTGGACGCGGACCCGATGGCGTATAAAGACATGCAAGACATGGGTCCTTTCCGAAGTGTTCATGGCGGGACCAGCCCAGATCATTAGGCTGCGTCCACGCATTGTAGATCTCACGCGGCAATCCTGCTTGAACTCCAATCCTCGCTGCCGACGTATCCAGACCGACGGCTACCGTTTCAATTCTCCTGCGACTGCGGTCATCCTCTCCCCATAAAGTCTCGACCGAAACGACCTCTAGGGCGGTAAGTTTAAGCGCGCTTCGCGCGACCGAGCACTTACTCTTTCCGACATCGCTATCCATGGCCAGGACATATCTCTGCAAGTTAGAAAGAGTGATCGACTCGGGATCTACGACAGTTAACCTGCCTCGGACCGATAGCTGTCCCAAGGCATGCAGCATCGCTTGCCCAATGGCTCCTGCTCCAGCCAGATACACGTTTCCGATGTCGATAGTAGTCGGTAATTCTGGTAGGTTCTTCTGCGCCGTCTCAAGAGTGATAAGGTTAAACTCCGCTGGACGCGCCACTTGTCGGCCCGATGGCAAGAAGTCTCCAAACACTGACCGAAATAACTCCCCAACCCCAAGGCACGCCGCAACCAACGTTGTTAACGCGTTGGACTTAATAACCTTCTGATTCGGTTGGTCTAAGTATGCCGTCCATCCAGCCGCAGATACAGTGATTACAGAATCCGTCGGTGTCGCTCCAGCACCCCAAACCAATCTTTGCTTTTTCTGCCCCGAGTCTATTTCGCATTCAGGATTTATTTTCATTATCAACTCGGCCGCCTTCTCGCGGATTGTGGTCGGTGCGCTGATGTGAATGCGGGGATAGAGCCGAGAGCAGAGATTGACGGCGAACAAAAATCCAGCTTCGTGAGCTGGATCATCGTCCAGCGCCGGCGCCATTTCAAGAGATATGCTGGTCGCACTCAGACGCGACATGAGTGCACTCGGCGAGCCGTTTACAAATCCAAGGGCGTTCGAAATACGAGAATGGAAACGGGGGAGGGTCATGGTTCGAAGATCACTTCAGTACGTTCGTCGAGCGGAGCCCACTTGCCATAGCCTTTCAGACGATAACCTGCCCAAGTGTCCTTGTCGTCGGGAGCCCGACATGCAAAATTTGGTATGACTAGGCTGAGAGCTCCAACGAGAGTTACGAGCGGATAGTGATCGTCGGTATCAGAGTGATAGGCAGAAGTCGGATGCGTGTGTACCTGGCCACCCAAAATCTCTCCACGTTGATACAACTCCTTATTAACCCGAAAAAGCGCTTCCCCTTCTACGACTACCAGTAGTCCTCCTTCCGTTTTGTACGCTCGCTGCTCAGGAATGTAGGCGCTCACGAACCGAAACGTCTCAGCTCGTTCCTTGCGACCTGACCACAAAACAAACCCTTCGGCGCCGTGAGCTCCGACTTCCTGCAGAAACTCGATCGTGCCTGAGAGCACATCTGCCGGAACAAGAAACTTGCTAATTTCCAGCAGACCGTGTTCGCTCGGTAATGTGAGTTGTGTCATCTCGGAACTTGGGAAGGAATCACAGGAACAGTTAATCCACCTTCAATCTCGCCTTGCGCAACCTGAATTGCGACTTGGGCACGAAGGGGAAAGAGCGGAAGAGCCTGTACCGAAACTCCAAAACCTACCACATTGCGAGCCATCATTCGCCAAATCCGATCCGCAATCGTCGAGATGCTGCCCTCTTTTGATGCTCGGTGGATCATCCAATCATCCCCCGTATGCTGTGGATGCACGTGGTACTCGCGGATTCCGGGTAGGCAGAGAAACGGTTGATTACTCGATGGATGTCCATCAATTAGTACATCCCGGGGACCTTCTGGAGTAGACAAGAATGCTCTCACATGAGGATAGCTTGCTTCGCGAGCAAAAACGTCTATGAAAGTAAGCGAGGGCGGCCATAAATCATAATTCTCATACGTCAAACGAATAGCGCAGACGACAACTGGCAAATGACTGACTCCGACGCTAGTTGCCAACCGCGCTAACAGTGCCAATTCTAACGAGGGCTGGACGAAGTCCTCTCTCAGAATTATCCAGCCGCGCTTTGTGAGATCACCGTGCGCCTTCCAGAGCGCAAGCTCCTCCGCAAACTTACGCGCCGTGACCTCGGGATCAACTAGCGTCAGCGACATGAGGAAGAACCGCCGGCGCCAGCTCGGGGATTAAGGTATAGTGTCATTCCCGAAACTATACCTGCCCCTTCGATCGTGAGAGTCTGTTCGATCAAGCCGCCATCAGAAGTGCGGAGCTCCCATTCGCTGGGCGGCTGTCCTTTGTTTCCGGTCTGGTTCAGAGCCTCCCGAACAAGCTGGTCAACTTTTTGGTGAACATTGATCTTTGCTGTGGTCGGTTGTCCCGAGACGATTACCGTAACCGAAATGTTCTGATCCGGATGGGGCATTGAAACCTTCCTTCCCTTGTCGTGCTATGCGACCTTACTTGTAATACGCCGGGCTGGTGTATGGCGCCCTGGAGTTATTCCCGGCGTGCTCGTTTCGCCACTATCCCAAATTCGCGCCCTCAATGGCGCCTCCTGTAATGAGGCCGGAATTGGCCGCGGTGACCAAACGTTGACGTGTGGCATTGCACTTTCCTGGTTTCGACTCGTTGCCGGTGACACTTCCGAGTGCTTCCGTGCCGCTGCGCCTTCTTCTAACTCCTCAAATTGACGCAGCCGAACCGCCTTGTCGTGAAAGCGTGCAATGATCTCTAATTCACCACCCATCGCTTCGACGTACGAACGAAGAGTGCTCACGTACATGTCAGCCTGTCGTTCTACCTTCGAGACCCATGCCTGGTTAACTTCTAAATTGCGCGCAATCTCGTTTTGCGTAAGCTCACGTGCTCGACGCATCTCTGCAAGTGCCATTTCGGCCATATCCTGGGCTACGTTTGATTCAATGCGCGCGCGTCGCTCTGCCGGAATGGTTTCATAAAGAGCGCGCCAATTTTTAGCCATCCTCGCCACCTCCTTTCTTTCTTGTCTCGTCTAAATGTGCTTCATAGATCCGATCAGCGATTGGGATGTATTTCTCGTACCAGCGATCTTGCCCCGTCTTGTCCCCGCCAATTAGCAACAGCGCTATTCCACGTGGATCGAAAGCGTAGAGCACACGATAGGGATGCCCCTTATGTTGAATTCGCAATTCCCGCATTCGTCCATACTTGGACCCCTCGATGCCGGAGCTGTATGGAAATGGGAGAGTGGGGCCACACTCTTCGAGAAGGCGGATCACTCGAGCAACGGCATCTTGTTCCTCGACATCCAGCCCATTCCACCAAGATTCGAATTCATCGGTAAATTCGACATCCCATGCCACTTATGGAATATAACTCATTTAGAATATATTTTCAAGGACTTGATCAAACAAATCGATATATTACTGATTATATTGCGTTTATCCTGGAGCCTCCCAAGGTAGGCTACGCGTCTTCTCTCCACTGCGTCCTCTTCCGGTTGGACGCCGCTCGGCCGCGGCTCTGACGGGCGCTTCGGAAGGCGCCGGTTTCGCGCCAAACATAACACCAAACCCAGTTTGGCACTCACCGCGCT
>CAYZHX010000052.1:0-3674 GCA_964476905.1 uncultured Terriglobales bacterium
GTCCCGAAAAGAAAATCCTTTCATTGATTTGTTATCGGAGTGAAACCGGAGTGTCACGCTCGCTCACTAGGCTGCGGTGAGGTTGATTTCATCCTAGGAGGAAGTATGCATCGTAGTGACACAGGGAAATGGCTGCTGAAGGCCATTTCTTCCGCGTCGATGTTCGCTGCTCTGGCCGTTGGAATGTTAATTCCCGCCCAAGCACAGACCAATTCGGATCGAGCTGTCGACAAAATTCCTACCGCGAGTCCAATCAAACACGTGATCATTATCGTGGGCGAGAATCGCAGCTTCGATCATCTCTTCGCTACTTACGAGCCACGCAACCGACGGGAGAAGGTGCTGAATCTCCTCTCCGAGCGCATCATCAACGCGGACGGAACACCCGGTCCAAACTTCGCCAAGGGCCACCAATTTCAGATCGTCGCCGCTCCTAACGGCGGCAAATTCTTCATCAGCGCCGACAAAGCGCAGAAACAACTCTATGCCACGCTGCCGGCGCCGGATCTCGGCGGTGTTGGAAAGGTGTCACCTTATTTTGGTCTTACAGATCCTGGATTAGCGCCGGCAGACCAGTTCCTCCTGGGCACTGGCGGCACCGGGCTGAACGTGACCGTTGGTCCCGACATCCGCATTACGAACGTGAACAACCTGCCACCGGGTCCGTTCCAGTTAACCGGTCCCAACATGGCATTTGACGCTTTCACCGGCGACACCATCCACCAATATTTCCAGATGTACCAGCAGATGGATTGCGCGATCGACGCGGAGCACGTCTCGCGCGACAATCCAACTGGCTGTCTGCACGATTTACAGTCGGCAATCACCACTACCTTCAATACTCCGCCGGGTGGTACGCCGCATGACACTGGCCAGACGATGGCTTTCTTTAACATGCAGAACGGCGATGCACCACTGTTCAAGTTCCTCGCCGACGAATACACCATCAGCGATAACTATCACCAGCCCGTAATGGGAGGCACGGGGCCCGACAGTCAGCCGCTCGGCTTCGCCGATCAGGTGTTCTTCAGCGACGGCAACGGCAGTCCGGCAACTCCGCAGGCCAAGAACATTTACAATCCCGATCCCAAACCGGGAACTCTTAACCTCTATACTCTGCGAGCGCAATGGTTCAACTGCTCCGACCCAAGCCAGCCTGGAATCGCAGCAGTCACGAACTATCTGAGCTCGCTTCCATATAAGGTCGATACAAAATGTGGGCCGGGCGAGTATTGGCAAGCTGTGAACGTAAGCCCCGCGTTTACGCCAAAAGGACTGCCTAGCTCTGGTCTGGTAGTTCCTCCCACTGCGCAGCGCAGCATCGGCGACGTGCTAAGCGCTCACAACATTTCGTGGAAGTATTACGGCAACGGCTTTAACGCGTCCGGGAGTGGCAGCGACCTCGATGCGTATTGCGATATCTGCAATCCATTCGAGTACCAGGCAAATTATCCGAGCCTCGTTGCAGATCACATGCGGGACGTGACCGATCTCTTTACCGATCTCACAAACGGAACACTTCCCGCGGTTTCGTATGTGAAGCCTGACGGCTTGCTCGATGGGCATCCGGCTTCTTCCAAGTGGAGTCTGTTTGAAGCTTTTACCGGTAACATCATCGAGCTGGCGCAAAGCAACAAGAAACAGTGGGCAAGCACCGCGATCTTCGTCACAGTCGACGAAGGTGGCGGCTACTACGACTCAGGTTTCATTCAGCCTGTGGACTTCTTCGGAACCGGTCCGCGTATTCCCATAGTCGCGGTTTCGCCGTTCTCAACCGGCGGTCACATCAGCCATACCTACAACGAGCATTCTTCGTTCGTGAAGTTTGTCGAGCGCAACTGGATGCTCAACACCAAACTCAGCGATCGTAGCCGCGACAATCTTCCCAATCCGAAACAGGACGATGATCACGCCTACGTTCCGCGCAACATGCCGGCCATTGGCGATCTGTTCGATATGTTCAACTTCGATCCAGATCACGACAGAGATCACGATCAGCGCTGATTGAGTTCCCGCGGGCAGACGGAACGTATCCTCTCCATTTTTCAAGGTTAGGGAACGTTCCGTCTGGACAGCGAGTTGTGGTCACCGCCTTATCCATCGCTCAGGTAAGCGTTCGCTCTTGCTGTCGGGCGGATCAGCTGCGCCCGATTTCCCCCCTCATCTTGCGTTTGATCTCTGCAAAGCGCGGGTCAGAGCGAAGCGGCGCGAAGGCTCCCGCCGGGTCGGCATCGACCAGGTACATCATCGTTGAGCGGAGTTCGATGCACCTGTTCAGCCATGCGAATGCCTCATCCTTGTTGCCAAGGCGAGCGTATAGACCGGCAATAATGAATGCGTTGAAATGCCAATGCTCTTTCTCCCAGTCACTCAGTGCCGACCTCAAATCGATCTCAGTGATTCCTCGCCACCCCTTTTCGGCATAGATTTTTCGGTGTTCATCGATCCCTTTGGGATCGACGCCATAAGCCTCAAGGGTTTTGACGTGTTCCTCGAATGCCTCTTTATGCATGCCCTTGCGTTCGTAAGTGTCCTGCAGGCGGCCATGAATCATGGCTAGATGAGTTGGATTGGGATCAATTTCCAGGGTCTTCATGTCCTCTTGAATGGACTCGTCGAGTCGGCCTCCATTCAGCAGCTCAAGCGCGAGAATGTTGCGCGCCGGAACTGAGAGAGGATCGACCTCGACCGCTTTGCGCGCCTGCGCAACCGCTTCGTCCGGTCGTCCCGCTGCGATGAGCAAGGCGCTGTAGGCGTGATGCGCCCATTCGTAATTCGGGTTCAGTGCAATGGCTCGCTCGAATTCCGCCTCGGCTTCCTGGAAATTCCAGTCATACGCTAGTTTGACGGTCGCCAACGAGGCGTGTCCTTCTGCCGAATTGGAATCGAGCTCGACGGCTTTCTGCGCAGCCGCCCGAGCTAATGGCATGGCTTCGGTCGGAGGCATCTTGCCCCATGCGTAACCAAGATAGAAGTAGGTGTCTGCGAGCCCGGCATATGCGGGCGCATAGTTGGGATCTTTCGCAATCGCCTGCTGGAACGAGTCGATCGCTTTTCGAAGATCCGATTCACTCCGCTGACTCCAGAAAAAACGCCCTTTCAAATAGTCGTCATGGGCCTCAGGGTCAATCGGGCGCGCAGCAGCAAGGTACGCCTTCTGCTCAGGAGAAAGCTTGAGCTTCACGGTTTCCGCGATCGAACTCGATACCTCATGTTCTGTGGTCAGGATGTCTGGCAGGCTACGGTCATATGAATCTGCCCAGAGATGTTGATCGGAATGTGCGTCAATCAACTGCGCCGTGATGCGCACGCGGTCCCCAGCGCGCACGACAGTTCCTTCCACAATCGCATCCACGCCTCCGAGTTCGCGGGCGATCTCCGGCAACGAAAGCTTGGTGCCCTTGTATCGCTCTACCGATGTATGAGAGATCACCCGCAAGCCGCCGGCCTTTGCTAGATCGGTGATCAACTCATCGGTCATGCCATCGCTGAAGTACTCCTGGTTGGGATCGTTGGAAAGATTGCGCAACGGAAGGACAGCAAGAGATCGAATTTGCGCGGCACTTGCGCTTCCAAGCCATGAGCTGCGCAGGTAAATTAGACCGCCGGCTGCAATCACAACAACTGCTGCTCCGACGAGTAGAGCTTTTGTTGAAACAATAGGAGCATGCTGC
>CAYZHX010000052.1:3774-9829 GCA_964476905.1 uncultured Terriglobales bacterium
CGACTGACGAGCTCGTTCGGGCGTCGGGCAAGCAGGATGAGTATCTTGGTCGGCTGCGGCTGAAGCTTAACAAGGATTCCGTTCTTGCGAAGCTCTCCCGTGCTTGCATCAAGCTCAAAGACTCCGAACCGGAGCACCGATTTAGGCGCCGGAGCTGTGGACATACGAGAGTGAGTCGAGGGATGCGAGATTATATCCCGATTCACTACTGCCCAAGTTGCAATCAGACGCGAGTAAAACTTCCTTGGTTTCAGTCGGTTGAGTAATCACGAAAGAACTAGTTTCAGAGCATTGACGTTGGCTGCCAGCGGCGCGAGTATCCCGCTCGCGCCTCAGTTCGAGAGGCACTGAAAAATTAAGCAATCACGAAGGAGATTGATATGCGTCACATGACCCGCTACCTCAAGTTCGTCAGCATTGGCCTGTTTCTTTGTTTCCTTATGGGAAGTGGATTTGCCGAAAACCGACATTGCACCAACGTCGGTGGAGTGATTCTTACCAACCTTGGTGGCTTCGGCACGATCGATGGCACTCCCACAACGCTCGGACTCGCCACCGGTGACTTGAAGGGAGCGCTCGGCGTCCAGATTCTGAGTGCCAGTTCCGACTTTACGTCGATCGCCGTCCAACACCACTGGGTTACAGAGAACGGCGAGACCCTGAACGTTGATCAGGCGACCGCTCATGGAGTTTTTGTCGCGCAAGGATTACTCGCCGTGACCGACTACAAAGTGCATCTCAGCGGTGGCACCGGGCGTTTTGCCAACATGACCGGCGACATGTCTAACATCGGTGAGGTTGATTTCAATACCGGCCATGCGGTCCTGCGCTATTCCGGCCAGCTTTGCCGCAACGACAGCAAGGAGACGAAGTAACGGGTGCGTGCTGCGTCTCTGTTGGGCGCGGCTTACCAAATCGCAGGAATCGATTTTTTGCTCTGGCTATGTTGTTAGCCTGAACTTCCTCGCCGACTCCGATCCCGCGCAGCCCTCGGCCTAGTTCGCGGTTAAGTAACGCTCATGAGAGCTCGATGAAAAGGAGCTGTGTGGAGTATCATCCTGTCGCCTCTATGTCCAATACTGATATCAAAGCTTTCCGGTGTGCATTTTCTGGTGAAATTTTCGAGCCGCATGACGTGGGCTATCACGAGGCTCGCCAGATCTGGAACGCAAGCGTCAGCAAGCACCCTGGGGTTATCGCTCGCTGTTCGGGAGTTGCTGATGTGATCGCCGCAGTCAAATTTGGACGTGCGAATAATCTACTCACGGCAATTCGGGGAGGAGGTCACAATGTAGGTGGCCGTGCGCTTTGCGATGACGGGCTAGTCATTGATCTCTCGCGCATGAAGTCCGTTTTTGTTGACGAGCCAACGGGAAAAGTGCGAGTACAAGGCGGAGCCACTCTTGGTGACATCGATAGAGAAACGCACGTTTTCGGACTCGCAGTCCCCTGCGGCATAGTGCCAAAAACCGGCATCGGCGGCCTGACCCTCGGAGGTGGTGTTGGCTGGCTGATTCGAAAGCACGGAATGTCGATCGACAACCTGCTGTCGGCGCAGGTAGTCATGTCAGATGGCAGAGTTTTGAACGCCAGCGCTTCTCAAAATGATGATCTCTTCTGGGCGCTTCGCGGCGGAGGGGGAAATTTCGGAGTTGTTACTTCGTTCGAATTCAAGGCTCATGCGGTTACAACGGTGTTGGGTGGCCTTCTCGTTTACCCTCGTGAAAAGGCCGTTGATGTGATCCGGCATTTCCGTGATTACATGTCATCAGCTCCGGACGAATTAACGACATATGCGGCCCTTCTTCATGGTCCCGATGGTTCCCCATTGGTTGCCGTGATCCCTTGCTATTGCGGCGATCTCGCAGAAGGAGAACGCATCCTGCAACCGCTAAGGAAATTCGGCAGCCCGATTATGGATGCCGTCCAACCGATGCCGTTCCCCGCAATGCAGTCGCTGCTAGGTCCATCGTTCCCGGATGGCAATCACAATTATTGGAAGTCTGCGCTGCAACAGGATTTGCCAGACGACGCGATTGCAGCCGTCGTCGAGCATGCGAATCGACTAGATTCCCCACTTTCTTTTGTCGTCCTCGAATATTATGGCGGCGCCGCGGCAAGGATCCCGAGTGACGCCACCGCCTTCCCCCATCGTCAGCTGCCATGGGACATCTTGTTTATTGCGCAATGGACCGATCCTGCGCACACGGACATCCACCGGGACTGGGCCAGATCTGGCGAGGAGCTGCTGCGGCCATTTTCGCGAAACGCGCATCTATTGTCGGCGCTCGACATCGAGACAGACGATGTCATCGAGACAGCATTTGGTTTGAACTTGCCGAGGCTAGCGGCGATCAAGAAGAAGTACGACCCATCAAATTTCTTCCGCGTCAATCACAATATCAAGGTGGGAATTCAAGGGCGCGTGGCTCACGCTTTCCGAATCTGACAGATTTGCCGCGAAGCTTCTCGGAACAACCGCTTTGGGCATTGGGCTGTCGGCGATCGGCTGAAAGCAACAGCAAAACGCGTTTGCAATGCTGGTAAGCAAAGTGCCAAAAGCCACCTCAGGTATGCACTCACTGCGGGCCTGCCCGGAGATGTTCGGTCAAATACCTGGCGAGCAGATGATACAAGTGAACCGTGGTGCCCGGACCTTCACTTATGCCGTGAGTTCGATCGGGATACGTCATGAATTCGAACGGCTTCCCGAGTTCGATGAGTTTATTCACCAGCTGCTCCGTGCCCTGGCCAAAACTGTTGCAGCAGTATAAGAGAAATGAGCGCCGGTCCGTGATTCCTCTCGCGGAGCACAAATGAAGCCTTTTTGCTCGGTTCAGTGTAGAGGCAGAGATTGGACAATCGAGAAGACGATGGACACCGAGGGATCCTGGCTAGTGAAACATTTCGCTTACAGATAAGTCTTGTTGGGTCTCTGTGCCTCAGCTTCTATACTTGCGCACGCCATGACAGAACTCTCTCGACGCGATTTCGCAAAATTTGTCACCGCCGCAGGCATCGGAGCGAATCTTCCACTCGCAGCGCAAACTGCTGATCGCACTGTTGCGATTCAAGTGGGAGCAGTGTCATTTGTCGACGAAGGCATCGCTCCCGTGCTCGATCGTTTCCAGAAGGACGCCAAGATAAATACTCTGTTGATCGCAACCTTCAGCTACGGCCGTGGCATCGCCGGAAGGCAAGTCCCCGGACAGCCATTGCCTGACCACGGAAAACAGGAGTACGACACAAGCTTCCACGGCGGCAATTTCGCGCGCACGCATGAGCACTATTACGCGCGCACATCGCTCAGGAACATCCAAGCTCCCGACCATCCGGGCTTCGATGTTCTCGAACGCGTTCTGCCCGAGGCGAAATCGCGAGGCATGAAATCGTTTTGCTGGTATGAGGATGTCTTCCGTTCCGATCTCGATGGCATCGATAGACTGCAGGAGATAACACTCTCTGGAAAGAAGGCGGACACACTCTGCTTTCACAATCCTGAGGTACAGGCATTCTGGCAAGCTCTCACCGAGGATTATGTCCGCAGCTATCCGATCGACGGAATCATGTGGGGCAGTGAGCGTCAGGGGCCATTTGGGAATGCAATCGGCGCCTCTCACGGAGGAGGCGGGCGCGATCCTCTGCTTGTCACGTGTTTCTGTGAATTCTGCAAGCAAGAAGGAAAGGCGCGTGGGATCGATACTGTTCGCGCGATGGAGGGTTATCGCAAGCTCGCCGCTCTAGTACAGCAGACGCGAGCCGGCTCGCGTCCGGCAGACGGCGCGTTCGTTTCCTACTGGCGTTTACTGGTCGACTATCCCGAAATCCTGAATTGGGAAAAGCTGTGGAATGACGGGCAGAAACTCGCTTATCAGAACATTTACAAGACCGCGAAGTCCATCCGGCCGGATCTTCCAGTTGGCTGGCACATCTGGCATAACAATTCATTCAGTCCCTTCTATCGTGCAGAACAGGACTACGCTGCGTTTCGCAAGTATTCCGACTTCCTCAAAGTTGTGATGTACAACAACTGCGGAGGGCCGCGACTTGCGTCATACATCAAAAGCGTTAGCCGAACGATGTTCGCCGACTTCTCGCCTGATGAGGTTCTCGCGATGACATATAAGATCCAGAACTTCAATGAAACAAGTCTTCAGGATCTGCCGCTGAAGGGTCTGTCAGCCAGCTACGTAGAACGAGAGACTCGCCGCGCGCTCGCAACTGCAGGAGAAGTCAAAATCTGGCCGGGAATCGACATCGACATTCCCACTAGCGCCGACGAAAAGAAAACTCAACCCGAGGACGTGCGCGATGCCGTTAATGCGGCATTTCGCGCGGGCGCTCAAGGAGTGGTCCTATCGCGCAAGTACTCGGAGATGCGGCTCGCAAATTTGCGTGCTGCCGGAGAAGTCCAGCTCTAAAGCAAAAGCTCACCCAGGATTGAGAGCACTTGCTGAGTTACTGGCCGAATACTATTCGGCCTCCCAAGCTTCCCTAGCAAACTAGCGCCGAGTATCAGAATCTACTAGGCTAGATACCGATAGCGAGGAGAGCTTATGAACATCGGTATTATCGGCGCTGGACACATCGGAGGCACACTCGTTCGGCGCTTCAGCGCGCTCGGATATAAAGTCTTCGTCGCGAACTCCAGAGGCCCCGAAACTCTCAAGGATCTGGCTGCTGAGACGGGCGCCAGCCCAGTCACCGTCGAGGGGGCAGCACGCAGCGGCGAAGTCATTGTCGTCACCATTCCGATGAAGAATATTCCCGAACTGCCGCATGACCTTTTCCAAGGCGTTCCCGAAAATGTTGTTGTGATCGACACCAACAACTACTACCCGCAACAGCGCGATGGCCGCATCGACGCAATCGAGAATGGAATGGTCGAGAGCCGCTGGGTCGAGCAGCAATTAAGACGCCCCGTGGTGAAGGCGTTCAACAATATTTATGCCGAGCACCTGCTGAGAAAAGGTCGCCCGGCTGGAAGCACGGGGCGTATAGCCCTACCCGTCTCGGGCGATGATCAACAAGCAAAAGAGACTGTCTTCAAACTCGTGGATGAGCTCGGATTCGATCCGGTCGACAACGATGGTCTGGACCAATCATGGCGTCAGCAACCTGCGACACCCGTCTATGCGACAGATCACGACACGGAAGGCGTCCGCCGAGCACTCTCGGCAGCGAGCAGGGAGCGCACACCAGAGTTCAAAGCCAAGCCTGGCAGCCACGCAGCGTGAAAGTTCGGACCGCACGTAAAACCGCGGCGCAAACGCCCAAGCGGAGATGAAATTCCCATTCATATGTTCCCATGTTGGGAACATGGAGTAAGGAGCGAAACGATGCTGGCAACTGTCTTACATCTGCGGATCGGACCTGTTGCCATATCGAGGTATTCAATCAATTGAGCAGCCAACGTCGATGGGACACGCATACTGCGGCATTGTCGAGAAGGCGGGAGGGAAGTGACGTCCATCAAGCCGGGCCAGTTCGTCATCGGATCGTTTGCAACTTCTGATAACACTTGTCCGAACTGCCGGTTCGGTTATCAGTCATCCTGCGTGCAGCGCGAATTCATGAGCACGGCCCAGGCGCCGCTGATGCGCGGCCCTCTCGCGGAGGGAATCATGGTCGCGGGCCGATATCCGACTTCTCTACGCTCGAGGTTGCTTTCCCCAAGGAAGCTTTTGCACAGCTTTTAAGAAATCGTGAGCGCGCTTCGATTCGCGTGCGAAGACGTTGCGTTCCACCAATTCAGGGTTGCCGCTGTGGTGCAATTCCACAATGGGAACGTTGCTATATTCTCGCGATTTTGCCCATACCCGGCGCTTATTCGATGGCGTAACCGAATACCCAACCATGATGAGCTCAACGCCATCGTTACACGCTCGCTCTACGGCGCTGTCATCCGTTCCGGCGATGACCGTGAAACCTGCGCCTTCAAGAACCTTTTTCCGAATTTCTGCAAGCTTCGGGTTACGCGAAACTACCAGAATCTTTCCTTTGTTTCGCAACATAAGAGCACTTGGATGCCGGCTCCGAAGCTGCAGATACTTCT
>CAYZHX010000052.1:9929-24831 GCA_964476905.1 uncultured Terriglobales bacterium
GCCTTCGAGTCTCCACGGTTCGGGCGACACGAAACTCTCCGCGCTCAACGATGGCGTGGCCCCCACCAACCTTCAACCGTGATGCTGGCTTCGCTGGGAACATGTGTGTCCCGAAGCAACTCATCCGGTCTCGTTTATGAAAACAGGCATTTTGAAGAACCAGCTTCTCCATTGCTGGCGCGCAACGACAGCGAGCTAAAACTCCGATATTCATCTTTCAGGCATCGACAGGATCCAGCTAGTCGAGATTCTGTTCGACGCCGGACCTCGTTCGGGTGTCTCGCCGAACCCGAGCGAGGCGATTCGCTATTCAATCGACCAAAACTGAAAACTAACTTCCCGTCCTACGGGGGCCCCACTCGTCGCGGGGTTCGACGAGTGGGGCTTCACTCAAGAGTCACAGTAAACTTCGAGTCCACATCAGCCGAGTCGTTGCTCCCGGGCGCCCCCCCGGTCGACATCAGGATAGCGTTTACGGATTAGCGAAGATAAAGAGTGCGCCGATTTCTTCAGGCAAACGTCGGCAAACTGTTCGAAAACTTTGATGTGCTCAGTACGGCCGCGCAAGACGGCGCTGCATCACTGCTCCATGAGCCAGAACCACAGAATCCGGCTCCGCCCCGCCAGCGTCGTGAGCCCCGGCCTACGCCGACGCCGGAGCCGGACGGAGTCTCGAGCTTATGCGGTCTGCCAGCCATCAGCGTGCCGTGCGGCTTCAACCATAGGAAGCTGCCCTATGGACTCGTCTTCATGGGGCGTGCCCTCCATGACGAACAGGTGATTGCAGCGGCTTATCTCTTCCAGCAACACACGGAATGGCATTGACAACGACCATCGATTCCTACATGAGGATCCGACGAGAGACGCCCATTATGTCTTCGCGAAAAACGCGGACGAAATCCTTAAGACGTTCCGCCGTTTTCCCGCCTTCTTAAACGCGACACGTTTTGGCAGCGGCTGGTTGTGCTGCGATTCATCGTTTAAGTTCTACAACTCGTCCCAACGCGGCCCGTTTTCATCACAAACCTGAGTAACTGAATCCAGAGTAGCTGTATCGTGCGTTGTCCTCCGACAGCATGGAGGCACGAGGAGATCATCTGGAATGAGAAGTACGCCGCGAATGTTGTCAATTGTTGTTGCTCTGTCTGTAGGTGCTCTTACAGGTATCAGCAGTCCAGCGCAGACGACCGCAACGAATCTTGTCTTTCCCAGCTCGCTTACGCTAGATCATGCGAGAATGCAGCCATTTTCGATAAACGTAAATGTGAACACGAGCGATGTTCTGGAGTTTCCTGCCGGCGCACGCACATCCCGAGCAAGCTATGACGCGGATCAAGGCGCGGCGAAGTTCTCGCAGTTCGCGAAGAGCGATGCCAGCCCAGTTGCGTCGCGCAGTCGCGGAGATTTCACGCCGAACCATAGCCGAAACGCGGTGCGCGGACTAATTACTGTCCCGACATTTCAAGGCGCATTTGTTTCCAATGGACTTGCTACGGAATTCCCGTACTTCATGATCGGTACGGACCCGACGGAAGGTACCACGACGACGCTTCCAACCAAGATTGTCTCCTTCGCTTTGAATCTTCACGACGCAAGCGGTGGTGTGACAAATGTCTCTTTCGCGCCAGTGGAACAGCTTTTCTTGCACTCTCCGAATTTTGCTGGTGCGGATTACACCGTCGGAAAGCACATCCAGTTTGGCGACGCTATCCAGCGTGCCGAGTTGTTCAACAATATGCGTGAGGACTGGCACACCAACTTGAGTCCCGAAATCGTGGACCGAGTGACCGTGGATATACCCCCAACAGTCAGAGTTCGATTCCCGGACGGAACAATAAAGACCGTTCCGGCTTATGTGATCGAAACTGCAAGCAACGGCAACAAATTCGTCTTGCTATTGGACTTGGTTTTCAACGCCACAATTATCCCAAGAGTCATTAATGAGATTAACGCAGGCACCTACACGTCCGACTCTATCAACGTTGCGATGCTCTTCAACACGTCCCTGTTTTCGCTGAATGCGCAGGGCGGAGTCGGCGACTGCTGCGTGGGAGGATTCCACACGTATGCAAATGACGATGCCAGTCCGCAATCGCGCTGGATATTCGCGTTTGCTGGATGGAGCCTGCCGGGGATTTTCAGAGGCGGAGTCGCCGACGTGACCTCGGTCTCACACGAAATCTCAGAGGCGCTCAACGACCCCTTTATCGATAACGTCGTGCCCCCATGGCAATTTCCCGGACTCCCTCCGGGAGTTTGTCAGGGAAATCTTGAGACTGGAGATCCGGTTGAAGTGCTGCCGAACAGTGTCTTTCCGATAAGGATCAAAGAAGGCGGAATCGACATGATCTTTCACCCCCAAATCGAGGCTCTGCTGCAGTGGTTCGAGCAAGGGCTGCCGTCAGACGCGATCGGCGGCGCTTTCAGCTACCCGGATACGACGAGCCTCACGACTACTGCACAGGCATGTCCCGTGCCGCCAACGACCTAACAAATTCATAAACGAGACGTGAACCAATTGAAAGGGTGTCGGAATCTGGGACACCCTTTTTCTATAAGTGTCGCGCGGTTCCCGTTCTCCGGTTCATCACCAACTT
Organism: uncultured Terriglobales bacterium; assembly: GCA_964476905.1. GTDB lineage: Bacteria > Acidobacteriota > Terriglobia > Terriglobales > Acidobacteriaceae > Gp1-AA112. The sequence goes on from CAYZHX010000052.1 coordinate 12,527, forward strand.
CGCATCACAGCGGCGATGATCCTACCGAGTGCGTCTACGTCGCGGACATCGACCACCTCTGCGGGCGAGTGCGAGTAGCGCAGCGGCCAGCCTAGGGCCACATCGGTCGTTCCATACAAGAGGAAAGTTGCGCCATCGTTTCCTCCGCCAGTGACGCCATATTGAGCTGGGATGTTGTTTGCGCGAGCGATTGCGAGCACTCGATCGACGCCTTTTTCAGGCACGATGTTGGAATTGTCAACGGCGCGAATCACGAAGCCTCGACCAATAGGAGCGTCGGCGAAGCGCTTCGATTCTAGTGGCGAGTCTGCACTCACGAAGGTATCAATCGCAAACACAACGGTTGGAGTTTTTCCGTCTGCGGCGAGATCCTTGGCTGCTCCAGCGGCACCGAACAGGCCGAGTTCCTCGCGCGTTGACCAGATTAAAGTTACGTCGCGATCGGGAATCTTCGGAGCGGACTGCGCTCCCAGAGCCCATGCTGCTTCCACGAGCGCCGCGCAACCAACCCGATCGTCCAGCGCTCGCGCACTTGCCCTCGTGCCAAAGAGCTTGCGGTAGGTCTTTGGAATCGTGACAAAGTCTCCTACTTTGATTCCCAATTGCGCCACTTGCTGGGGGCTGGTTGCGCCCACGTCCATGCGAGAAACCTGATTGCGACCGCGTGGCCACTGGAAGTCGGGTTTGTCCCATCCATCGGGAAGTTCGAGCACACCGGGATGCATGCCGCTCGAGGAATGCACGAGCGCGGCATGGCCGAGAAAGTATGCAAGCACGCCTGTGCCTTCTTCTTTGAGTTCAAGCGTGCCATCGTCGAGGACGGAACGGACTTCATAGCCGATCTCATCCAGGTGAGCGACAACAACGATCTTCTGCCCGGGATTTGGAGAAGACGACGGAAGATGCACAACCAGGTTTCCGGCATCGTCGGTAACCGGCTTGGCCCATGATGGGAGCAATTGCGTCACAGCTGCTCGCACGTTTTGTTCGTGCTCGCTCGGACCGTAGGTTTCGATGAGGTCGCGGAGAACGCGCTCCACTGTAGGAGTTGTCTGTGGGCGAGTTGGAGCGGTCGGTTCCGGTAAAGCCGACGCAGGTCGTGAGTGACTTTGAGGTGCGGAACCGAGGTATAAATCGATGAGCGAAGCCAGTGAAGCGACATCCCCCGATTGCAGGATCTCGCCGGGCGTAGAGGGCCACCGTGTCGCAACCGCAAGATGGGCAGTTCGCTCTGGCAACTTTGGCTGCAGCATGTAACCGCCGCGCGGCAACAGCGGTGCGGAATACTCCGTAGTGATTTTGATCTGATTTTCGCTGGCGAGCTTTGTGAGCTCTCCCGGGAGGCCTGTCGCATCGCTCTCGGACTTCTCGGCTGCGAGCAACACGCCGTTTCCAGGCCGATGCTCGAATGAGGGAGTTGCCTCGCGTTGTTCGGGAAGTACTGGCGCTCGCATGCAGCGCCCGACGTAAATCAGTTCGTCGGGATTGGTTTGATGGATCACGCGCTGCAGCCCTCTTCCCCCCAGCCACTGTTGCGTTACGAACGCGAAGGTCACCGATCCTGTAAGCTTCGTGCGATCCAAATTGCGAAGAACTTCAAATAAAGCGGCGGCGCCAAACCGATCTCCTATCGCGGGAGCTGTCCATTCACCATCACCCATCTCATAAAAGGTGCGCTGAATCGCTATCGGATTAAGGAGATCGACTCCAGCTGCACGGGCTTCGTTCGCGCTCCTGGCGCCAAAATCGACATACATGTTGTCCAGGTCAGCAGGCGACGGGGCGTGCTGTCGCTGCGGTTGCAGATGGATGGAGAGACCTGCCACCGATCCATTGATCCATGAATGCTGGCGCGTGCCAATTTTGACCGGCTGCGCGGAATACAGCTCGTTGAATAGCGGAAGATTGCCGGTTTGAGGCAATCGTTGGACAGTCAAGTAGCCGTCCGGCGTTATGCCGCTTGCAACGAATCCTGGTTCGTCGATCGCCGCCGCGATGAGACGATGAGGAGCGCCCGTTCCCAAAGTGAAAACAACATTCCCTTGATTATCGACGCGGGGAGAAAACGCCTTCAGCTTGATCGCAATAGCTGTCGCTAATTCCTGTTCATATCCCGCGACAGCGGGTATTTCGACGAGATCGCGCATGTCGTCGGCGAGATTTCCGGGAATCATAACCGTGTGAGCGAATGTGAAGATGCCGGACAGAAACGCCAAAGTGACGAGCAAACGATTCGTACACACTTCCGAAATGCAAGTTCTCTTTCGCATGATTCTTTTAATAAGTTCCTTGAAGATCGTGACCAGCAGAAATCCAGAAGACAAGTTTCTCGCCAATGTCGGTGGCGCAACGTCATTATTCCTACACAACATCCCCGGTCGTGATGGTCACCGGGTGCCTCTGAAAGACAATGGGCGATTGTGCGAGCACAAATATATAGGACTGAGTGCTCAAGTCTATGTACGTTCTCAGTGCGCGGGTGCATCAAACAGGGTAGATGCCCGATTCCGGTTTATTGGTCAACACGCGCGCGTGCGCAATCGGCGCAGCGATTTTCGTACTGCTCCTAGCTGCGAGCTCCAGCCTATGGTCACAACAGTCGAGCACAGCGGCGTTGAGTGCATACACAAACGGTGTGCAACTCTCAGATCCGGCCAAACGGCTCGTTGTGATGGAACAGTTTCTACGCAACGAGCCCACCAGCAGTCTCCGCCAAGATGCTCTCGAATGCGCAACCTGGGACTCGATTCGGCTGGCGGACGGAACCCGCTCTGTGCGTTGGGGAACCGAGCTGCTGAAAAAATCACCGGTTAGTCCACTGGCGCAAGCCGCACTCGCCATCGCGAATCCGCCGAAGAGTGCGGCCGCTATTGAGACGCTGCGTAACGCTCTTGCTAGCCTCGATCGCATTCACAAGCCGGAGGGCTTTTCCGATGCAGAATTTGCAGACTTGCGACGCCAAATATGGCTTCTCCTCGATGGTTCCATCGGACTCGGTTACGTTGCTCTCCAGGAATATGAAGACGCTCGGCCCTATCTCAAGCTCGCGGTCAGTGTTGCCCCGAACGATCCACGGTTCACCTATTCCTATGCACTGGCTTTGCTCTCCGGCAAAAACCAGGATAGAAAGAACGGATATTGGCAACTGGCCCGAGCCGTAAATCTAAATGCCGGATCCAACGCTGCAGCCGGAATCGCGCAGTACGCACGCCGCAGATACCTTGAGGACGGCGGCAGCGATGCCGATTGGAAGCAGTTTGTCGCTGTCACCTCCATTGGCACAGTCAATCAAAAGAGCGCCATGTCAGCATATTCCGCTCCGCCGCGATCTACACTGAGCGCGAGGAGCGCGCCGGAAAACGTACCGACGCTGCCGCCCAAAACGTCAGGATCGCAGCCCTCGACCACCGCAAGTTCGCGGCTTAAACTCGCGCCTCGTACCGATCCCGTGTCGCTCGGAATCCTCCTCCAGACGAGCTTGCTCAAAGGAAAAAATCGAGAAGCCATCGTTGGCACGTTGCGCAATCTCGTGGGATCTCTCCGCAGAGACGACGAAGCGTTTCTTATGGCCTACAGCGATCAACTTGACTTCCAGCAAGACCTGACCCGACAAGATGCGCTCCTCGACGACGCTCTGCTTCACCTCAAGGCTGGATCGGGCGCGGCGCTGTTCGACGGCATCAGCTTTGCCGTAGGTCATCTGGACCGTATTGGGAAAAACCGCAATCGCGTTCTCCTTGTGATTTCAGACGGAAGAAACAGTAAGCAGTCTGAGAACGCTCCTCCCCTTAGTTCCCAAATTCGCGATGTCCGCATTGACTGCGTAGGGCTCGACGCCAAAGGCGAGAACCAAGGCTTGCTTGAGCGGATCGCACGGTACTCAGGCGGACACGCCGTGTTTGTATCGGATCCAGAGCAGTTTCAAGGCGCTACCCTTCAGCTCGCACAAAGCATCGGCATCGATTTCACGCCGTGACATTCTTTCCCATTCTGGAATTGTGTTCTCACCGGCATATCAACGCGATGAGAGCACCGGACCTTCAATGAGGCCTCCGTACGTAATGGTTGGGTGCGCCGGGCGTTGGAGCATTGTCATAAACTTGCGCTCCAATAGCATGCGCCCGGGTCAATGCAGAACTGAGAGTGATGCCAGAGCCGGAAATTTGCGCGCCCGCAGAGTGCGCATGAGCAAGAGGCGCGCTGACGGTGATTGACGCGGAGCCGAACCTTCCTCGGATACCGGCAATCACGGCTGTTTCAGCGTTGGTACCACTGTCGATCGTGATGGTCTCGCCGTCGCGAAAGCCAATCGCGCTGGCTACGGGGATGAGGGTGGCGCCCGCTTCCGTGGAGTTGCCCACACTCGTGGCGCCAGCTGTGCCAACTGTCGCGATCGTAGCGCTCTCAGCGTTCGCGCCCGTATCGATCGTGATCTTCTGACCAACATCAAAACCTTCCACACTGGCGATTTTGATGTTGGTGGCTCCGGCCGCGGAAGCAGCCGCTAATATAGCTGCGGCTTGGGTCAGGAAGTCAGTGCAATTGCTGTCTGTGTCAGCGCCGTCCGGGAAACGACCTGCGCTCTGATTGATGGCGCCAGCGGCTGTAGGCCCAAAGCCAGCTGCCGGGCCAGGACCCGGAACGTAGCATCCACTCTGGTCAAAACCGGAGGTGCCTTGATATCCCTCCGCAACCCATGGATCGACGAGGATGCCATAGTTGAGGCTGTCAACGACGAGCCCTGTCGCGTCTCGGAGCACTATGCTTCCTTCTCTACGGGGAATCGTGCGGCCAAAAAAGGGAACGTTGCTTGTAAGCTCGGGGCCGCCAAACCACTGGTTCGGTGCAGGCGTTCCCTGGTAGCCGGCGGTGGTTACGGCGGCGTCACGCACAACTGAATTGATGGCGTGGCCTTTGACAAGCGCGCGGTCGAGAGTAATGCCGGTACCAAGCGCCTGGACGGGCTCGTTGCTCGAGTGCGCGAATGCGGTCGCGGGCTGGAATGTGATTCCCGTTCCGCGAGCGCTGAAGGGAAGGTTCGCCGCATGGTTGAACTTAAGAGGCGCGGCTAACTCGAGGCCAGTGCCCAGGGCCATCACAGTTTCGTCGCGTGTATGCGCTTGCGCGAGCGCCGGGGTGAACTCGATACCAGTGCCCGTTGGCCCGGGGGTGCCGACGGCAGTCACGGTTACGTCTTCCTTGTTTGCAGGAGTACCGATCGCGACGTTGTCGCCAGCAGTAAAGCCGTTCACGTTGCGGACTTTGATATTGGTCGTGCCGGCGCTGGCATCCGCAAACAGATTCGTGCGGCTCGCCGGGGTGCCGACCTGGGTGACGGTGACGGTCTCGATTCCATGTCCGCGGCTCTCGATGTCCAACCGGATTTTGTCACCGACTGAGATGTCGGAGACGGAAGTCACTTTCAGGTTGGTGGTGCCGGCAGGCGCGTCCGCTGCTAGATAGGCTTGGGTACCCTGCTTGCCGACTGCCGTAACGGTGACCACCTCGTACTGCTCAACCTCTCGTGAGACGGCGGGGTATGTGGCGCCATAGCCGATTGCCATCTTCTGACCGACAACGAACCCAGATGCACTGGTGACGGGCACGTTGGTGGAACCGACAGGGATCGTGATCACTGGACCCTCGGGAACGGGTTGCCACAGTGTGGTGTGGTTGGTTGCAGCCGTGCCGATGCTTGCAATCTTCCGCGTTTCCACATTGGAACCCACGTCTACGGTCACTCTATCGCCGACCGACATGCCGGTAGTGTTTCTGACGTAAACGGTACTATCGCCGGCGCGCGCGGGAGTCACAAGCCCGGAGTTGGAGAGACCGAGCAAATAAAAGCCACCAGCCGCAAGCTTCGTGCCCGCTGGGATTTTCACAGCCGAAAAGACCGCCTGCTGCGCCGGGCGTTCAGTCACGCTCCAGTTAGAGATATCAACGGCACGGGATGCCGCGTTGTAGAGTTCGATGAAAGAATCGGTCGAGTTGGAAGAACCCGAGGCAAGACGGAACTCGTTAATCTTGACCGGCATGACGTTTCGTACTTTTTCGACGGCTGTTCCGAATTGGTTCGCGCCACTCTTCGAGTTTGTCCACGAAGCGTTCGCAACAAGGTCGCCATTGAAGGCCGCTGCACCAGAAGTGACTTTGAAGGTCGCGTTCACGTTCGCGCCGGGCGCAACCGGATTAGAGAACTTCTTCGACATCTCGTTGCTACCTGAAACCAGAGCGGTCCACTGTTTGTATGGTAGAGCGATGCTCAGGGTGACGCCCTCGGCGGGCGCATCGGTGGTGTTCGTAAACGTTGCCGTGACCTCCTGCGAAGCTCCTGGTGAGAACGTTTGCAGTCCTGCTGGATTGCCGGTTGCAGATGCCGGAGCAAGGGTAAGAGGAGCTACGTCATACTTTGCGGCCACGATGTTGGCCTGCACGCGTTGATCGGTGGCGTCGGTAGGGAAGGTGCCTGCTGCCGTCATTGCCCCTTCATAGAAAGTGCCTTGTGAGCTGTTGCTGTTGTCGCCGCCGTTGCCGAGAAGGATCGCGCCTTGTTTTCGCATGGGATCATAGGTGCGATTCACGCGTGGTCCATCGAACATCACTGCAAGCTCGCCTGTTTGTGCGTTCCCTCCCATCGAGGTCCAGTGATGCGGTTCTCCTTTTGCAATTGCCGTTACGAATCGCCAGGTGATGCTCGGTATGTTGACGCACAGCTTGGATCCATCCGGATTGACGCATCCCACGAGGTTGTTCTCCTGGTCGGTCATAATCCACGGGCCAGGCGGATTGCCATGAAACCATGCGCGAGCATTTCCGAAATAGGCCGTCTCCATGGTGCCGTTGTCATCATCGCGGCTGTCGATCTCCGCGTTGCCGTAATCGAAGCAGCAGCCGGAGTTGTAATGACGGCCGTTGATAACCCAATACTGCCCCTCTGCCTGGTCGTCAACGGCTGTGCCCTTCACGTCATTCTGACGAAGTCCCATTCCGGGCTCGATGAAGACGCCGTAGACTTTGTGTCCCATTATGGAAATCGGAGCCATGTCGGCGATGGGGAGGTTGTTGAATCCACCCAGCGCTGGGCCGCTGAATCCGCCGCGCGGAGCTTGGGTGAGATCGTTGTGCTTGGGAGACTGGTCGTAGATGGTGGTGATCCAGCAGTACGTGTTCGCGCAGAATTTGTCCTGGGCCGCTGCGTCGGCGTATCCGCCCGAATCCGGGACTGGCGACGCGACAGGCTGAACAACGGTGATGTCCAAAGTCTTGCCGTCCGACTGCCGAAGAACCTTGTAGAGCGGGCCGTTGTAGGAGGCGTAAAGCGCACGCGTGGTGCTGTGGGCCGCGACGCAGGGATCGCCTGCGGCAGCGTAGATGTCACATGGGCCTTCCGGCCTCTGCACATCGGCATGGGAACCGGTGCCAGACAGTTGCGCCATGATCAAGGTGGCCGAGATAAACGGCAACGTCAGTGCAAACATGATTGCAACATGGATTTTCCTTTTCACGCTTCTCCTCAGGTGCCTTGTTCAGGCACTCAAATGACAAAAAATGCAATGCTGAAACTAACGCCCGGCGGGCGGCTACGGCTGGGTCGCAAACCGGTAAATAGTGATGCTCACAGGCGCGACCCGAGTGAGTAAGGAGACCCTGCCGTCACCTGTGCTTCGGGATTGTACTTTGTATCCGTCATTTCGCGCCGAATTGTGTCTTGCGAAACTACGAACAGCAATGGAACGCTTTCCTGAATCGGGAACTTGCACGCGAACGCGTTCCGGCTGTTTCGGGTTCACTTACTTATGACAACGGACCAACATAGGCGACCATCTTATCCAAACGAATCTCCGCGAAGGTTGAAAAATGATGGAAACGAGAACAGAAGGCACGCCGGCTCGTGAGTACGCGCAAATTGGTGATATTCGCTCCAGCCGCATCGGTCTGGGAACCTGGGCGATGGGAGGCTTCCAGTGGGGCGGTAGTGATGACGATGAATCTGTGCGCACCATACATGCGGCTCTGGATCTTGGGATCACCCTGATCGACACGGCGCCTGCGTACGGTTTCGGGCACTCGGAAGCAGTGATCGGACGAGCCATAGCGGAACGTGGTCGGCGCGACGAGGTTGTGCTGGCTACTAAAGCAGGCCTCGAGCAGCGGGGCCAGTCGCTGTTCCGCAACTCAACGCGCAAGCAGATATTTGCCGAGGTTGAGCTGTCGCTCACGCGGTTACGCACCGACTACATCGATCTCTACCAGGTTCACTGGCCCGATTTGGAAACTCCTTATGAAGAGACAGCCCACGCGATGGTTGATCTTAAACAAGCCGGAAAGATCCGCGCGATTGGCGTCTCCAACTACCCCATCGAAGCCATGGAACGTTTCCGGCGGGTTGCTCCGCTCGACTCGGCTCAGCCCCCGCTCAATCTTTTCGAACGGGAGGGACAGCAGGACATCCTACCCTGGTGCCGCGAACAGGGAGTGGCGACGCTTACCTATGGTGCACTCTGCCGCGGCCTGCTGAGTGGCGCTATCAACGAGAAGACGAAATTCCAAGGCGACGATCTTCGCAAGACTGATCCGAAGTTCCAGCCGCCGCGGTTCCAGCAATACTTGCAGGCAGTGGATCTTCTCGACCAGTATGCGCGCGTGCGTTTCGGCAGGAATGTCCTAGTCCTGGCGGTGCGCTGGGTCCTCGATCAACCCGGAGTGTCGGTCGCCTTATGGGGTGCCTCTCATCCATTTGAATTGGAGCCGGTCAACGACATTCGCGGCTGGCATCTCGACGATGAGGCCCTCGCCCACATAGATACGCTTCTTGCACAGAGCATCGAGAACCCGGTAGGGCCGGAGTTCATGGCTCCCCCAGAACACGCGCCGGATTTGGCGGCTTAGTGTTGTGAAACGCAAGGTCTCTGCGGCTCAGTCCTTTCTTTTTGGATTCCTGAGAAGCCGGCGAATGCCAAGTGAGTGACCGATGCCAAAAGCGGAATACCCGTATCCGCGGGGATCTCGCGTGCCTCACGATCAGGTAGGGCGTTGAAGCTGCAGTTGCTTCCCCACCCCTTACTCCTATCTCTAATCCGTGCGTCCGGGTACTGCCTGTCATGTTTTGGTTTTGCGTGCTTCTTTCAATGCGCGACGGAGTTCCGCGAGCATATTGTCGTCAGCAGCTTGTGAAATGTGAACGACCTCTTTCCGCGATTCTTTGCCGAGCCACTTGCTCAGTTCGCCGGATCGCGCGGTCATTGAACGGCCCTTCCGTTCCACGGGCATTCCATCCTTAGCCCAACGCTGCGCGACAGCGACTGGTTGGCCGAGGTATTTCGCAATGTTGGGCCAGCCGATGAGAATTCCATCAATTAACACGGGTGCAGTGGTTTTGCGTGTCCGTTTGGGCTTCGATTGCGTTTTCTTTTTCACGGCGGGCCAAGATTACCAGAACGGGAACGCCCCGTGTGCCAAAAGCAGCCAAGAATGGAGGATACTTTTTGTGGCGAAGGGTCAGCAGAAGGTTCCGGTCCAGAATGGGAAAGCTCGCCGGAATATCCAGCTCAGTAGCTGTGCAAACCTTGATCTCTCTGGGTGATAATAATTCTCAGGCCGTTGTTGCGGGCGTATTTTTCCTTGCATTCAGTCGAACACAAATGAATCGCACCTGGTTGGCTTACAAGCCGCGTATACCAGCGATCGAAAAACCGAATGAGTGTCCGAAGGGATCCGGTGCGCAAGGATTTCTTCTGCTGCCGACTGCCGAGGATCCACTCGCGATCCGATTTCTTTCTAGCTCCGCAGTTGTCACAAATGATTTCTACCATGACCTCACGTCTCCGCAATTCGAGCCAGTCCTGAACTCGCTGAGATTCCTCTTTCCGACTGCCCCAGCCTAGGCCGCCCTCGACCGTTTGTGTTGCATCTTTCGTGTTCTCGTTCTCTTCGCGGGCATCTTCTTGTTCACGGAATTTGCCCCAACATAGGCCTGTTTGCATTCAGGCGAACAGAAGTGAATCGCACCGCGCTGCAGGATCCGAGAATCATCCCACGCGTCAAAAAATGAAATAGACCGACTGACCGTTTGTGGAGTGTCAAGCATTAAGTCGTAGCCAAGTATCCAGTCCTGTTGACCTGGGCTCCTGACCATTCCACACGTGTCGCACGTAACCTTTATCATGCGAGTTTCTCTTTATTTTGGATTTTGGACTTAGATGTTGAGTTGCCGTCCGCGTGATGTATTCCTGGATGCCCGGCTGCAGCACAGGTCAGCACAGATGTGAGCTCGCTGTGATGGGGGCGATCGGGACCTTAGTCAGTGCGAAGTGGCTTTCCGAAGTGGCGGCTCCGAACTTTCCGTCGGGAGCGCCGGCCTTGGGAGAGGCAACACAAGTGCATTCTTCCAGCGCTCCGCTCCGCCGCGTATCGAGTTGCCGGCGAACGTCGGTGTTGTGGTTGATCACGTACGAACTTCACTACTTGGCGGTTCCTGGCTTAATATCGGTTGACCATGAACTCCACTCGCAGACTCGCGATCGTAGCCGTAGCACGACCTACCGCAACTCACCGGGGAACGAGTGCACTCAGGCAAGCTCGCGGTCGCTCCGAAGAGCATCACATTTCTGGCAATCGCGAACGCGAATAACAACGCGTGCAAGTGATCTGATTTGGTTTCTTCTGTGCACCGTTAAGAAGATTAGGTTAGTAATTACCGGATTGTCGTGCGGGTGCATGGGTCACCTCCCTTTCCCACGATGGTGCAATGCCGAGAGTAACCACCAAACCGGTAACCTGTGTTATCCCCAGTTACCCGCAAATCCTTTGCGCTCGCAAGGTTCCAGCCTACGCTACGTTGCAGGATCACACACAGGGACATAGCTGGCCTCTGTAGTTTGCTAGAAATTCGCAGCTGCCAGATTAGCGTTGCGGATTCTGCGCTCACCAAAGCGTGAGAGAAAGCGCGAACTACCCTTCGATTCTCTTGGAGGTCTGGGCCGGGTGCACGCGTCCTGACACGTATCGGTGCATGTGTCCTAACAAATTAAAGGAGATTCGGGCTGGGTAGTCTGTGCCAACCGGGTGCATGACGACGAACGGACAAATGCGTTGGTGGCTCCTTTTGGTAGCCTCCGTTTTCTCATCGGCACGGTTATCGGCGCAGGCAGCTTCTGGTCAGATTTCGCTTAGTCTCACGGTGCAATCTTCGATCAATCTCGTGTTCAACAACAATCCAGCCGTGGGCACCACTGGATTCTGTCCATTGACCAATGCCGGAACAAACAACGTTGCGCTCGATTTGGGTACTGCTTCTTTTCCTGGCAACAGCCACAGCCTTGCATGCGTGGCGTACTCCCATGTCGGCGGTTCGGTCTACCAGGTGAGCAGTGCGTTTGACGTCCTAGTCACGAAATCGAACAGCACGAGCGCCAACTATCGCTTGGCGGCAGAGATTTCGACCGCACCGCCGGCCAACGTTACATGGCTGGTGAGCGGCACAACGATGACCAACACAGCATTTACGCAACTGGATGCAACAGATTCATACGGAAACGCAGTGACCAAGTCGCTGCAGGTACAGGTTAAGAACAACGTACCGGCTCAGGTTTTGTCGGAAACAGTGATGTTTCTAGCGACGGCGAATTAAGGAATGCGGACGATGCAGGCGAGACTGTTAATTCGAGGCGCGGCGCTGGCAATGGTGATGTTGCTGGGGACGGCAATGTACGCGCAGACGGCGACCGGCACGATCAATGCGACCTTGATCAACAAGAACGGCATCAGCCTGGTCTTCGATTCCGATCCGGGAGGCGTGGTCCTCGGCAGCGCCGGCACCTCGACCGCAAGCGTGAATTTTGGAAATGTTTCCGCATTTGGAACTCTCGCTCCCGGTGTTACACGTCCGACGGTGACTGCGGCGAGTTACGTTGTGCAGACTCTGTTCGATGTTCAGGTCATCGAATCGGGTTTAGCTAGTCCGAGCTATACGTTGACGGGCCAATTGGCAGCTGCTGCGCCGACCGGCCTCACTTATGGAGTCGACGCGGTCACCTTGACTACCGGCTCACAGACGATTTCGGCAACCGGGGCATACAACTCCGATGTTCAGCACACGCTGACACTGACGGTGTCGACCGCGGCGCCTGGAAGCGGTGGTCCCACAACGGGAACACCTTTGACGGTAACCATAAATTTTACGGCCACTTCAAATTAGTAAGGGTGCAAAACAGATCTTGAAAAAACATGCAGTACTTGGGAGGAGAAGAACAATGAAGAACCTTAAATTAGTGATCACAACAGCAGCCATGATCATCATGGTT
>CAYZHX010000053.1:0-24780 GCA_964476905.1 uncultured Terriglobales bacterium
GATCGATCGCAAGGTCGCTCGAGAACATGCTGAACAGCGAGCGCATGTTGTGCACGCGCGAGTTCTGTGAATGAAATCCGTTCGAGGACATGAGAGTGAACTGTTCTTTCTATCCTTCAGTGATTGCGCTCTCTGCTTCTAATCTGCACGCTTTCATCTGGCGCAAAGAGCGTTCACCAGATTTGCGTCTAAACTTCCACTTTTGGGACTCGTGTCCCGAAAGTTCTTGCGCCGTACCTCAGGCCGTGACTACTGAATCACGATCTTCTGTGTTTGCGTGCTCACGCCACCTTTCGAATTTTGAGCGGTGACGGTGATTGAATTTTCTCCAGACGACAGAGCCGGAGTGTAGTACCGGAAGGCGCCATCGCTGCCGATCACTGGAACCTCGTCACCATTCACCATCACGCGCGCGCTCGGGTCTGTTTTGCCGCGGACCTCAATCACGTGCCCGTGCTGAATGAACGGCTCCAGCGTGAGTGCCAGGTTCGAATTTGCCGATTTGGCGATGATTGTGAACTTGTTGTGCTCACTTTCGATCGACTCTTTACCTTGCTGATCGATCGACTGCACTGCCCAGTAATAAGAACCTTCAGGAAGGGGTGCGAGTTTCAACTCCGGAGTGCTGACACTGCGGTCTTCTGCCAATTGCGTAAAGTACGGATTCTTCGAGACCCGGATATGATAAGCGCGCGTGTTGGGCATTGGCGTCCAAGTAAAATCGAGCAGTCCGGCATCTTTGGTTGCAAAGATCGGGGACATGTTCGCTGGCGTGATGAGAGTAGGCGGCCCTACCTCCTTCGCCCGCGTCATCTTCACATCTTCCGCTTTGAACGAGATCCTCTCGTAGCTGCCTAACCGGACAACCTCGCCGTTACGGGCAACCTGGCCCGACCCTTGTTTCAACAGGATGGTGTGATCATTGCCGAGATTGTCGTTGTGAACCTGGGCAGCGCTCTCCGGTCCAAGGCTCGCCGTCGCGCCGGCAACAATCACTCGAGAACTGGAACCTTGGGAATAAGTCGCGGTAGCCAGATCGACGGTACCGGTTGTCACCTGAACGGCAACTTGAGTCTGCTGAGCTTCGTTGGTTGAGTTGTCTTCGACGACGATGAGCGAATCCTGCTTAATCGTGTAGTTGGTCCCATCGGTGAAAACAACTTTCGCAATGCCTTCAGGACCTGTCTGAATTACATCGCCTTTACTAAGGGGCAGATCATAGCTCGCGTTTTGCCACACGTTGCTGTTATTGCGTTTGACACGGACCGTGCCATCGAGATTCGTAAAGTGCGCCTGCTGCTGCCCTACGTCTTTTGCCAGAGAGTGCGCAGCAGTCGATCCAATCTGGTTTGCGATCTGATTAAGCACAGCTCTTGTTTGCTGCGGGAAAAGAAAATAAATGACGAGACTGAGAATCGAAACCAGGAGGACGCAAGCAAGAAACACGCTGCGATACGTGATCGTGACGTAACGCAGGAAAAAGCCTTCGTCTTTGCCTTTGGGGGACACGCTAGTTGCTTGAATTTTGGGCCGGATTCATAGCGAGAGTACCACAAGGAAAACAGGTATCAAATGGGCGAAACCCTTAATAATCACCTATTTTGGGACGTTGCAACCTTAAATCAAAGGGTGATGTACGAAGGTAACTGCAAAACATTCGGGACTCCGCGTGGCTTGCGGCCCGAGCTAGCTCTAGACGTTAGCGAGAGCGTGGCGCGCACAAGATGCAAGCTACTAGTTGCTGCTACGCATTTGTGATCGATGTTAAGACGAAGGGGAGCCATGTCCTTGGATTGCGCAACGCGACAGGGATTGCCAAAAGCCTCTTCTGTTACGATAGAAGGTTTTGCATCGTCTTCCAGGACTTCCTATCTAAATGGCAGCGAAAGTTTATAAGAACCTCATCGGAGGTGAGTGGGTCGAATCGCGCTCCGGTAGAACCTTTGAGAACCAAAATCCCGCAAATACGAAAGATGTCATAGGTATCTTTCCGCGTTCGAACCAGGACGACGTAAACGATGCGGTAGAAGCGGCGAAGAAAGCTTTTGAACGTTGGCGTCTTACGCCCGCGCCACGACGCGGCGAAATCATCTATCGGTGTGCGCAGATTCTCCAGGAGAGAAAAGAAGACTATGCGCGCGAGATGACGCGCGAGATGGGCAAGATCCTGAAAGAGACTCGCGGTGACGTCCAAGAGGCCATCGACACAGCTTTTTACATGGCTGGCGAAGGACGCCGTCTGGACGGGCACACCGTTCCTTCAGAACTTCCCAACAAATTCGCAATGGCAATGCGCGTTCCGCTGGGCGTAGTCGGAATGATTACGCCGTGGAATTTCCCGATGGCAATTCCGTCGTGGAAGATTTTTCCTGCGATCATCTGCGGTAACACTTGCGTCATCAAGCCTGCTGAAGACACACCGCTCTCAACCGTGAACCTGGTTCGGGCGCTCATGGATGCAGGCTTGCCGCCGGGCGTGGTGAACATTGTTCATGGATTCGGTCCTGAAGCCGGAGCTCCGCTGCTGGATCATCCCAGTGTTCGCGCGATTTCATTTACGGGATCAAGTGAAGTGGGTCGCCTCGTAGGCGAAGCTGCTGCCCGCAACTTCAAGCCGTGCTCGCTCGAGATGGGAGGCAAGAACGCGATCATCGTTCTCAACGATGCCAACGTCGATCTCGCAATCGATGGCGCACTCTGGGGTGGATTCGGCACCGCCGGGCAACGCTGTACTGCAGCCAGTCGCGTGATTGTGCAGAAAGGCGTCTACAACCAGTTCGCCGACAAGTTCATAGCGCGTGCGAGAGGGCTCAAAGTCGGACCAGGTATCGACGAACAAAACGACATGGGTCCGCAGATCAATCAGCAGCAGATCGAGACTACGCGGAAGTACGTTGACATCGGAAAAAGCGAAGGCGCTAAGCTGCTCGCCGGAGGCAATCGACTCACATCCAGCGGACTGGGCGACGGCTACTTCTTTGAACCCACTATCTTCGGAGATGCGCATGGAAACATGCGCATCGCGCAGGAAGAGATTTTTGGTCCAGTTGTTTCAATGATTCCGACGGACAGTCTGGAAGACGCGCTGGAGATTTCCAATAGCGTAGCGTACGGGCTTTCGTCCGCTGTTTACACGCGCGATGTGAACCGCGCATTTAAGGCAATGCGTGATCTTCAGACCGGCATAACTTATATCAACGCTCCCACCATAGGAGCTGAGGTCCATCTGCCGTTCGGCGGAACAAAGGCTACAGGTAACGGCCATCGCGAAGGCGGAATTGGCGCAATAGATTTTTACACGCAGTGGAAGGCGATTTACGTGGATTATTCAGATCGACTGCAGCGTGCTCAGATCGACACGGGAGAATAACCACGAAAGGCGTTTCAAGTTTCTGCTTTTCCAGAATTTTTGAGGCGAATAAACAAATGATTATTGGCGTGCCAAAAGAAGTTAAGGATCACGAGGCGAGAGTTGGAATAGTCCCGTCTGGGGTGAAGGCCCTGGTGGAGGGGCGGCATCAGGTGCTGGTCGAAACCAAAGCGGGCGAACTCTCTTCAATGCTCGACAGCGAATACCGCCAAGCCGGAGCAGAGATCGTCAGCTCAGCCGCAGAAGTTTGGAAGCGTGCTGACATGATCGTGAAGGTAAAGGAACCGATTGAGAAGGAGATTCCGTTCTTCCGCGAAGGACTTGTTCTCTTCACTTATCTTCATCTCGCTCCCATTCCCGATTTGACGGATCAGTTGCTGAAGAAGAAGGTTACCGGAATCGCTTATGAAACGGTCACAGATCGAACTGGAACTCTGCCGCTGCTCACCCCCATGTCAGAGGTCGCTGGGCGCATGTCGATTCAGGTGGGCGCCAGCTATCTGGAACACGAAAAAGGCGGGCGCGGCATTCTGCTGGGCGGCGTCCCCGGCGTTGCGCCAGCGAAGGTGACGATCATTGGCGGCGGGATTGTCGGAATCAACGCGGCAAAGATCGCTCTCGGAATGGGAGCCGACACCACCATCATCGACATTAACCTCAACCGCCTACGCGAGCTTGACGACATCTTCAATGGCCGCGTCCGCACCCTTGCTTCGAATTCCTACACGATCGGCAAGTCATGCGAGCAAGCTGACTTGGTAATTGGCGGTGTTCTCATCCCCGGAGCCGCCGCTCCCAAATTGGTCACACGCGAGATGGTCAGCCACATGAAGCGCGGTGCGGTGATCGTCGATGTTGCCATTGATCAAGGCGGGTGCATTGAGACCGCGAAGCCTACAACGCACAGCAATCCGGCATACACCATCGACGGAGTGGTTCACTACTGCGTCACCAATATGCCCGGCGCGGTGCCGCATACATCAACGCTTGCGCTCACAAATGCTACTTTTCCATACGTACTGAAGCTCGCCAATATGGGGGCAGAAGCCGCCATCAAATCCGATCCGGGAATCCGCGAAGGCGTGAACACGTTCGAAGGACACCTCACGTACTCTGCCGTGGCAGAGTCTCAAAAGAAACCGTGGAAGGCAGTTAAAGATTTAGTCGCGTGAGCGGGAGAGAAGAAACTCTCAATCTGTCCTCATTTGAGAAACAGCTCTCGGGCTACATAAAAATTGCTCAGAACGGCCCCGGGGCGTTCAGAATGAGAAGCACCGTTATCTAATTTTCTGGCGTCCGAAAGCTGCCCCGAAGACCCCCCCCGCGCAGCCTAGCAACAGCGATAGCAGGAACAGCATAAAGAGGACACTAATAATCAGCGTCACAATTCCATCGGGAGTTTGGAGCATTTGCAGGAAGGCTTGCGCCCCCGAAGGATTCGAGGCTGCAGCCTGCTCGATTCGCGCCACCAATGCACTTCTGAGCTGATCACCGTTTTTGAGCCCGTACACCTCTACGGAAACAACGATCGAGAGTAGCGCGGAAACGTACACAAATCCAATGACTCCAGTGAGGGCGCCGAGTTTCGCGCCGATTGTGGCAGGGATGGTAAGAACTGCAGTGCGTCGTCTATATAGACTGACGCAAATCCATCCACCGACGAGCATCCACAGCGGAAAAACCATGCTGAGTGGCGGAATCAACGTGCCGAACGCAATAAGAAGAGCTGCGATGGCAGCCGCCTTCCTCGCGTGGGTCCAATTTACCGCTCCGGATGTGGAGACAAAAAGGCGGCTTGTGCCAGAGTCGGTTACTGTCTCGCCAGTGGGAGAGGAGCTAGTAAGCGCTTCCGGGACTCGCACCTGTGGTGCGCCGCACTGATTGCAGAACGCAGCTCCCTCACTCAGCACAGCCCCGCAGCGATGACACGTATGCTCCACTGCTCGAACTTAAATCACGATCTAAGCGGCGCGCAACCGGCACGGGTCCTAAGGTCGTAATGTCAAAGTATTTCGCGCATATCCCCGATTCGTCGAGTCACCCGCTCGCGATCGAGATATTCGAGCAGCGGGATCGCGTGCTTCCGCGTGACGCCGGCCAGGTCCTTGAAACGGCTAACATCGATTTTCGGACTTTTACTTTTCTCGGCAGTCACCATTCGCCGTAACTGCTCCAGAGCCGCGCGATGAAACACTAGCTCGTCGGCGAGCTTTACTAAGATTCCTTCGCGCAGCAGCAGAGTCATGATTTTCTGGCTTCGTCCGCGGTCGATTGAGAGCGACGCCAACACATCCTTAAGCAAGGGCACTCTTAATCCTGCCGACAAAAACGCCTGTTCGATTGTGTGGCGCGCCTTCTCTTCTTCGGCGCTCATAGTCACGGCGCGACCGGCAAGTCGGATCTGCTCTCCTTGGAGATCGATCTTCTTTCCTGCACTAAGCTGGGCTACGAGAAAAGAAAAGACCGCCTCGTTAAGTCCAAGCTTCTCGCGCAAGGTCTCCTTCGCGATGCCTGCGACTAATGGATTTCCTTTATGAAACTGTTCCAGAGTAGTCAGCAGTCCTTTTGCTGCGGCTAGGGCGGCCGACTTCGCCAGCAGGAGATCGCCCCAAGAGAGAATGCGTCCCGTTTCTAGAAGTCTCGCTGCATCTCCGTCGATTACAACAGAAGGACTGCCCATTTCTTTGATTGCGTCCACGCGTCGCAGCCCTTCGTTCCCGCGACGTTCGATTCGCGCGGCCAGAGCCTCGGCGGCATTAGCGCTCTCAATTGTGTTGAGGAACGCCGCGGAATCAATCGCCTCCTTTGCGCTGCGCCGAATTGGAAAAGAGTCGAGCACAACTCCGCCTCCAACCGTCATCACCGGTGAGAATTGGCGAATAATAAATCTGTCACCCGGGATGACGACCAAAGGATCGACCGGGCGTAGTTGCGCCAGACCACTACTGCCCGGTTGCAGTTCCTTTGCTTGCAGAAGGCGCACCTGCGCAACCGTTTCGGAAGCAAAGCAGTGCAGATGCACACGCGCCAAATGCTTTAGGGGCTTCGCACCAGCCAACAACTGCAAACGGACATCGATGGTGCGCGTCGCCTCCAGCGTTCCGGCTTGCGTCAGCATCATTCCGCGCGCGAGCTCTTCTGTGACCACACTGGCGAGGTTTATCGCCGTGCGCTCTCCGGCGCCTGCCCGATCAGTCGCGGCTCCATGGACCTGAATGCCCCGAACGCGCACGCGTTTTCTCGCGGGATGCAGCTCGAGTTCCTCGTCACGACGAATCGTGCCGCCTATCAGAGTGCCCGTGACGACAGTTCCGAATCCCTTCATCACGAACGCGCGATCTATCGGCAGACGCGTGAGTGTCGTTGAATCCTTAACCCTGACTTCGGAGGCCACTCGCGTGAGCTCCCGTTTCAGTTGCTCGACCCCATCGCCACCAATCGCGCTTACGGACACAATCGGTGTGCGCCCAGTATCAAGAAACGACCCACGCAGGAACTCTTCAATTTCCAAACGGACAACTTCCAATGTGTCCTCATCAACAGCATCAGATTTTGTAAGAGCTACGATTCCACGAGGAATATTCAGCAGGCGACAGATATGGAAGTGTTCCCGCGTCTGCGGCTTCACCCCTTCGTCGGCTGCGATGACGAAGAGCACGATATCAATGCCACCTACACCCGCCAGCATGTTGCGCACGAAGCGCTCGTGGCCGGGTACATCGACGAATCCAAGCCGCAGTTGTTCGCCCGAATCGGAAAGGAGTTGCAGATTGGCAAAGCCAAGATCAATGGTGATCCCTCGTCGCTTCTCTTCCTCAAGGCGGTCGGCATCGATGCCGGTCAGCGCCTTTACCAGAGTCGTCTTGCCGTGATCAATGTGTCCGGCGGTGCCAACGATGACAGATTTCATCTGGAATCAGTGTAAGGCGGGAAGAGTTTGAAATGGCTGGTGCTAAATCTGGATCCGCTGGCCAGTCCTGATGCTTGTATAGGCAGCGTCGAGAATGCGCTGGTTAATCAATCCTTCTTGACCAGGAATTGCGAAGGGCGTGCGCTTCTCAATCGCTAGAGCAAAGGCGTCGACCTGATCGGAATACGTACGATCATTTAGAAAACGTTCGCTCTTCAATTCGCCACCGATAGCTTTGGTCTGAACATCTACTGCATGGTCGACCGTCAGCGCGTCTTCGGCTCCGACCATACCTCCTTCGCAGGTGATCCACAGCGGAGTGTGATATTCCGCGCGCGTCGAGACGGTCACCTCCGCGATTACTCCCTTGTTGAATTCGAGCACCAACGCAGCTGCTGCTTCTACAGCAGCGGATTCCTGGTGATAGAGCGCTCTTCCGAAGACAGACGTGACCTCATCTTGCAAGATGTATCGCAGCGCATCGATGCAATGCACAGCGACATCTCCTACGGGACCACCGCACGCCAGAGTTGGATCGTTTAACCATTTGCGCGGATGCTGGCGGATAAAGTAGTGAAACTCGGAGCGGGCGAGTAAAGGTCTGCCGAAAATTCCCGCAGAGATGACTTCGCGGATTCGATTCACGCTCGGCTCAAAGCGGAAGTTCTGCGCTACTCCGAGAAGAAGTCCGGCTTTTTTCGCCGCCTCCACCATTTGCGCCGCTTCGCGCTCGTTCATCGCCATTGGCTTTTCGCAGAGCACGGGTTTGCGGTGTCGAACAGCGGTGAGTACGTGCTCAAGATGCAAAGCGTCGGGAGAGGCAACGAAAATCGCATCGACCTCCGGCGAGGCGCAAAGCGCGTCGGGTGTTTCGTAGATCTTAAGCAGGAAATCTGGATATTGCCGAACCGTTTCCTGCGCCTTTTGTGGATCGCGACGCCAGAGACCTGTCACCGTGCAGTGCTTCGCATTAACAAATCCCGGCATGAGACGACGAACAGCATGAAGGCCGAAACCAAGAATCCCAAATCGGATCATAGCAACGAAACCAGAACGGCGAACACGAAGGGCACGAAGGCAAAAGAGGAGGTCGCAGAGGAATCCCTTTTGTGACCTCTTGTTCTAACTTCGTACCTTTATGTTCGCCATCCCTAGCTCATTTAACATTCTTTAGCAATTCCTGAGCGTAGTAGTTCTCGATTTTCGACTCGTTATGCACTACATCGTAATACGCCGACTTGAGAAGCTGTTCGCGACTGTCGCGAAGCTGTTCGCGAATGAATTGCTGCACACGAGGATCGTTCAGTTCCCGTTGGCCAGCAGGTTCCTTAGAGATGAGCCGCACGATGCTGTATCCGATCACTTTCTTTGTATTTGGATCGACTACCGGAAGTGGATGACTGATCTCGCCCGGTTTCAATTTGGAAACAGCCGCATAGATTTCTGTATTCGTGCGCAGTTGTGATTCGGAGATCATTCCCATGTCGCCGCCGTTGCCAGCAGTATCAGGCTGCTCGGAATAATTCATAGCTACCTGCGCGAAATCATCCCCGCTCTCCAGACGATTTTCGATCATCTGGATTTTCTTCCGAGCCTCGGATTCATTCTGCGCCTTGTCGTTCTTCAGATTGCTCACCTGCTGCGCCGGCTGTGAGCTGACCACGATCTGCGCAAGGTGATAACGCGGTTCGATTAAATTGAATTGGGCTTTATTCGCGTTATAGAAATCTGTGATTTCCTTGTCGGTAATGTTGATCTTTGAAGTGATCTCTTTATTCAAAACCTTGTCAATCGTGAGATTTCGGCGGAGATCCCGCTTCAGGTCATCGAGCGTCATATGGCTGTCTTTCATTTTCTGCTCGAATTGTTCCTGCGTGTATGGCGCCTTGAGTTCGTTCAGTTTGCGATCGACTTCATCGTCGGTGGCGACCAGGTTTAGCTTCTCCGCGCGCTGCATCATGATTTCCTGATCGATGAGTTGCTTGAGGATGTTCAGGCGCAGACTCTCTTCTTGCTCGCCGGCTGGTTTCTGCGGAGCGCCCGCGGACTGATTCTCATAGTACTTCTCGACTTCTGCGCGGCTGATGGTATGACCGTTAACTTTGGCCATTACATCCGAGCCATGACTCCCGCCTGAGCAACCGCTCGCAATAGCGCAGACAGTCAGCAGCAATGTTGGGAAAAAGTAAGCGCGAACCGGATTCAAACAAGAGCTCCCAAGAGCATGTGCAAAGGGACGGACGAAGGGATTGTACAGTACGCGGTGCAGTAGGCCGCGCTCGCGTGCCTTTTCGCCGTCTAAGGAAAGTTTAGTAATACCCAGAAAAGCTTGTTCTTTTCTCAGCGCGGACGCTGACTCTCGGCGGTTTGTGATCCGCTTTGTCCCGAGATGGCCGCCGGCGACTGCGAAGCCGAAGTCTTAGGCGCAGGTGGCGGAGTCTGGCCGGCATCCTTCAGAGCGCGATCAATCACCGAGCGCAGTGAATCTTCGGACGCCGCTCCTGAGATCCGCTCACCATTAATAAACATCGTTGGGGTGGCGTCGACTCCAAGTTTGTCTCCCTCCGACATTGAAGCTCGTACGACACTGTCGTCCTGCTTCTTAATGCACGAATCAAGACGCGTTGTGTCGAGTTTGTGCTTGGCGCCAAGATCACGCGTGAGCTGGTCGATGCGGCCATATTCCTGGTCAATGTCGCGCTTCTCGCCGTTGATTTCCTTTTGATTGGCGTGGATGTAATCAGCAAACGCCCAGTAGGCATCGCCATTCTGAGCAGCGAGACAGTTGGCATCCACGGCCGCGTGCATGGCCCACGGATGAATCTCAACCAGCGGGTAGTCCTTGTAAATGATCTTTACTTGGCTTCCATAGCTCTTCATCACGTCGGGAAACAGCGTCTGATGCATTCGCGAGCAGAACGGACACTCGAAGTCGTCGTAATTGACGATCGTCACTTTAGCATCCCTGTTTCCTCTTTCGGGACGCCCTTGCGTGTTGATCGTGTCCATCAAATCTTTACTTATGTCGAGCTTCTCCCACTCAATCAGACTCTTGTCGTCTTTGGAAACGAGGAATTGATGCGTGCTGGTGTGACTGCCGCTGGAGAGTGTTACCGGAACCATGTCATATCCGGGAATTTCGCTTGGACCGCGCTTCCCGACCGAAACGTCAAGCGACGACGGAAGTTGAAACGTGCTGCGCACCTTCTGTGTAATTCTGCGATTCAGGGCTGCCGTATCGATACTTTTATCAGATTGGGCTGAGCAGCCCAACGTGAAAGCCAGCGCGGACACAAGAAAAAGTCGAAATTTCAAGAACGTGAGTACCTCTGAAACAAGGGGTAACTTGATTATCTCACGCACTTTCAACGATGCAGGATTCCGACTAGCAGCACATGGTTACTTTCGGCGTAGAGCGGGTGAGAACCAGACTAGTTTCCTTCCGGTATTTCGCCTTGAGCGAGGATGTCATACACATCCTTGAGGCCAATCTTCAGAATTTCGGCCGCTCTTCCCGCGTTGCCGTGCACTGCCTGTAGCACTTCAAGCACGTACTCGCGTTGTGCTTCATGCAAAGACATCATCGTTGCCCCAGCGCCTGGGTCGACCTTCAAAGCGACCGGAAAGTGGCCCACATCAAGCACCTCGCCTTCGCTCCGTCTCACCGCCGCTGCGATGACTTCTTCCAATTCGCGGACGTTCCCCGGCCACCGATGACGCATCAACAACTCCTGCGCCTGCCGCGTCAGACCAGTGATTGGTTTGCCGTATTGGTCCGCATATTCTTCGACAAAGTGGCGCTGCAGGAGACGTACATCCTCAGCTCTTTCACGCAAGTTTGGAAGCTTCAGGTGGAGCGGCGACAATCGGTAGTAAAGATCTTCGCGGAGTCTTCCATCGACCACTGCACTGCAGAGGTCCTTCTCCGTAGTTGCAATAATGCGCACGTCAACTCGCCTCGGAGTTATAGAACCAAGGCGCTGAAGCTCGCCAGTCTGCAGTACGCGTAGAAGCTTCGACTGCACATGCAGTGGCATTGCACAGATGTCATCAAGCAGAAGTGTGCCGCAGTGGGCATGTTCGAGCAGGCCGGAGGTGTCCTTCAACAGGCCACGGAATAACCGGCTTTCCGATCCGAAAAGCTCTCGCTCGGCGCGGGAGTCTCGCAGCGAACCGCAGTTGACAACCAGAAAAGGGCCATCGTGAGCCGGCGAAAGCTGGTGCAGAGCCCGGCCAATTGTCTTCTTTCCTGTTCCGGGAGCCCCACTTATGAGGGCTGTGCGGAAATGGGGAGCCGCGCGCGCGACTTTGTTGAAAAGCTCAAGCATGCCAACACTGCGTCCGACCATTCCCTGAAAGCGAAACGAGGCTGCGGGCTCGGCATCAAGGTCGCTGGTGCGCCGATTCTTCCTGGCGGCTTGTAGTGAGCGTTCCACGCGCGCGCGCAGTTCCGCGGCGGGAATAGGTTTGCCAACAAAATCGGCGGCGCCCTTCTCGATGGCCTCAATTGCGACCGAAGACGAATAGTCTCCGGAGAGCAGGATCACTTCAATACGCGAATCGAACTCGGCAATTTGCTCCAGCATCTTCATTCCGCTGGTATCTCGTAGATGTAAATCGAGAATGACAACCCGTGGGTGTCGCTCGACAAGCATTCTGATCCCTGTTTTGGCATCGCTCGCCATCACTACGTCGATAGGCATATCGGCGAAAATCTCCGGGATCGGCTGAGTGACATTCGCTTCGTCACCGATCACCAGCAATGCGACCTTTTGCGGCGGCTCTAGGGAAAGGACCATAGCGTAGGCGCGTGCAGCAGGGTGTAGGGAAATCTAACACTTTAGGGAGGTGGTTGTAATCCCTGAGTACAACGCAACTCAGAGGAAAAGGATTTCTAATACCAGAAATGTTCCACGACGGCGTTTTCCAAATCTGGGAAGTTTGATTCGCAGAATAGGCTGAGCCGCGATCCGACCTGATTGTAGAGATCGGTGATGTGCCGCCAGGACGGAATCTCGCAGTTGATGAAGTAGCAGATCCAGATGGCGAGAAGGCCCCGCAATAAAGCCATCCGTAGCTCCATGGCGGCCGATCGAATTTCGGAGCCGAATTCGACAAAAGCTGAATGTTGGCTCGAGGCAAGGACATCGCCATATGCCAGCAACAGCGACGAGTTGCGCAAAGCCGACAAATAATAGGCATGAACCGCTTTCAAGCGCAGATGCTTTAGCCGTAGGTATTCTTTCCGGGAAACGTTGGCCCGAAGGTAATGATCGTCGCTGTAGGACGCCAAATGACGAAAAGATGCGGCATTGACCGGCTCGAGGTGATCCAGAAGCTCCACGAGATTCGCGGGATGACGGACTGCGCCAAGCAATAGCTTGACTAGCAGGACGTTCGCAAGGATGAGCAGCAGGACCGCAATAATCGTGAACGTCACTTCCGCACAGCTCCTTTCATTGACTCGGCCCATTCGAGAAGCTCAGGACGCACATCTGTACCGACTGTTTCTGTCACGGGCGCTGGCAAAAGATAGAAGGCGAAGATGGCAACCGCGGCGTCAAAACCTAATGTTTCGACCCAGCTCGCAACTACTGCCGGCTGGGTGAACCTCGTTACCCAGGAAAGTCCTGTAAATACCAATAGATCGACGGCTCCGAGCAGACCCAAGCTGGCCGCGACTCCACAATCCAGCGACTTCCACCGGATTCCAAGAATCAAAGCGGTGGCGAGCACGAACAGGAAAATTCCCACTTCGGTGAAGCTAAGTATTACCTCCGCGCGAGTAATCCTCTGCGGCCATCCTTTGTCGCCCATTAATCCCAGGTTCAAGGACAGAGCTGTAAACCAAATAATGGAAACAGCGAACTCGAAACCATGACGACGAACCGTATCGAGAGCAGGATACTTTTCAAGAAAGCGAACAAAAAGTGCGCGCAGTAGAACTAAAGTGAGAATCGCACTAAGAAAACTGGAGATCCAGTAACAGTAGAAATACGCTTTATAAGCAAGCAGGTAACATATAAACTCTATGACCAGCCTGAGACATTGCAGGCAAATGTAGGCCCAAAGGATTGAGTGTGAAATATGCTGCTTCCTACGGTACATGAGGATGGCCAACAGGGCCAGTACCGGAATAGGAAGCAGCGAGAGCGCGTATAAAGCCAGTCGCATCTGCGCTGGCTAGGGTATCACCGAATTTACCGCAGAGCGAGCGGGTTATCGCTGACTAGACACCCACTGCCGGGCGGGCAAATTGGCATCGGCCCTGGGCCGTCTGATAGTTGCCGCGAAAGTGGCGCTGTGAGGAGAAGAGCGAGTACAACAAGACCTAGTTTTTTCACCGTTCCATACCTCCTTGTTGATATGCACGGTGATGGTCTTGCCTTTTCTTGATTTTTGCGGAATTTTGCTGTCGGGTTTACAAATTACATATTTGTAATTTTTATGATCAACCAAGTCGGCCACGAGGCTTCCCGGACGCTCTCAGCGATTCAAGGTCAGTTCGCTCGACTCGCCTATTTAGCCAGCCTTCAAGACACGCCTGGGAACTATCGGCATTGGGGCTTGGCGCGTGAATTCGGCGACGAAGAGGTATCACGCGCCTTCCACCATTCGCATCGCGTCGTGCTGGAGACGGTGCTGCAGACGGATTTAGCCGAACTCGTTGGCGATCTTCAGCTTGGAGCCGAGGAGGAGGGCCAGTCGCCCGCAGAATTCGTGGAATACTTGCTGTCCACCCCTCTTGTGCGCACTCGGGAATGGCCCTCGCACAGCCACGAGCACTTTAACTTTGTGCTGGAATCGCTAAGGTCTCTCTCTCGGGCTCGCGTAGCGCGCTCTTGAGTTTCATCGCGATCCCCACAACCCGCCCAACTACTTCGATTTCATCGGGGTAGCGAAAATTTCTCGCGGGCAAACCGGAAAGAGCGTGCGGCTGCACCTGAATTTCCCGACTGCTGATCAACGCGCACCATCCACAGATGTAGCTGTCATGGGTTTCCAGGAAATAGACGGGACGTTCAAAGTCGGAGGCCCATGGACCCGTCTCGATCGATGTCAGCTTCGGATCGATTTGGACAAAGCTTCCGGGCAATATCATGGGATAGAGCGTGTAGTCCTCGGTTCCCACGTAACCATATGTATATTCAGAATGTTGCAGCGTGGAAAGCGCAGCAATCGGGCGCACGCCCCATTCCTGGATCATGCGCCGGATGTAGCTGGTTTTCTTGTCGTCGAACAAAGGATCAAGCCTGACAGGTAGCTCGCACGTCTCGACTCGAGCGTTTTCTATAAGGTGTGTCTTGCGCACCGGCGCAACCGTGCTAATTGTTTGTCGCTCAATGCCATACCACTCAAGAAGCTCGCAAATGCTGCGACGATAAATCACGGCCAGCGCTTCCAGCTTGTAGATCCCCGGCAAGACGCCTTTGCTCTCAATGTTCGATAGCCGACTCTGGGCTACCCAATAGCGCATGTTTTCCCGATCTGCGGCCAGCCGTAAGCTGGCGTTCTCAACATCTTTCAACGTGAATCCGAGCTTGTCGCGCAGCTCACGAAGTCGTTCTCCTGGTGTCATCAATCTTCCCCCTTCTTACGAAAATGAAAACTCGGATGACACGATACAGGCACCGATGCCCTCAATCCACCAGGAACGAAATTACGTTTTCGTAAATTTCACATGTAGGGGATGGAACGCAATTCAGGGGATGAAACCCAGCGGAGCGGGGCATCCTAGCCCGGCTTGAGGAGCGGATGCGGACGTGGATGGGTTCCACCGCCACGTTGTTCAAAGCAAAAGGCCAGCCGTTTGGCTGGCCCTTTACGCGAGCGTGGATTGATTAGAAGGTGTACTGCAACACGCACTTGATCGTGCGCTGACCCTGGCGGCCTTGCTGTAAGTTCAGAAAGCTGCCAATGCCGTCGAGCACGTTCATGTCGATTCCCGGCGTGTAGTCGTAGTTGGCGTGGTTGAGGATGTTATAGAACTCCGTGCGAAGCTGAATCTGCTGTCCTTCCCACTTCGGCATCTTGATCGTACGGGTTACAGCAGTGTTCAGGTTGTAGGAACCAGGCTGGATGTAGGTGTTGCGACCCACATTGCCAACGCCTGGAGCAACGACCCAGTGAACGTTGCTCGCCGTGGTCGGAGCGAAGCCGGAGTTCAGATCGTAGAGAGTTCCCGGTGCGCCTCCGATGAAGATCCCATCGACAGCGGCCGATGTCATCGGCGCATTTGCATTGCCGAGGAACGGACGTCCATTGACGGTATTGCCGTCGCCGTTCGTGTCAATTCCCGCAACCGATATTGTCGCCGGCTCGCCTGACTGCAAGCTGAGCACGTTCGCGAATTCCCACCCGTTGCTAAGAAGGCTGAGAACATGGGCGAATTGACTGCTGTTCGAGTTGTATCCAGGTACGGAGTAAACAAAACTCGTCACCCAGCGATGACGCGTGTCGAACGCCGACAGAGCGCGCTCCCCTTTGCGTCCGTCTGGGAAATACGGACTCTGGGGAACTACGGTAAAAGTGCCGAGGCCGAAGTACACGTCGGACCCATCATCGATAGCTTTGCTAAAGGTGTACGCGCTGCGGAATAGCAGCCCGCGAGCAAAGTGGCGTTCCACTTCGGCACTGAGACCGTTGTAGTGCGAGTCGCCGCTGTTATCACGCACTGTGATCGCGCCGCGAGCCGGATTCAAGCGTGGCAAATAAGACAGTGCGCCGGAAGCCAGAGCGTTCGGATCGTAACCGGCAAACGCGTTAATAGTGTCGGACTCGAAGAGATGTTCCCCACGAGTTCCAACGTAGGCCAGCGTCATGATCATCGACGCAGGCAGCTCACGCTGCACGTCCAGGTTCCATTGGTAGACCTTCGGGTTCACCAGGTTCGAGGCAACGGAAGTCTGTCCGGCAAGCGGGTTCAACACTGGGTTCTGCTGTGCGATCAATGTGCTGGCATTCGCGAGTCCGCGTCCGCTAGTTCCGACGATACTGTCGGCCACGGCATTCGGAGCGGAGGCCTGCACGTTGTCGAGCATTAGGGTGTAGAAAGAGTCATAAAAGAGGCCAAAGCCGCCGCGGAATACAGTCTTCTTATCGCCCAAGATGCCGGGCAAGAAGTTTGGGCTGTAGGTCACGCCGACGCGCGGACCGAAGTTGTTCGTGTCGTTCTTCACCATGACTTTGTCGGTCAGGTTGTTGAACGGACCATTGGCAAGATTGAACCCGGGGTACGCTTCGTAATTCTCAGGATTGCCCGCATACTCGTAACGCAATCCCAAAGAAAGTGTCAGATTGGGACGTGCCTTCCACGTATCTTCGACGAAGTACCCCTGCTGCGTCATGGTAGGCTTCGCTACCGGACTGCCGAAGCTGATCGCGCCAAAGGTGCCAACACCCGTGAAGTTATCGAGGAAGTTGCCGAGCGGAGTGAATCCACCACCGCCGTTGTAGGTTTCGGTTCCGAAGTAGTTGAACGGAATGTGATCGTTCACCGACAGATGCGCAACGTCTGCACCGAGTTTCCACGTGTGAGTCCCGCGCGTGTAGGTGAATGCATCCTGCTCCTGATACGTCTGATGGCCACGTCCCTGCGGAACAATTGGAGCAACGCCGAGTAGCGACAGCCGCGAAATGCCATTGATCGTGATGCGCGGCTGCGTGTAGAGCGAATTCTTCAGGTCTTCCGGTTCGGGAGCAAATTCGAAATCGAACTTGCCGTAGGACGAGCGGACTTCGTTCACCGCACTAGGAGTAAACGTGTGAGTCCACGATCCTCCAATGTTCTGCGAGGGCCCACCCTGATTGGTGTCAAAACCAGGGAGTGAGGTCGGATTGTTGAAGAAGTCCGGGCTCACTTTGTTGTAGTCGTGTAGATAACGCACGGCGATCACGTTGCGCTCGGAGGCAACGTAGTCCACCTTGAAGCTGTATTGCGTGTCGGGCTGCTGCTGAGGAGGAGGCGTGCGCTGCACTAGACCGAATTCGATGTTCTGTCCGGCACCGTTGCTCTGAGTGTTCACGTTGAAGGTGTTGCCACTCGCGCGCAGATTGCCGAAGTACTGCAGCAATAGATTCGCGTTCGAAGTTCCATATGCCTGAAGCTGCGTTGCACCGAGAGCTGTCGGAGCGGCGATCACGGCCGGGGTCGAGTTGCCGTAGAAGCGCTGCCACTCCGGTGTGAAGAAGAAGAACAACTTGTTTTTCACGACTGGACCGCCTACTGCGAATCCGAAAGTGTGCGTGTCATACCGTGCCTTGTCGCTCGATGTGACTCCCGCAAGCCCAGACTGGGCATCGATGGAGTTCAGTCCGGAACCGCTGTAGTTTTCCCAAACTGAACCGTGGAAATTGTTGCTGCCGCTCTTATAAATTACATTCGTGACCGATGCTCCACCGCGACCGAATTCAGCCGAGTAGGAATTGGTCAGCACGGAGACTTCTTGAACTGAGTTGGCATTGATCGGCTGGAACGCCTGCCCCTGCACACCGTTGTCGTTGTTGTCCTGACCATCGATCAGGAAGTTGTTTGAGCGCGTATTCAGCCCATTCACGGAGAAGCCGGTTCCATTGGCGAAGTTACGTCCGGTTTCGTTCACGTCGGCAACGCCTGGAAGAGTTGTGGCCAGGGAGATCGGATTAAAGTTCTGAATCGGGAGACTTGTGACTTCTTTATTGCTAATCGTGTGCGTGATGGCCGCGGTCTGCGTTTCAACTCCATTGTTTGTCGCTTCAACGGTTACGGACTCGCTCTTCACGCCAACTTGCAGCGTAGCGTCTGCCGGCGTGATCACGGAGCCACGCACAGCGACGTTGTCCAGCGTGAGCGTCTCAAATCCATTGCTGGTCACTGTGATGGTGTAGGCGCCCAAATCCATCGCGTCCATACGATAAGCACCGGTCGGACCAGTAACGACGCTGCGCTTCAGTCCGTTGTCCTTATTAACGGCTGTGACCGATGCGCCCGAAATGGCGGCGCCGGTCGTGTCGATAACGGTTCCCGCGATCATGCCTCGGCTCGTCTGGGCAAATGAGAGCATTGGAGCGATAAGGGATGCGGCCAGGAGTGATAGAAATACACCTCTAAAACGACTGCTCATTCAAGTGTTCTCCAGAAAATTGTTTGGCTCGTAAACGCTCGCGGGAGAAAACTTCGCACCTTGGGGGAGCGCAATCTTCCGCTTCCTGATCGCAGACCGGTGAATCCACCGATTCGCGAAGAAGACATCCGTCGAGTTGCAGGTAGCTCTAGCGGAACTGCATAGAACCAGTCGACCGGATTAAGCCATTTGCATCGACCGTAACATTCGATTCGCCGCTGCCTCAATGATTGAGCTGCAGATTGGCAAACTGAAGTAATGAGTAAAAACTTAAGTTAGGGACGGATAGTCTGAATCGTGGGACAAGCGTCTCGCATCGCCAGCCGCAAGGAGGTGACACCTGACCCTCACCGGTTCTGCACCTCCTGCTACACTCGTCTTTCTCAGGAGGCGACACATGCGCTCTCACATCCTCGTTATTGCCGTCCTGGCATCTTCTGCAGTTGCGCAAACTGCCTCGCAGTCCTCAGGATCAACTGCGCCCGAGAGCCACATTCTTCATCTCAAAGGGCTTGATCCGAACCTAATGGACAAGAGTGTCGATCCGTGCGTCGACTTCTATCAATACTCCTGCGGCGGGTGGTTAAAGCAAAATCCGATTCCTCCGGACCAGAGCTCTTACGGACGCGACACCGAACTCGCGGAGCGCAACCGTGTCATTCTGCGTCAAATTCTGGAAAAGGCTTCGGTAAACGATCCGAAGAGGAGCGCGGTCGATCAGAAGATCGGAGACTTTTACTCAGCCTGCATGGACGAATCAGCAATCGAGAAGAGAGGCTTGGCGCCGTTGAGGCCGGAACTTGAACGAATCACGGCCATCAAGAGCAAAGCGGAACTCGCTCCGGCTGTTGCCGACCTCCACCTAAAGGATGTTGATGCGCTGTTCGGCTTTGGCTCCGATCAGGACTTCAAGAACGCAAATGACGAGATCGCCGAGGCCGATCAGGGTGGGCTCGGACTTCCTGAGCGCGACTATTACACGCGCACCGGCGCAAAGGATCAGGAGCTACGCAATCAGTATGTCGAGCATGTGACTAACATGTTTAAGCTGCTCGGCGAATCGCAAGTTCACGCAGCTGCCGATGCCGCGGCGGTCATGCGAATTGAAACGGCTCTCGCGGAATCTTCGCTCACGATGGTGGACCGTCGGGATCCGTCGAATCTCTACCACAAGGTGCCAGTGAAGGATCTTGAAGCGATGAGCCCCACCTTCAACTGGGCGGTTTACATGCACGCGGTCGGTACACCGCCGGTGCAATCGCTAAATGTTGCGGTACCGCAGTTCTTCAAAGGTCTCGACGCGGTACTTCAAAAAGAGAGCCTGGACGACATCAAAACCTATCTGCGGTGGCAGACCGTTCACGCTTTTGCTCCGATGCTGCCTTCGGCATTCGTCAATGAGAACTTCAACTTCTTCGGCAAGACGCTGCAAGGCGCGAAAGAACTCCAGCCGCGCTGGAAGCGCTGCGTTCGTTACACCGACCGTATGCTTGGCGAAGCGCTGGGGCAGCCGTATGTCGATGTGACGTTTGGCGTGGAAGGTAAGACGCGCACGCTGACTATGGTCCACGATATCGAAAATGCCATGCAGAGGAACATCGAGCAGCTCGACTGGATGACGCCGGAGACGAAGCGGCGCGCGATCGAAAAACTGCACGCTGTGGTCAATAAGATCGGCTATCCCGACAGGTGGCGCGACTACTCGAAATACGACGTCGTCCGCGGCGACGCGCTCGGTAACTTCACACGCGGTGCGATTTTCGAGTCGCGTCGTCAGCTCAACAAAATTGGAAAACCGGTCGATCGCGGTGAGTGGGGCATGACTCCGCCCACCGTAAACGCCTATTACAATCCGCAGATGAACGACATCAACTTCCCTGCCGGAATCCTGCAGCCGCCGTTCTATGACAACACTATGGACGACGCGGTGAACTACGGCGACGCAGGTGGCATTATCGGCCACGAACTCACACACGGCTTCGACGACGAAGGCCGCCAGTTCGATGCCAAAGGCAATCTTGAAGATTGGTGGACGCCTCAAGACGCCAAGCAGTTTCAAGAGCGCGCAGACTGCGTCGTGAACCAATACAACAACTTTGTCGCCATCGATGATGTTCACGTAAATGGCAAGCTGACTTTAGGCGAGAATGTCGCCGACCTCGGCGGACTGAAGCTGGCTTGGATGGCCTACATCGCGCATGCAGCCGGACTGGATCAGAGCCCAAAGCCTGCTGACGGATTCACGCCGGAACAACGCTTTTTCATCAGCTACGGACAAGGCTGGTGCGAAAACTACACGCCGGAAGCGCTGCGCCTGATCGCGCAAGCGAATCCTCACTCACCGGTGCAGTTCCGGGTGAATGGCGTGCTCGTAAATACTCCCGAATTCCGCAAGGCATTCTCGTGCAAAGTGGGAACGCCAATGGCACCTGAGAAGACATGCGCGGTTTGGTAAGCGAACGCTCAGGTTCCGCCTTCTAGGTTCGGCTTCGCACACTAGTCTCACCGCGAGATCGCCGTAAAAAGAGCTTGGGTTCCAGCCTTGCGGCAAAGGCCTCATACTGATTTTTTAGGATCCGAATCTCTAGGCTTCCAGCCCGCAGATGCGGAAGTTAAGATAGCCCGTTCGCGCACGCATTGCCGCAAGCTAATGCTCTCACTACTCCGCCGCAACAAACTATTCTTCATTTCTTTTACGGTGCTTGGTTTCTTGCTGCGCGGCTATTTCTTGCACTGGCATTTTCTTTTTCAAGGAGACTCGCTGGTCTATGGAGACTTGGCCAAAAACTGGCTCGCGCAGGGCATTTACGGAATCACCGACAACGGACAGATTCTCCCCGTCGATATCCGCATGCCCGGATATCCTGCGTTTCTCGCCATCAGCTTCCGGCTTTTCGGTATTGAGCACTACGGAGCAATCGTTCGCGTACAGGTTGTCATCGATCTTGTCACCTGTTTTTTGATCGCAGCGGGCGCGCGGCGACTGTGGTCTGATGGCGCAGCGAAGATTGGATTTGTCCTGGCGGCTCTGTGCCCTTTTACCGCGAACTACACAGCAACTCCTCTTCCCGAAACGCTCGCGATTTTCGGCGCCGGGGTTGCGCTTTTCTTTGCATTGCGCGCGGTTCAAAAGATGAGCATGGCGCCCCCTTGGGACATAGCTCACACGTTTGCGATAACCGACTGGGGTATTTCTGGATTGGGAATCGCATTCAGCATTTATCTGCGGCCGGATGGCGGAGTGCTGCTCGCATCGACCGGAATTTACTTGTTGTACTCTGCTTTGCAGAAGCGTCAATCTGAGTATTTCTGGTCTGCAGTTCTGCTCGGCGTTGTGTCACTGCTGCCTCTGCTGCCATGGACAATTCGCAATTGGCGCACCCTGCACCAGGTTGAGCCGCTTGCTCCGTTTTACGCGCAACTCCCAACGGAATATGTGCCGGAAGGCTTCAACCGCTGGTCCAAGACGTGGGTAGTCGATTTCATTTCGGTAATGGAGGTCGAATGGAACATCTCGACGGAAGGTCCTGGCGAGCCGATTGACATCAACGACATTCCCGCGCGCGCCTACGACAATGCTGACCAAATGCGGCGCACGCAGCAGCTTCTGGCCGAGTACAACCGCTCTCCCGAACTGACACCTGACATGGACGGCGAATTCGCGCAGCTTGCGACAGAGCGAATCCGCACGCATCCACTTCGGTATTATTTCCAACTTCCGCTCGCGAGGCTTGCAGACATGTGGCTGCGCCCCAGGACGGAGATGTTGAATCTAGAGCTCGACTGGTGGAATTGGCAGGATGTGCCATTGGAGTCATTGACCTCCGTTGCACTTGCCCTGATCAACATTTTCTGTTTAGTGGCTGCCCTTTTGTCCATTCGCCGGAGAATGCCTGGCGTTGCAATCTTGTGGCTGTTCATCTTGTGCCGGTCGATCCTGCTAGCCACGTTACCAAATCCGGAACCGCGGTATACGCTGGAATGCTTTCCTGCAGTGCTGATGCTTGCTGGGGCTGGACTGGCTAGAAGCAGTAAGTTGCCACCGAAGCAACAGACCTTACGGAGATAATCTTAGTAAATGCACGTTGCTTATCTTTCGCTCGGTTCCAACCTGGGCGATCGTGCCGCCACTTTACAGAGTTGCATTCGTAACTTGGCAAGACTAGGAAATGTGCGGAAGGTCTCATCCTTTTACGAAACCGAGCCTATGGAGATGCGTGAGCAACCGTGGTTTTTGAACTGCGTCGTCGAAGTTGAAACGAATTTGACGCCACACGAACTGCTTGTGACCATTCAGAGGATTGAGGGTGATCTTGGACGGCACCGTAATATCGCTAAAGGACCTCGCACAATCGACATCGACATCCTTCTCTTCGACTCAGAAATCATCGACGGAGGCGACCTGCAAATTCCACACCACGTGATGCACGAACGTCGGTTCGTGTTGGCTCCTCTGGCAGAAATCTCTCCCGAAGTAAAGCATCCGGGCTTGGGAAAAACAGCCGAGCAACTGCTGCGGGAGCTGCCTCTCAATTCAGGAGAAATCCGGCGTCTCGCTACTAAGTAGATTTTTTTCTAGCGTGAGACAAAGGATCAACGCTCGATCAGGCTACAATTTTTGCGTGCGCCGAACAACGCCAGTGCTGCTCGTTGTGGTAACAGTCCTTCTTGCCGCCACTGCGCTCGCAGATATTCCAACGCCAGCATCGCGTCCTCAGCCGGTTCTTTCCGAGAATCAGTCGCGTTTCCACTCCGGAGCGCTCGACGAATTTTCTGCGCCGCTCGATCCGCATCCGTTTGCAACTGAGTTTTATCTGCACCAGTTTGCGCTCGAAGGCGATAAAGCCGCTTCACACCAACGCTCGTGGTTCGACCCAGTTCTCAACCCCGTTACGAATGCCGCTTCAAGTTTGTCGAAGCGGGTTGCGAGCTTGCGTCGTGCGCTGGTGAAGCTGATGCCGTAGTGCTTTGCCTTACCACTGCGAGGATCTCTTCAGGCGTCCAACTGTTTCCTGGGTACCACGCTGAAATTTTCCCGTCTGGCCCAATTACGGCTGTGCTCAACGAATGTGTGATGCGGTCGCCATCGTTCTGATAAAAGACTCCGAAGAAGTCAGCCAACTGCTTCATCTGATCCGCGGGAGCACTCGCGAACTCCCAGTGTTTGAAATCCTCAGTCGAGTAGCGCTCGGTGTAGGCAGCGCCGTAACTGCGAAGTACTGCGGGCGTGTCATGTTTGGAGTCAAAGCTGATGCTTAGCAGGTGCGTCTTCGCATATGTGGTGCGATCCTTCTCCAACGTCTTCTCGATAGAAGCAAAGTTCCCATTTACCTTCGGGCAATAGTCGTTCAGTGGGCAACGAGTGTAGAAAAAGGTGACAAGAAGAACCTCGCCGCGATAATCCTTAAAATGAACACGAGCATTGCTCTGGTTCGTGAGTGCGAAATTGGGAACTTGCTCTCCAACGCTCGGGACATGCATTTCCGTGGAAGGAACCGGAGCACTCCCGGGAGAGGCTTTCTTTAGGACCTTCAATGTGACGATCTCGGGCTTGTCTTCCTGAACCCGGAGGTCTGCTTCGATTTCGTCACCTGCTGCCACTTGAGTGAGCATCGCATTGTCCTTCACGGGGTAAGGCATTGTCATCGCGTCCATGAGTCCCGGAATCGCATCGTGATCGATGATCAGTTGGTGACCGAGCTTGTCGATCGAGATCACCTTGCCATGGAGTTTGTAAGTCTTGGCGGGAGGTTCGTGGCTGCAACCGAAAACGGCAAGAGCGAACACGAAGGTCACGAGGGAAAAAGAAGAGGTCACGAATACATGTCGATTCTCCGCGATCCTGATGTTTATCTTCGTGCCCTTTGGGTTCGCTCTTCTCATAGTTTTTTAATAATGGAACCGATACCTAACCTGCAGCGAAATCTCGCGCGGATTTGCGAAATGCGAGCCTCCGAACGTATTGCTGAGATCGATAAAGTACCGTTTATTAGTCAGATTCAACGCGCTTAGCTTTGCCGACCAGCTCTCGCCAAATGACTTGCCGAGCGACATATCGATCGTACGATAGCTTGGCAGATGATCTGGTCCATCGCCGTTCAAGAAACCGGATCCGTAATTCAGATTGGTCGCCAGCCAACTTCGCCACGGCAGGCTTGAAGTGAATCCAGTGCTTAACGTGTTGCGCTGGTCATGATCGAGATAGAAGAAGCCCTCCTCCGGCGGAGAAAAATCCGTGAGCCCTCCTGTAATGCCTCCGCTGCCTTCGATGGATTGATGGGAGTAAGCAAGATGAAAATCGAACCGGCCCACGAGATGAGGCGATCGCAACGTGCTTTCAAATCCCCGAATACGCACGTGGTCGATGGTGAGCGGAAAGAAAATATTCGAATTGCCGA
>CAYZHX010000054.1:0-2765 GCA_964476905.1 uncultured Terriglobales bacterium
TCGGCTCAGCGATGCTGATCGCAACCTACGACTACTGGGGCTACTACAACATCTGTTATCTCGGCGCCGAGGTGGGCGATCCGGGCAGGACGATTCCGCGCGCCATCTTCTTCGCAATTGCGATCGTCGCGGCGATTTACGTAGTGATGAACATCAGCATCCTGGGCGTCGTTCCATGGAGGGAACTTGATCAGTCCGCGGTAACCGAGTCTCACTTTTATGTGATCTCGACCATGATGCAACAAATCTATGGAACCCGTGCCGGACAAATCGCTGCAGTGCTCATTATCTGGACTGCCTTTGCTTCGGTCTTTTCGGTTTTGCTGGGTGTCTCGCGAATTCCGTACGCCGCTGCGATGGATGGAAATTTCTTTTCCTCATTCGGGAACCTCAATCTCAGGGGACGTTTTCCCTCGACCGCTCTCCTCTGTATGGGCGCGCTCACTTGCGTGCTGTCGATGTTTCGCCTAGCCGATCTCGTGGCAGCGCTGGTGGTAATCCGCATCATGATGCAGTTCGTGCTGCAAGCAATTGGGGTGATGATCTTCCGCCGTACTCAACCAGAGCGCGAACGACCGTTTCGCATGTGGCTGTATCCCATTCCTGCGCTCCTGGCTCTCGTTGGTTTCCTCTACATTCTGGTTTCTCGCAAGAACTTCGAGCGTGAAGTCATCTTTGCTGCCGTTTTGGTCGTTGTCGGCACAGCCGCATATTTGTTACGCGCGCGAGGTCGTCGAGAATGGCCTTTCGCGACTGCGCCCGCAGCCGCCCGTTAGTCCCAAGTGGTATGCTGTCACGTTTTAAACGTCATCGCAGGAGATGCAACCGTGAGACTCAAAACGACGACAGTTTTTGCAAGTATTGTTTGTTTGTCAGGCGCGTTGAGCTTCGCTCAGTCCTCCGGATCGAGCTCCAGCTCGCCGCAAGCTTCGTCGGCTCCGACTATCGCCTCCGTCCTGAGCAATTCACTTCGCGGTATCGAGCGCGAAATCATGGCGGCTGCGGAGGCCGTGCCCGAGGACAAGTTTGATTTCTCGCCTGCAACGGCCAACGTAGCCGGAGACTTCAAGACGCCAAAGCCGGTCCGCACGATGGCCGAGCAGTTTAAGCACCTCACCGAGGATGTCGAATCTTCTGCATCAGGGATTATGGGTGAGAAGGTCCAGTCGTCAGATTCTGAAGAGAATGGCCCAAAGAACGTTAAGAGCAAACAGGAAGTAATCGATTATATGAAGGGCGCATTCGCCAAAGCGCACAGCGCGATCGATACCATCACTGCGCAGAATGCCACAGAAGAAATCGCGAACCCGTTTGGAGGGAACCGGAAAGTTACAAGGCTTGGCCTTGCGGTGGGGATGATCGCCCACAGCAACAACCACTATGGACAGATCATCGAGTATCTGCGCATGAATAACATCGTGCCGCCGGAGAGCCGGCCACGGCCTAAAAGCTAATGTGCATTCGCAACCAGCGAGGCGGATGTAAGTTCGCCTCGCTAACCTGGCCATTAGTAGATTCAGGCAGCCGTACCGATATTGGATTGGTTCTGTGTCCTCGCTCATTTAAAGCTAACACCTGCCTCCTACCTCCGTCTTAACTAGGGAACATTAAGGGGCATGTCTGCGTAAATCGCAGTAGCATTGCTCAGGTGTAATCCGTCAAGCTCGATAGTCAATGTTTTGAGGTCAAGATGTTGGAATTGAGCCGAAAAGCTGCTGGGGTCGCGCAGTCGGAGATCCGTGTGATGTCGGTCGAATGCGAACGGGCTCATGGCATCAATCTCGCGCAAGGGATCTGCGACACCGAAGTTCCCGAACCGGTACAGCGGGCAGCCATTGATGCGATTCGCTCGCGGCAGAATTCTTATACCCGACTCGATGGGGTGGCTCATCTTAGGCAAGCGATCGCGCGAAAAATGCGCGATTACAACGGCGTGGCAGCCGATCCGGAGCGAGAGATCGTTGTTACTGCCGGTTCTACCGGAGCCTTCTACTCTGCCTGCCTGGCATTACTCAATCCCGGAGATGAAGTCATCGTCTTCGAGCCGTACTACGGTTATCACGTAAACACGTTGCAGGCTCTCGATTGCGTTCCTATGTATGTGACCATGCATCCACCGCGATGGATATTTAGTCGCGAGCAATGTGAGCAGGCGATCACGCACAAGACGCGAGCAATCATTCTCAACACTCCAGGCAATCCATCGGGAAAGGTATTCACGCGTGATGAGCTTGAGTTCATAGCCGACCTCGCGATTCGCCACGACCTGTTCGTTATCACCGACGAGATCTATGAATATTTCCTGTACGACGATAACGAGCACCTAAGTCCGGCATCACTACCTGGAATGGTTGAGCGGACGATTACCATTTCGGGATTTTCTAAGACTTACAGCATCACGGGATGGCGTATCGGGTACGCTGTGTGCGACGAGCACTGGGCGCATTCCATTGGCTACTTCCACGACCTTGCCTACATCTGCGCGCCATCACCGTTTCAGCATGGCGTAGCGGCTGGCCTCAACGAGCTTACGCGAGAGTTCTACACCAGCCTGGCGGATGAGTATCGGGCCAAACGTGATTTGCTCTGCACCACTCTGGAACAGGTAGGACTTCCCCCATCGTGGCCACAAGGCTCGTATTACGTCCTGGCGGATGCTTCGGTTTTGCCGGGCTCAAACAGCAAAGAAAAGGCCATGCATCTTCTTTCCAGCGCTGGTGTAGCTGCGGTTCCCGGAGAGGCGTTCTTCAACGGAGGCGGGAAGA
>CAYZHX010000054.1:2865-18123 GCA_964476905.1 uncultured Terriglobales bacterium
GTGCGAAACGTTGGCAACATCTTCAGACCAGCTTCGTAGCCGACTTTCACGATTCCGAGTGCTTTCTGAAAGTCGTCGAACGCATAGGCGCTCACGTCAGGCTCGATCAGAAGGTCAGCATGTGCCTGCCAAAGGCAATTCATGTTTGCCTGGGCTATCGAGAAGCACTGGCCGATGACTTCCAGCACGTGGCGCGGGCTCTTCTGCACCCAATGCGCGCTGAAGAAGATCGCCGCCACGCGATCGGCACCCATATCTTTCAATGGTTTGGCCGGTACGGCATGGCCGAGGAGGCCATCTACCATCAGTCGGCCGCGAACACCCACGGGAAGAAAGACGCCGGGATAAGCGCAGCTGGCGCGCACGGGATCGATTAGATTTCCCTCCCTAAAGACTACGGGCTCGCCGGTTAAAAAGTCGGTTGCGGTAACCGCCAGCGGGATGCGCAGTTCTTCGAAGCTCTTAACTTTCAGAATACGGTGCAGGAAGCCGGTCATGCGATCGTTAGTGCAGAGCCCAAATCGGGAGATAGTGTAGCGGGCAAAGTCCTTGAAGCGAACGATGGCAGCGATCTCTTCCAGCTCCTTCGCCGATACTCCGCTGCAATATGCTGCGCCAATCACTGCGCCGACACTAGTTCCAGCGATGAAGTCGGGAATGATGCCCTCTTCTTCCAATGCTTTGAGGATCCCAACATGAGCGAGTCCGCGCGCGAATCCGCCGCCGAGGGCTAGACCGATACGACAGGGTTTGGGAGATTCAATACGCGGTTGATGCGCGCTCTTTATTTCGCTTGCCAGAGCTCGCACGGACTTATGCAGGCCGTCGAAGAGTTTCACGGGCACCTCGCCCCAAGCCGGCCTAGCCGCCTCGGGCTGCGGCTTAACACCAGCACTGTTCGTTAGATACGATGCTCAGGTGTCACATACAAGATGCAGCTCTGATGCAGGTTTTCAGTGTCTTTCAGGAGACAACCCACCGACGGCAGGGTGCCAGAAAGGGCGTCTCTAGCGGGATTTGGTGTTCTACAATTTCCGTTATGAAGTATGTTTTTCGCCTGGCGTTAGTTGGCGCATTCGCGGTGTCGGCCGGATCGGTCGCTGCGCAGCAATCTACAAGCCCACCAGAGGGCAAACATCAGACCCACGCTTCCGATCCGTTGCCACGCTCTGATTCGGACCAGCCAACCGAGGCGCCGCCACTCTCGCAAAACGAAAGCTCGAGCAAGCAGACGCAGATCGATCTTGCGCCGCCAGCTGATGATGCCGCCAAGCATCCCGACAGCGAACTCCCTGATATTACCGAGCTGCACACCTGGAACCCGCACAAGGCGCAGAAGGATATCGAAGTCGGCGAGTTCTATATGAAGCGAAAGAACTATCGCGCGGCCGAGGATCGCTTCCGCGAAGCTTTGGAGTATAAGCCCGGAGATGCGGTTGCGACGTATCGTCTGGCAGAGGCACTGGACGGGCTCGGCCAATTTCCTGAAGCGATAAAGAATTACCAGGAGTATTTGAAGATTCCATCGGACGAGAAGTTCGCACCAGACGCGAAGAAAGCCTTGGCACGGCTGGAAAAGAAAGAATCAGCCGAGAAGAGGTGAGACATTCGTGATTTGGCGATTTCGGGATTGGAAACGCGCGAATCACGAAATCACATCGCGAAATTACTTCTCGACTCGCACAAAGTCGCCGGAAGTCGCGTTTACTACCACGCCAAGGTCCGGCTCATTGGAATTTTTGCCGTAAATAACACGCCAAATCAGCAGCTGCCGACGTGGCTCCCAATTGAGACTGAAGTTCACCGGCAAGTCCGCATTTTTCTTCAGCAGGGCGGCGCCGCCGTGTTTCTGCGCAGTTTCGAGTGCCTTGTCGGAATCGATCTTCAGGTACACAAGATCGAATGGTGCCGTTGAAGTATTGTTGGGGCTGAAGCTGTCTTCACTCCCAGGATTGATGCCGGGGCTAGGGGCGTCTGGTCCGGTCAGTCCCGACCACATGTAGGTTTTCATCGCTTGGCGCGAACGTGAGCCAAAGAGCCCGCGCCAAACTGCCGATTTCCCGTCGTGGCCCAAGGGAGCATCGGGATTTCCTCCGGCGTTCTTGTAATTCTGGGATTGAATGTTGATGGGCTGAGTGTCAGGAGCCCAGCCGCGCGAGGTCGTGTACAGGCGTTGCAGAGCCACGCGTCCCGTCTCACTTTCGGTGGGCTTCGGCGCGGGCTTCTCAGCCGGTGCGCTGCTACCCGATGGAGACGACGAACAGGCACACAGAATACCCGCGAGGCCGATGATCAAAAGAATCTTGCCGGTCATGGACGGTACTATACCTGCTCCGTCTGTTTCGCAAACGCACGCAAGTAACTGTTGGTATCAAGATTGCAACTGCTCTTGCAAACTGTTTTCAGTTACTTAAAACTCCGTCTTGCAGAATTGGAGAATTACCGTGCCGTGTTCGACGCCAAAATACAAATACGTGGTTTTAGTTTTACTGGCGCGTCCAAAACTGAAATCAGAGTACGAAGGGATGTGGCCGAGAAGATCGAAGTCAATGCCGTATAGTTAATTTATGGCCCG
This sequence comes from uncultured Terriglobales bacterium, assembly GCA_964476905.1. GTDB lineage: Bacteria > Acidobacteriota > Terriglobia > Terriglobales > Acidobacteriaceae > Gp1-AA112. The sequence goes on from CAYZHX010000054.1 coordinate 5,441, forward strand.
AGGGTTTGAGAGTAAGTCAGTAGAGGAGCAGCAAGCAGAAGCAAAACGAGAATCAAATCCAGGACAGCAGCTCACTCCAGAGCAGGCAGCACAACGACGCAAGCGTGATGGCCTGATTCTCTCTCGCAAAAATGTGAAGCACAGACTCGAATCTGCGGCCAATCCGGCCCACCGCCAGATGCTTGAGGTTGCGCTGGCGGATCTTGATCGCCAAATTGCGGAGCTTGGGTGAGAATCGAGTCGAAGGGTCGCTCCTCCTTTCCCATTCGCGACGATTCTGCGATCTACGCTCGGTGATTGTCACTTCTAAATCTTTGCTCGTTGGACATAATCGCCGCTAAAAAAAGCTGCTAGCCGCTAAAAGCCAGCGGCTAGCAGCTTCTTCATCGATGTTTGATGAACGCGCCAGTGTGCAGCTCAGCGATTGCTTGCCGTAGCTGCTCCTGAGTGTTCATCACGATCGGGCCGTACCAAGCCACTGGCTCCTCGATCGGCTTGCCCGAGACGAGAAGAAATCGGATTCCTTCCGGTCCAGCCTGGACGCTGATCTCATCTCCGCGGTCGAACAGCACGAGCGAGTGGTTGCCCACGTCGTACTTTGCTGGCGCGTTCGGATCATGGGCCTGTTCGGTCAGCACAGCGCGGGGCTCCGAGGCGTCGCGGAACGTGCCTGAACCTGCGAAGACGTAGGCAAAGGCATTGCGCGTTGTCTCGACTTTCAGACGCTTACGCTGATTCGGCGGAACGGAGATGTCGACGTAGTTCGGATCGGCGGCTACTCCCTCGACTGGGCCCTTCTTGCCCCAGAAATCGCCGCAGATGATGCGGACCTTCGTTCCGTCATCGTCTGTCACCTCAGGGATTGCGCTCGACGGAATGTCCTGATACCGCGGATCGGTCATCTTCAGTGATGAGGGCAGGTTCGCCCAGAGCTGGAAGCCATGCATGCGCCCGCGGTCGTCACCCTTAGGCATCTCCTGATGCAGGATGCCACTGCCGGCCGTCATCCATTGCACGTCGCCGGCGGTCATCTTGCCTTTGTTGCCAAGGCTGTCGCCGTGCTCGACTGCGCCCGCGAGAACGTAAGTGATGGTCTCGATGCCGCGATGCGGGTGCCAAGGGAATCCCGCGAGATAGTCCTCCGGATTTTCGTTGCGAAAGTCGTCCAGCAGGAGAAAAGGATCGAACTTGCTGGTTTGCCCGAAGCCAAAGGCGCGCTGGAGCTTGACCCCCGCGCCCTCGATCGTGGCCTTGGTTTGGATAATGTCTTTAACTGGACGGAGCGACATGACTTACCTCCTTCTCTGCCGCTGGACAGGTTAACGAATCAGGTATTGGATGCTTGAACAAGATATTCGTTGCAACGAGTAATTTTGGCCAAAACGATAGAACCGCGGCCGGTAGGCGGGGGGGCAGCCGCGGTTTTACGGCTGTGTACTCTGAAGATCGCGCCAAATCCGCGATGATCGACAATCCGATGCTGCGCGTGGTCGCCCAGCCTCGCGCACCGGCTACCGCCGGCGGTTCCGTCACTTCACATCCTGAAACACTCATTTCGACGTATGCAAATTCTGTTCTCACCAGCTATCGTATTGGGGCGAATTCTATGAGCTTACAGGCGACCACGGCGTCAGGAAGCGAAGATCGATGAATACCCACGCGGCTCTTACCGAACGACGCTTTCTTGTTCCCTTCGTTCTCATCACCACGCTCTTCTTTCTATGGGCGTTCGGCGTCAACCTGAACGACATCCTTATTCCTCGCTTCCGCACAGCGTTCGCGCTCAACGATTTTCAATCTTCTTTTATTCAAATGGCCTTCTTCGGAGGCTATTGCCTAGCGGCATTTCCGGCGGGCAAGCTCATGGAGCGGATTGGATACAAACGCGGCATTCTCACCGGTTTGTTCCTGTGCGCTTCGGGGGCACTGCTGTTTCTGCCGGCTTCGTCTGTACGCGTCTACGGCTTCTTCCTGTTCGCGCTCTTCGTGATGGCGTCCGGACAGAGCTTCCTGGAAGTCGCCGCGAATCCCTATGTCACCATTCTGGGACCGGCGCAAAGTTCGGAGCGGCGGCTGAATTTTGCGCAATCATTCAATGCGGTAGGCGCGGTAGTGTCGGCATTGGTTGGTCGAACATGGATCCTCACTGGAGTCGAATACACGCAGGCGCAGCTTGGCGTAATGAGCGCTGCGCAGGTGCAGGCTTATCGAGCAGAACAAGCCGGAAGCGTGAAGGTTCCATATCTCGCAATAGCAGGAATTTTTGTCGTCGTGGCTGCGGCAATTTATCTCACGCACTTGCCCGACGTGGTGGATGAGAAAGCTGCGAGCGGTTCCAGCTCGGAGCCCACGACCGGGTCGGTGTTCGCACATCCGCATTTGATTAAAGGAGTCTTTGCGCAATTCTTCTATGTAGGAGCACAAGTCGGGGTGGCGAGCTTCGTCATTCGATTTGCGCAACATACTGTTCCAGGAATGACGCAGCGTGTCGCAGCATACTACTTATTTGGGCACCAGATTGGATTCATGATCGGCCGCTTCACCGGTTCGGCATTAATGAAGATCGTTGCGCCGGCACGACTGCTATCGATCTTCGCCATAGGATGTCTCGCCTCTGTGACCATTGCTCTGCTCGCGAGTGGCATCGTCCCAGTTTGGGCCGTAGTGCTGATTGGATTCTTTCACTCGATCATGTTCCCAACGATCTTTGCGCTTGGCATCAAGAACCTCGGCCCGCTCACGAAGCGCGGCTCCTCGATGATGGTGATGGCCATCATCGGCGGCGCGTTGTTCCCGGCAATTATGGGACGCATCTCGGACGCGAGCAACATTCAAACAGCGTTCGTTGTGCCCCTTATCTGCTACGTGTACGTTTTGTACTTCGCTCTTTCCGGCTACAAGATTTCTGGCGAGCCGATCGAAGAAGCCGAAGTCGCAACGGTGAGGGCTTAGCACGCATGAGCCGCCGCTACTGCCTCGCGCTCGATCTGAAAGACGACCCGCAGCTCATCGCCGAGTACAAGCGCTATCACGAAAAGATCTGGCCGGAGATTACCAGGAGCATCAAGGATTCCGGCATTGAAGATCTCGAGATCTATCTCCTCGGAACGCGGCTGTTCATGGTCATGGAAGTGAACGAGAAGTTTTCGTTTGCAGCAAAGGCTGAAGCCGATCGAACGAATCCAAAAGTGCAGGAATGGGAAAAGCTGATGTGGAGGTTTCAAAAACCTCTGCCGCAGGCGAAACCCGGCGAGAAGTGGATTTTGATGGAGCGAATTTTCAAGCTGGAGAACTCATAACAACTTCATAGATCGAAGGGGCCAAAATTCATGATCAACACTCGAATCTCACGGCGCGCGTGGTTGAAAGGAGCAGGAGCGTCGCTCGTTACGGCAGCCGCGATGAGCGGCCAGGCTGTACCGACCCCACAAACTGCGTCTGCAACTCAGGCCGCATCAGAAGACCAGCAGCCGACGCCAATCGGCGAGCCGCCTGCGATTGCCGCCAATCGCGAGCAGCGCATGCAGTGGTGGCATGCGGCGAAGTTCGGAATGTTCATCCATTGGGGGTTGTACAGCGTGCATGGACGGCACGAGTGGGCGATGGAGGACGAGGCGATCCCGATCGAGGAGTACATGCAGTTCGCCAAGCTGTTCAAGCCGAAGCCGAATGCGCCGCGTGATTTTGCGCGCCTCGCCAAGGCTGCCGGACAGAAGTACATGGTCATGACGACCAAACATCACGAAGGCTTCTGCAACTTTGACACGAAGCTCACGAATTACTGCGCGACGAAGCAAGGCCCAGGACGCGATCTGGTACGCGAGTACGTCGAAGCGGCTCGGGCGGAAGGCTTGCGCGTCGGCTTTTATTACTCGCTGATGGACTGGCATCATCCTGACGGCGCTCGCTGCGCAACCGATGAATCTGCGCGCCGACGCTTTGTCGACTACACGCATGGACTGATCCGCGAGCTCATGACCAACTACGGAAGAATCGATGTTCTCTGGTACGACGTCGCCTGGCCGCTCGATCGCGAAGGTTGGGAATCGGAAAGGATGAACGAAATGGTCTTCCAGCTTCAGCCGGAGATCATCGTGAATAACCGCAATAAGCTGCAGGGCGACTTCTCAACTCCGGAACAGCACATTACCGCCGAGAAGGGCGGGCGCGCGTGGGAATCATGCATGACTCTCAACGACAGTTGGGGATACCAGCGGGCCGACAACAATTGGAAGAGCGCAAGAACCGTTGTGCGCAACCTGATTCAATGCGCGCGCGATGGCGGAAATTACCTTCTCAACATCGGTCCGCGAGGAGATGGTTCGATCCCAGAAGAGTCGGTGCGAATTCTGGAGGAAGTGGGGCAGTGGATGAGCAGGAACGGCGACACGATCTACAAATCCGATCCATGTCAACCACGGCGTTCCAATTACGCGAGCTTTACCCGGATTGGGAATACGTTATTCATGCACGTCCACTACTGGCCGGGTGGTGATGTCAACATGGGTGGATTGATGACAAAGGCGAAATCGGCACGCATGCACGCGACGAACCAGAAGCTCGATTTCAAGCAGGACCCGTATCAACTCAAGATCTACAATCTGCCGCAACAGGCGCCCGATCATCCAGTGACAACCATCGCGATCGAATGCGACGCCGAGCCCACGCAGGACAACATTTTCGTGCGCAAAGAGAAGCCCAGGGACGGAGTATAGCGAACGTGGATTTGGCCAGTGTGTTTGCGCGGTTTGAGTCTACGGTTGCTCCTCGCGATTACCCATTCTCATCAGCACCACCCGTCCGTTTCGATCCACGAATACACTCGCTGAGAGTGGAGAGCGTCGGGGATTTTGCTGTCCGAAGCTAAACGCGGAGTAGAACCGAAGGTCACGAAAACGGACCTCATAGTCTTGATCCGGAGTCACCGGGGGCTGCGTCTCGACCGATGGAAACTGTGACCAATCCAAATAGGCGCGACCTAGCGGAGATTTCTTCGCCGCGAGCGAGATGGATGTCTCCGTCGGTTTGTAAAGGATCTGCGCTCGATCTTGTGGATCTATGTGATCAGTACGCAGATCAATCGGAACCAACGCATAAAACGTGGGGGTCTCGACGATTCCTGCCCAGATAAACGGATTCACGGGGTAAGGCATGGCTGCAGCCCTGATGACGACTTCCCCACGATAGTCCGTCGAATTGAGCAGAGTGACAGCTTTGCGGTGCTGGTAATCGCGAATCCACCACAGTGTCACCACGGCCACCAGCGCGCAGACCGCGCACCACCGACCGCGGAACCTTTCCTTACGCGCGCCGATTTCTCCGCCGACGAGGGTAAAGATCGATGGGAGCACAAGGCCAAGAAATAGAACCGCCAGCATGATCGGCTCGACGATGAACACAATGTCCCACGAATACCAGCGCCAGCTGAACGGCATGAGCGGACGCACGCCATAGTTGTTGGTGAAGTCGAGCAGGATGTGGCTGAGCGTCGCCAGAATTCCGAGAAGGAACAGGAGTCCCCAGCGTGGTGCAAGTGGCGGAGCTTTGCCGCGGCGCGTCTTCCAGCGGTGAACTCCATAGACGATGGCCAGCACAATACCGGAATCGAGTGGTGCGCCAATGAGGCTGTGCGTAATTCCCCGGTGATGCGCAAGCTCAGCGACGGGACCTTTAATAGCCCAAAACATGTCTACGTCAGGGAACTCGGCCGCTAAGGTCATCATCAGCGTGGCGTAACCCGTGGTGCGATTGAACCCGGCGCGTCCGATGCATGCTCCAGTGAGGAAGTGCGTGACGGGTTCCATGCGGCGTCGTGCTGCGGTTTCTCTCCGATGCGGTGCGTTGGCTGCTGAAAATGAAGATTGAGTGTAACGGAGGAATGTGGAGAACGGGAACCGGATTACTCGTGATAGACGGTCACAACGGCGATCGCGATTGCAACTACCACGATGGCGATCACTGGTACTGCGATGGAAACGGGATCGAGATGTGCATGAATTGGGGGATTCCAGATAAGGTGCCGCTCGCTGCGTACGATCAGAGTCGGATCGCTGGGATGCTCGATCTGCCACGGAGGAAACAACAGAAAAAACCCGGCACCGAAGATACTGAGAGCAACTGTCGAGGCTAGCTGCCAGGTGTGACGCCGCATGCAAAAAGTATCCCGGCTTGCTTGGAATCCCTCGATACAACTTTGGTGGGAACAGAGTGACCGAAGGGCGTAAACTGTTCGGTTTCAAATCATCGTAACTGAGGTAGGGATGAAAGTTCGCCTGCTAGTCTTTATGACATGTCTGTGCGCGGGAGCGTTTCTTCCGGCGCAAACCAACAACCATGCGAAAGGCTCGTCTGAGGAGATTCCGGAGATTCATGGATTCGATATGTCGGCCATGGACCGCAATGTGAATCCCTGCGATGACTTTTACCAGTTCGTCTGCGGGAACTGGATTAAGAACAACGCGATCCCGCCGGATCAGGGACGCTGGGGACGCTTCAATCAGCTGGCCGAGCGCAATCGTCTGATCGCGAAACAGATTCTCGAAGAAGCGTCGGCGAATGATCCAAAACGAGACGCCGTGCACCAGAAGATCGGCGACTACTATGCCTCATGCATGGATGAAAAGGCAGTCAACGACACGGGTATTAAGCCGTTGCAGCCGGAGATCGATCGCATTGAGGCCATGAGCGACAAAGACACTGCGCTCGCTGAACTGGCTCACCTTCATGAACTTGGGGTGCGCGAGGCAGCTTTCTTCTTTACCTCAAGTCCGGACATGCACGACGCTAACAGCGTGATCGCTTACGTCGATCAAGGCGGACTCGGTCTTCCCGACCGCGACGATTACCTCAAAGATGACGCGAATTCGAAGCAGAAGCGGGAGCTCTATCAAAAGCACGTAGCCAATATGTTCAAGCTCGCCGGCGATAGCGATTCGGAGGGCCAAGCTCGTCAGGTAATGGATCTCGAGACAAAGCTGGCGCAGGCATCCATGGATCGCATCGAGCGCCGCAAACCCGAGAATCGCGACCACAAGATGACGGTCGCGCAGTTCGCCGAGCTCGTTCCAGACATTGGCTTCGAGCAATTCGTAAAGGGAACAACCGCCCCCGCATTCGAGTCGCTCAATGTCGGCAATCCAGATTTTTTCAAGCAGCTTAATGGGCTCGCCGGCACAGTTCCAATTGAGGAATGGAAGGCGTACTTCAAATGGCATCTGCTGCACGAGTTTGCCGGCGTTCTCTCTGATCCCTTTGTCAACGAGAATTTCGATTTCTACGGGAAATATCTGGGTGGTGCAAAGGAACTCGAAGCGCGCTGGAAGCGTTGCGAGCGGCTTACCGACCAGCAACTCGGCGAAGCCCTGGGACAGCCCTACGTTGCGGAGGAATTCACTCCCGCCGACAAAGCGCGCATGCTGAAGATGGTCGATGAGATCGAGACTGCGTTAAAGCAAGACATCGAGAGCCTCGACTGGATGACTCCAGAGACCAAGAAAGCAGCACTCGTAAAGTTGGCTGCCGTCCGCAACAAAATCGGCTATCCGAGCAAGTGGCGCGATTACTCGAAGCTCAATATTGTTCGCGGAGATTTCCTGGGCAACGTTGAACGCGCGAACACATTCGAGGTAAATCGCCAGCTCGCGAAAATTGGTAAGCCACTCGACCGTACCGAGTTCGGCATGACTCCGCCGACTGTCAACGCGTATTACAGCCCGCCGTTTAACGACATCAACTTCCCTGCGGGAATTTTGCAGCCTCCGTTCTTTGATAAGACGGCTGATGATGCCGTGAACCTCGGTGGCATCGGCGCGGTCATTGGCCACGAATTGACGCACGGCTTCGACGATCAGGGCCGCAAGTACGACGGAGAAGGTAACCTGCGTGATTGGTGGACTCCAGTGGACGCGCGTGCCTTCGAGGAGCGCGTCTCTTGCGTCGCTGATGAGTATTCGGCGTTCGAGCCGCTGCCTGACTTGCATGTTCGTGGCAGGCTCACGCTGGGCGAGAACACCGCCGATAACGGTGGCGTTCGCGTTGCCATGCGCGCGCTGCACAATATGGAAGCGGAGCAATCCAAATCGGGAAAAAGCGGCGCTCAGCGAGTTAACACCCAAGCCGTTAACGGCTTCACTCCCGAGCAGCGGCTATTCATCGGATACGGCCAGATCTGGTGCGAGAACCAGAGCGACGCCGCACTCCGCCAACAGGTGCAAACGAATCCGCACTCACCTGGACGCTTCCGCGTGATCGGCGTAGTGCAGAATAGCGATGACTTCGCTAAAGCCTTCAGTTGCAAGCCAGGTCAGAAAATGGTCAGCGAGAAGGCTTGCCGCGTTTGGTAGACAACAACTCAGCGGGGTGCCCACGTGTGTGGGTACCCTCCCAACCGCTTTTGTATCGGAGTAGTGCACCTCGCTTCACTGTTCCGAACGAGTGATGCGGAATTGCCAGATCCATCCGAAGGTATGTCCACCTATCTCGAAGCAATCCGTGAAGGCATCTGGGAAGAGATGGAGCGCGATCCTGCTGTCTTCTGCATCGGAGAGGACATCGGAGTGTACGGCGGGGCGTTCAAAGTCACCGAAGGATTCATTCACCACTTCGGTTGCGAGCGCGTGATCGACACGCCTATCGCTGAATCGGCGATCGTGAGTGCGGCCTTCGGTGCGTCGCTTACCGGAATGCGTCCCGTTGCCGAGTTCCAGTTCATGGACTTCATCAGTTGCGCGCACAACCAGATCATCAACATGGTCGCGAAGGCCAACTATCGCTGGAACGCTCCAGCGCCGCTCGTGCTGCGCGGGCCGTCCGGCGGCGGAGTGAGTGGAGGGCCGTTCCATTCACAGAATCCAGAGACCTACTACGCGCACACGCCCGGACTGAAAGTGATCTGTCCGGCTACGGCGCGAGATGCTAAAGGATTGATCAAAGCCGCGATTCGCGACAACAATCCGTGTCTGTTCTTCGAGCACAAATTTCTCTACCGCAGAATTAAAGAAGATCTGCCGATGGAGGATTACACGGTTGAAATCGGTAAAGCGCGCACTCATCGCGAAGGACGGGGCGTAAGTGTGATTACGTACGCGGCAATGGTTTACGTCGCACAGGAAGCTGCGGACATCCTGGCGAAGGAAGGCATCGAGCTGGAAATCCTCGATCTGCGCACGATCGCTCCGCTTGACAAAGAAGCCATCGCAAACACTGTGAAGAAGACGAACCGCGTGATCATTCTGCACGAAGATACGAAGACGGGCGGCATCGCTGGCGAGATTGCAGCCGTGATCAATGAGATGGCGTTCGACGATCTCGATGCGCCAGTCACGCGCATCGCTTCGCTTGATACTCCCGTGCCTTTCTCGCCGCCATTGGAAAAGTTCTTCCTTCCGAAAGTGGAAGACTTGGTCAGAGAGGCACGGAGACTGAAGTCGTATTGAAGGACAACCGCCTCTGGGGCTTCCCCTATTTCCCGCTGCGCTTCTCGACCTTTGCCCAAGTGTCCTTCAGCGCAACTGTGCGATTGAAAACGAGAGCTCCAGGTTTCGAATCGGGATCGACACAGAAATATCCCAGTCGCTCAAACTGATATGGAGTTCCGAGTTGGGCACTCGCCAGCGAAGGTTCCAATTTCGCGTCGCTAACAACCTCCAGCGAACTCGGATTGAGGTTGTCGGTCCAGTCTTTTCCTTCGTCGACGTCGTTCGGGTTCTCTTTTAGGAAGAGGTTTTCGTAGAGGCGCACTTCAGCCGAAATGGCATGCGCTGCGGAAACCCAATGAATCGTCGATTTCACTTTGCGTCCGTCTGGAGCATTCCCGCCGCGCGTAGCCGGATCGTACGTGCAATGCACTTCGACCACTTCTCCGCCCGCGTCCTTCACCACATCCGTGCAGGTGACGAAATAGCCATATCGCAGGCGGACCTCGCGTCCGGGCGATAGACGATAGAACTGCTTAGGAGGATTCTCGCGGAAATCGTCGCGCTCGATGTACAGCACGCGTGAGAACGGAACCGTTCGTTTCCCGGCGCTCGCGTCCTCAGGATTATTGATCGCGTCCATCTGCTCGACCTGTTCTTCGGGATAGTTGTCGATTACGACCTTTAGTGGACGCAGCACAGCCATTACTCGCAACGCGCGCTTGTTGAGATCTTCGCGCTGGAAATGCTCAAGCATCGCCAACTCGATCACGCCGTTCGTCTTCGAAACGCCGAGAGAAGCGCAAAAGTTGCGCAGTGCCTCCGGAGTGTATCCGCGGCGCCGAACTGCGGAGAGCGTTGGCATGCGCGGGTCATCCCATCCACGCACCCGACCTTCATTCACCAGCTGCAGAAGTCTGCGCTTGCTCAGGATGGTGTACGTCAGATTGAGGCGATCGAACTCAATCTGCTGTGAGTGAAAAATTCCGAGCTGCTCGATGAACCAGTTGTACAGCGGACGATGGTCCTCAAACTCCAGCGTGCAGATCGAGTGCGTGACCTTCTCGATTGAATCGGATTGTCCGTGCGCGAAATCGTACAGGGGATAAATGCACCATTTATTCCCGGTGCGGTGATGCTCAGCGTGCAGGATGCGATACATCACCGGGTCGCGCATGTTCAGGTTTGGCGAAGCCATATCGATCCTCGCGCGCAGCGTTCGCGAACCATCGGAGAACTCGCCTTTGCGCATGCGCTCGAACAGACTGAGATTCTCCTCGACCGAGCGGTTCCGAAATGGGCTATTCGTGCCGGGCTCCGTGAGCGTGCCGCGAGTCTTTCGAATCTCCTCCGCGCTAAGATCATCGACGTAAGCCTTGCCGGCTTTGATGAGTTGCACGGCCCATTCATAGAGCTGATCGAAGTAGTCGGAGGCGTAGTACATCCGATCTTCCCAATCGAATCCCAGCCAGCGAACGTCGCGAATGATCGAATCGACGTACTCCTGTTCTTCTTTTTCGGGATTGGTATCGTCAAAGCGGAGGTTAGTTTTTCCGCCAAACTCGGTCGCAAGCCCGAAGTTGAGACATATCGATTTCGCATGGCCCAGATGGAGGTACCCATTGGGCTCGGGAGGGAAGCGCGTCTGCACGCGTCCGGCGAATCTATTGGTTTCCAGGTCGCGAATAACGATGTCACGAATGAAGTTCGACGGAGGAGCGGCCGCGGTAGAAGCAGGTGTCGCGACCGATTCCGTAACCGGGTTTAATGGATTCATCAATACTTTCAAGGCACGATGGAAGACACGAATCGCGCTGCTTCTATTATGCCGTATGGACTCGTTCGGTTACTCCACCATGCAGATGAATTCCATGCGGCGATGCAAGCGACCCTCACTAATTTCTCAATCTGTCTTCTCTCGATCGAGGCGTTCTCTGTCTACTTGCTGCAGCAATTTCTGCAGTTCATCGCGACGCTTGATCATCTCGTCCGCTGTATTCAGATCGGTATGCTGATCTTTGCTCGTCGCGTCGGGCTGAAACGGTCCTGATTTGTCGTTCCTGTGGAAATAGCGAAAGAGCGAGGCTCCTGACCACGCATGAAAGGTGCGCGAACGTACTCGCCGCGAATGGAAAGGGTTCGCCGATGTTCTCTTCAGCATCTTCTTTGTCCTCCAGACGGTGAGAGAACCAGGGTGAAAACCCTTATGAAGCGCAAGGTCGATGCCAAAATCCGTATTGGAAACGCTCAACTTAAAGCTGGTCTGCGGCTGAATCGCGTAAATATTTCGCGGGGCTAGATAGAATTCCAAGCGCCGCTCGACTTGCGGAAATGGAGCTGTTGATCGACAGCTCTGGTCGCGCAGTGCTCGGTTTTTGCCTGCATAGGCTGTCACCTTGGTTCGTGAGAAAATACAGGTACCCCCGAAATGGCTACGCAATCGCTGCAATCTGCTCCTCTCCCGTGTCGCGCTACCCCTGAGCTGCTCAAGACGCATGGCATCACTTCCGATGAATATGAACGCATCGTGCAGGCGCTCGGACGCGAGCCATCGCTGACCGAACTTGGCATTTACAGCGTGATGTGGAGCGAGCACTGCTCGTACAAGTCTTCCAGGGTTCACCTGAAACGTTTGCCGACGCGCAGCCCGCGTGTGGTCCAAGGACCAGGCGAGAATGCCGGGATCATCGACATTGGGGATGGTTGGGCATGCGCGTTCAAGATCGAGTCTCACAACCATCCTTCATACATCGAACCATTCCAAGGCGCCGCAACCGGAGTAGGAGGAATCCTGCGCGATATCTTCACCATGGGCGCCCGACCGCTGGCAGTGATGGATTCCCTGCGCTTTGGGCGTGTAAAGGGGACAGCAGACAGAATACGGGGAATAGGAAAAGCCGCTGGCTCTGCTGAAAGCAAAGGTCACAAGCTTAGCAGCCTAGAAGCTCAGCAGCTTCTTCACAAAAATCATTCCATCCTTCAGGGGGTCGTGAGCGGCATCGCCTCGTACGGGAACTGCTTTGGTGTTCCCAATTTGGGCGGCGAGACGAAGTTTGAAGAGTGCTACTCCGGCAATCCGCTCGTGAATGCATTCGCTCTTGGACTCGTGCGCAAAGACGAGATCTTTTATGCCAAAGCTGCGGGTGAGGGTAATCCCGTCATTTACGTCGGCGCCAAGACGGGACGCGATGGCATCCATGGCGCCACCATGGCCAGTGAAGAGTTCAAGGAAGGTTCGGAGCAGAAGCGCCCCAATGTGCAAGTTGGCGA
>CAYZHX010000054.1:18223-24458 GCA_964476905.1 uncultured Terriglobales bacterium
GGGCGCGTGATTCGCGAGCCGCGGCTGCGGGTGCTCGAACACGGCAATGTCGTCGCCGATATCCCGAACACCTCTCTCACCGACGACGCTCCGGTATACCGCCGTCCCATGCAGGCGTGGTCAGCTTCCGTTCCGAAGGACAAACCTGCTTCTTTGAAGCTCGGAATTGAGCGCGACTTCACTCCCGAGTTGAAACTCCTCCTTGGGAGCTCCAACGTCTGCTCCAAGCGTTGGATCCACGAGCAATATGACAGCATGGTCCAAACCAACACCGTTTTCGGACCTGGCGGGGATGCCGGCGTTATGCGCATTAAGGAAACGCAGCGCGGGCTGGCAATGTCACTCGATGGGAATGGCCGATGGTGCTATCTGAATCCCAAATTGGGAGCAATGCACGCCGTTGCCGAAGCCGCGCGCAAAGTCGCGTGCGCTGGAGCGCTGCCCGTCGCGGCGACAAACTGCTTAAACTTCGGTAATCCAGAGAAACCACACATTATGTGGCAGTTCTCCGAAGTCATCGATGGCTTAGCCGAAGCGTGTAATGCGCTCGGTACCCCAATCACCGGCGGCAACGTGAGCCTGTACAACGAGACGTTGGGCGAGGGGATTTATCCGACTCCCATTGTGGGAGTAATCGGCATCATCGAGGATATCCGCCGAGTGGTGGGGTCCGATTTTAAGGCTCCAGGGCGGGAGGTATTCCTCCTTTCGCCAACCTCGGGAACCTACAACGAGCCTCAGTTCGGTTCGTCGGAGTACGCCAAGGAGGTAGTGGGCGAGCTGTGGGGCCAGCCTCCTAACCTTGATCTCAAATCTGAGGCAGCCTTGCACGAGTGTCTCCTTCGCCTGATCGCCAGACACCTGATCGACTCGGCCCATGACTGCTCCGACGGAGGGCTGGCCGTAGCGGCGGCTGAATCCTGCTTCCGCGGCGAAATTGGTGCAGAGTTGCGCCTGCCGGAGGGCTCCGAAGCGCTGGAGATCGCTTTGTTTGGCGAAAGAGCGAGTAGGGTGCTCGTTTCCTGCGTCCCCGGTAACCGCCAAGTCATCCAAGAGATAGCCGATTCCCATTCAATTCAGGTAGGTTTCTTGGGCCGCACCGGAGGCGATCGTCTCGTTATTCAACGAGGGGCTATCGCCGCGGTTTCAGCTTATGTGTGCGATTTGAAAAATGTATGGGCTGAGGCGCTGGAATCGGCACTACACTCGGACGTACCTGATCATCTTGTGCCGGACCTGTTGGATAAATAGCCTCGGGGCTGCGAAGACAAGAAGCTGTGGATCGGATGTCCCAGTTTCGAGATTCGGTGGCGTTGCGGCTTCGGAGATCAATGTTAGTCATTGACAAGACCGACAAGTTTCACGATGAATGCGGCGTGATGGCCGTCCATGGCCATGCCGAGGCCTCAAAGCTCGCGTACCTCGGGCTGTACGCGCTGCAGCACCGTGGACAGGAGTCTGCCGGGATCGCTAGCTCCGACCTCGTGCGTTTGCACAACATCAAAGCGATGGGCTTAGTCGCCGATATCTTCACCGAGGACGTCCTCGGAAGGCTTCCCGGTTCGCTCGCCATCGGCCACACGCGGTACTCCACGACCGGCGATTCGGCGCTGCTGAACGCGCAACCGATTCGTGTCGAATGCAACAAGGGCGCGATTGCGCTGGCCCATAACGGAAATCTGGTGAACGCACACGTTCTGCGTCGGCAGCTCGAACAGAATGGGTCGATCTTCCAGACAACCAGCGACACCGAGGTGGTCGTACATCTCATCGCGCAATCCAAAGAGCAGACGCTTCCGGACGCCATCGCCGACGCGCTGCGCCGGATAGAAGGCGCATTCTCTCTCGTCCTGATGACGCGCGACCGCATCTTTGCTGCGCGCGACCCTCACGCGTTTCGTCCGCTCTCAATGGGCAGACTGCCCAACGCGAATGGAACCGGAGGGCAGGCTGTGGTATTTGCTTCGGAGAGCTGCGCGTTTGATTTAATCGGCGCCCACTTCGAACGCGATCTAAAGCCGGGAGAGCTTGTCATCGTGAGCAACGAAGGCCTGCACTCTCGATTCTTCGCTGCGCCCAAGCAGCAGTCGAGCTGCATCTTCGAACACGTTTACTTCTCGCGTCCCGATAGCGTGATCTTTGGCCGCCCGGTGCAGGAGAGCCGCGAAGAGTTAGGCCGCGAACTCGCCCGCGAGGCGCCCGTTGATGCTGATCTCGTCGTTCCCGTTCCCGATTCGGGAGTCACCGCCGCCGTCGGGTTCGCCAATGAAAGCGGAATTCCGTTCAGCTTCGGCTTGATCCGCAACCATTACGTCGGCCGCACGTTCATTGAGCCGGAACAGCGGGTGCGCGACTTCGGTGTCCGCCTCAAACTCAATCCGGTCCAGCATCTGCTGAAAGGCAAGCGTGTGGTTCTGATCGACGATTCGATCGTGCGCGGTACGACTAGCCGGAAGATTGTGCGCATGGTGCGCGATGCCGGAGCGACGGAAGTGCACATGCGCATCTCCTGTCCGCCAACGATCTCTCCCTGCTTCTACGGGGTGGATACGCCGTCGAAGAAACACCTGATCGCGGCTAACAAATCGACCGAAGAAATCCGTGAATACATAGGCGCAGATTCCCTTGCATATCTTTCGCTTGATGGTCTTAAGCGCGCCTGCGCTGAAGGTGAGAACGTCACCTATTGCACTGCCTGCTACACGGGTAAGTATCCAACTGACTTCGTAGATGTCGAGGACGTCGAGCCCGCTTCGATCTCCGTGAAGTAGCTGTAACAGTTATGCTTGCTGCAGGGCGAAGTTCTTCTGCTTGGGAGCTAGTTTTTCCAACTCCGGATAAGACTGCGGCTTTACCAGCGTAAGTTCTTGTGGTTGGGATTTCATCATCAGAGCTTTGCTCAGAATCTCGAGGGCGATATCCGTATTTGTGGGGACGATGATGGTCGCTGCGAGCAGTTCCTCGTTGACCCACCGCTGCCCGGTGGCTGCCATGCCATCAATTCCGGTGAAGGGAATCCATGACCATTCTGGGACAATCTCCTTCAACGCTTTCCGTACCCCAAGCGCCATCACGTCGTTCTGTCCGCAGACGAGATCCACGCGAGAGTCCCGCGAGGTGCGCAGCCTCATCAACGAGACCGTAGCTTGATAGGCGCTAGCCTCGGTCCACTGACCACCAAGCACCCGCAGGTGCACGTTGTTCGGCTTGGCTTGCATCATTCCCTGCGTGCGCTGTTGCGCTGCAAAGCTGGACGACGGTCCCTGAACGTACAACACCTGTCCGCCTTCAGGTAGCAGCTGCTGCATCTGGCGGCTCTGCATACGTCCGATTTCCACGTGATCGGAACACACTCCGAAGATGGGTGCGCTGCTCACACGGCGTAAATCACGAACGTAATCAGTTTCCCGATTCAGGATTACCCAGCCGACATTGGCCTTGGCGGCTGCAGCCGCAACTTGCTGCAAGCCTGTTCCTACGGGTTCAAAGACGATTGCATGCGGACGTTGCTCGGACGGACCTTGGATCGCTTCGAGGATCTGCTGGCTTTGCGTAATCGCGTCACTGGCGGCATAGATGACTTCTACGCGCATTCCGAGTTTGGAGGCTGCGCGTTCCGCGGCTACAGCCTGCTCGCGCTGGTAGTCGTTATCTTTCGTGATCAGCGAGACAAGTACTCGAATCGACTCCACGGCAACGCTCCTCTGCTCGGGAAACGACTGCTGGACGACGTTCAATGCACATTTTTTGCCCAAACCGTCCCAGCAGCAAAGACAAATTCGTGCGACAAGTAACCGAAGTCACATAAAAATCACCAGTTTGGCGCAAGTTGGCGAATGCTGCTGTCGAAGAGAAGGTCATCTCACTCTCTGTCGAGTTGAAAAAACGCCGCTCTCGGCGTCAGCTGTGTTGGCCGCAGTCTACGCCGCGATTTACGGTTCTGCAGAGCGCAGTTGGAGCTTCTCCTACCTCCGAAACGTCACTTCGGCCGGTCGCAAGACCGGCCTTTTTTATTCGCGGAATCTTGTTCAGAGGAACACAAGGCGCACGCGCGCTGCCCTTGCAAAGGCATTCGCTCATCTCAACGACTATCAAGGAGAAAATGCGCATGCCAAATCCTCTGCTCGATAACGAGTTGATGAACCGGGTTCCCAAGGTGATCAGTCCAACAGCCCACGCGATCGTTGATTACATGGTCGTGGGCTATTACTTCGTTGCCGCCGGCGCATGCTGGGGAGGCAACAAACGCGCCAGCATCGCCGCTCTCGCCAACGGAGCCGCAGTGCTCGGCGTATCGATGTTCACCGACTACTGGGGCGACGGCCGAAAGCCGATCAGCTTTGAGACTCATGGAAAGATCGATGTAGGACAGGGACTCGCAGCTACGCTTGCGCCCCTTCTCCTCGGATTCGCAGATAAGCCTTCAGCATCGCTGTTCTGGGCACAGGCCATAAGCGAAGTCGGCGTTTTGGCCATGACCGATTTCAAGGCCGCCGATCGCGAATCGCAGAGATTGGCAGCTTAGGACTAGCAATCCAGCAAGAGAAAAGGGGCACAGGTACTCCCTGTGCCCCTTGCGTGATCGCGCTCTCACGCTATCTTAGCGAAGAGATGCCAGTACGATTACATTCTCAGAGGGCCGAAGGTTCTTCGCCATCTCGGTCTCCCGGCGAGTCTGTCTCAAGGCTCGCCCATGCTGCTCACCTTGCATCCAAATCTGCGCCAAGAAATAGGTGTCGCCGTGACGATGGAACAGAAGATGACTCGTGGCAGCGGCTTCCAGCTTCTCAGCTGCGTTCGAGGCTACCAGACGTCCAGCCTTGCCGTTGTCTCCGCGAATGACGAGGGCTGAGGAGCCGCTCTCATAGTTGATAGATTGAATACTGTACGCTCCTGCAGGAAGAGTCGCATTGCCCACGACGAAGTCAAATGGAACGTTTGCTTTTACATTAACGCTCTGAGCGCTCGCGCATGCCGCCATAAGCAGCAGACCGAAAACGCCTAACAAGTTTGCGATTTGCCGTTTCATACTGCCTCCTTTCGGGTCGAGGCGGTGGAAGCAATGCGCCGGTGCCGTATAGCCTTTCACTGCTTCTGCTATTCGCTTCCGTCTCCACACCGTTGCCTGGATGATTGCAATACGTGTGCCAAAAGAGCACTGAGCGGAAATAGCAGATTCGATTAGACAGAAGATCTTGAAGAGGCTCGAAATGTAAACCGGACGGTTAATTTCACGTGAAAACTGAGCCGATCGGATTGTTCAGGGCTTGTCATCATCCGCTCATCAGGAACAGGAGCGGATGCTGCGGCTTCGGATTGATTTCCCAGAACTTGACCAATACTGAGTAGACAACGAGTCCGGTTTCGCCTTCTCCCCAGAGCACGAACGCCAGCGACTGCTTCATCACATTGCGCTGCGTTAGTCCGAGAATCACGCTGATCGGGCTAAGAACGTCAGTGAGGAAGGCGATGGTATTCGCGATTGCTGTAGCGCCGGTCGCTTCGATCACATAATCATCGCCTTCGCGTGTCACCGATACGCGGAGGCGAGAGTAGAACTCGCTGCGATTGTCCATCAGGCGGACATACAGGAAGGCCATCGGACCAGTCAGTTTGAAGTGAGCCAAAACCTTGTTCTTCAATGTCCTCCGGTACTGTGAATCATTAGCGTGGTGCGGGATCAGGTTCACCTTGCCATCGCAGATCGAATTCCACAGGCGCTCCGACTCCAGATCGCGAAACTCGAACTCCGAAACACGCATTTCAGTCGCTCGGTGATAACGGCTTACCCCGCTGAGTGTGAGCAGCAGGAAGATGAAGCAACTCGCAATGATTACTCCGTCCGGACGTTCGATGACGTTTGCCACCAGCGTGTATCCGAATACCAGACTGACAACGCAGTAGTAGATTGCCTTGAAGTAAGAGATCGGCTGCTTCCACGAGCGTTCACGCCACAAAGCCAGCGCCACGGCGACTCCGGCCGATAACATCAATACCAGTACGCCGGTTGCGTACGCGCTACCTTGGGCGTTGACGTCGGCTCGGAAAATAAGCGTGACGATTACGTCGATTCCCAGCAGCAGCAAAACCAGCGGACGGCGATACGCAACCCAAGGAGGCGCCATCCCAAATCGTGGTAGGTAACGTGGAATCAGGTTCAGGAGCCCGGTCATCGCCGACGCGCCTGCGAGCCACAGCACGAGGATGGTTGAGAGATCGTACACGCTGCCGAAGC
>CAYZHX010000055.1:0-16843 GCA_964476905.1 uncultured Terriglobales bacterium
ACGCCGGCGAGCCGGTGCCCTTCTAGCTGCCGGATGATCGGGGACCGGCTTGACCTTGTTCTCATCCACGGTCGGTTCTGTGCCCTGATAAGTTGCACCGGCTGGCACGATCCAGAATTCGGCGACCTTCCCTGCGGTCCCGCCCGAGCGGGTTTCAATCCGGTTCGGATCTATACCCTTGTCGTTGGTGAGGTAGAACTTCGCGTCTACCGCACGCTCGGCGGACAGGTTGGGGCGCTTTTCGGTCGGATCGGACGAGCCGACGATCACGAGACGTGAATCTGGTTCGCGCTGCAGACGGAGAGCCACGTCGTCGAGCACAGCCTTTGCTGTGTTATCGACTCGCCACGGTTTTGCCGTGTTCGGGAACTCGATCTGGTTGATCTTGCTCGCTTGCGGCGGCGGCGGTGGCGGCGGTGGCGGAGCTTCGACCGTCACAGTCGTTTGCGTGTTCGCGCTGAGGTTACGATCATCCGTGACAGTGCTTGTCACCGTGATCGGACCAGGTTGCGCGCCGGTCGTGTTGAGCGTCGCATTCGGCCCATTTGGCGTCAGGTTGCCGGAGCTCGATTCATGTTTGTAGGTCAGCTGACGATTGTCCGGGCTCTGTCCCTGGCAGCTGATCTGCACGGTGTCTCCCGGACGAACCGTCGTCGGATTCGCTGAGCAGGAGATCGTCGGCGGCTGGTTCTGCTTCACGCTGAACGTGGCGTTGCAGCTCGCAGCACCTTTCTTTCCGTCGCTGATGTTGGAAGTCACGGTGTACGAACCGGGCGCAAGTCCAGCCGTGTCAACGTTGACCGTCGGCCCGTTGCCGTTCACTTTTCCACCCGTCGCGGTGTAGGTGTAGCTGAGAGTTCTCTTCGGATTAAATCCGGAAGGCTGGACCGTGATCTGCACTGGCTCGCCAGCCATGACTTCCGTTGGCTGCGCGGAGCAGGACGCCGTGGGAGGGGCAGGAGGCGGTCCTAACGAGCCAAAATGGAATACCAGGCCGCCGCTAAGTTTTACCCCGCCCATGTTGTCGCGGACCGTCCCTACGCCAGGGCCATTCACAAAACCAAAATTATGATGGCCGTATACGTATTCGGCCTCAAAGATACGAATTGATAACTTCCTAAATGCCTGCAAGTCGAAACCGCCGCCACCCGTAAAACCAAACCCAACAGACCTGCCGAAGCCCTTGGCCTCCTCGTTGTTGATCCCGAAAGTGGCAAGTCCAAAAGGCTGTAGTCCTTCGATCGGGATGCGGAAAGTCGGACCAGCGGTGAGGGTATTAATGGTATTGATGTCCCCGAAGTGATTGCCCGTCTCAACTACTCCACCGAAGTACTTATTGAACCAATAGGACGCAGCTACGGTGAAGCCGTCGGTAATGCCTTTGTTTCCGTTTATTGCTCCGTTGGGACTGAGCCAGGAATATCCGGCGAAGATATCCGCTTTCGATGGTTGATTCTCGTCGGAAGATCCCGTATTGGGAGCGGGATTCGCGGGTGGCGCGGGAGCGGTCTGTGCCGCTGCGTTATTTGACTGCGATGCCGTCCCTTGATCGGATTGCTGCGCCGCCAACCCCACAGACGCAACAACGATTGCCAGCAATAGACGGCCTATAAAACTCGAAAAGCGAGGTGACATGCGCGTTTCCTCCAAAGAAACTACACGAGAACAGCTTCAAGAGAGACCGATACGGCTAGATAGCGAGCCCGAGACCCGGACTGCAAACGAAAATTGTACAGCATCGTTTATCGTGCTGAAAAGCAAGCGACTGCTCGGCAACGCTTCTTTACGTACGAGCGAACGCCAATTCATGACAGTAAGAAGAAACAACAGTTCCAAAAAAGTTCTGCTAACCCCGACTGTGCCCCGAAGTCTATTCGCAGAGACAGGAGGTTTGCTCTGATGCTCCGAACAGGTACTCTGGTTGCATTCGCGCTGTTCTCATTTGGGACTCTTAGCACTGCATATGCCAGTCATCACGGACTGAGCGTTAGCATTGATGACGATCAGCCGGTAACCACATGCGATCAAATTCATGTCCGCTCCGAGGGCCGCGAAGTCGCGCGCTCGGAAGATCGGCTTACCTTGCCGCAGACCTCGTCCACGGTGCGAGTTCGCGCAGCCCAGAATGGCGGCATTTATGTTTATGGCACTGATCGTAAGGACTTTGCCGTCCTGAACTGCAAAGTCGCGATGGACGATGATGCAGCAACGGCGGAACGGCGGCTTCTCAGCATCAAGACCGCTTTCGACGGCGGACAGCTCAGCGTGAGCGGCCCGAACGATGGTGACTGGACCTCCTACCTGATCGTCCAGGCGCCGCGCGCAGGTTCGCTCTCGTTGAGCGGAATCAACGGGCCTATTTCGTTTTCAGGAATGAGCGGCAAGGTCGAAGTGCAGAACACGAATGGTCCACTTTCCATCAAGGATTCTTCCGGTGAGATCAGTGCGGATATCACCAACGGTCCCATCAGCTATGCCGGGGGATCCGGCGACGTTAAACTCCGCGCCGAGAATGGTCCCATCGCGGTGAAGCTTGCCGGCACCTCATGGAATGGGAAAGGTTTGGACGCCGAATCGACCAATGGGCCGCTCGCCCTTAAGATGCCGAACAACTACACCTCCGGCGTGCTGGTTCAGACGCGCGGCTACTCGCCGTTCCACTGCTCCGGCTGCGAAAGTGCGCGCAAGGATTTCGACGACAACAACAAGAGCGTTCAATTCGGAACTGGTCCAACGGTGGTCAAGCTTTCGACAGTGAATGGGCCTGTCTCTATCAATGAAAACGATATGGACTAAGGTTCGAAGTCACCTCTAGACAAAAGGTATTTTCGCCGGGTCGCCGTTCTCTGCGTTTAAGATGTTGAGCCGTGAAACGCAATCGGCTGACCCGGCGCCGCTTTCTTGAGCTGAGCGCTCTATCGGCAGGCGCTGTTGCAGTTCAATCTTCCGCGCTGACTGCAGGAGCAGACAGAGGGATTTCCCTCGTCTCTGATCCTAACGATCCAATTTCAGCAAGCCAACCAGGGGAATGGGCACGCCAGGAGCTGAACGCTGCGATTTCCCGAAGCGGGACTTCTGTTCGGCAATATTCTTCCCTCGTCCAAGCAGCGAAATCAGATCGCATCATTGTGATTGCAGGCGCCCAATCTGCAATCGCTCTCGCGGCGCTGAAAAATCGGGGTATAGCTCCGCCGAACACGCCTGAATCTCTAGTCATCGTGCCGGCGACCCATGAAGGCCGGCCGATCCTGCTCGTTTGCGGATCCGATGCGCGTGGCTTGATGTATGCGCTCCTTGAACTTGCTGACCGTATTCGCCACGGTGAAAACCCGGTCGATGTGGTTACCGATCAGAGGACAGTCCTCGAGCGCCCATTTAATCAGGTGCGCAGTATTGGGCGTTTATTTGCAAGCGATGTGGAAGACAAACCTTGGTTCAACGATCGTGAGTTTTGGCCGGCATACTTCTCGATGCTGGCCACTCAGCGCATTAATCGCTTTAGTCTCAATTTCGGAATCGGCTTCGATTTTCTGCAGCATGTAACCGACTCGTACTTTCTGTTTGCTTATCCGTTTCTGCTGCAAGTTCCCGGATACGACGTGCGCGCCGTAAACCTGCCAGACGCGGAGCGCGATCATAACCTCGAGATACTGCAATTTATCTCGCGTGAGGCGGTGGCCCGCGGAATTGATTTTCAGCTTGGTATTTGGACGCACGGCTATCAGTGGACCGATACCCCGCAATCTAACTACACCATTTCGGGACTCACTCCGGAAATTCACGCTGCTTATTCGCGCGACGCACTAGCGGCTTTGCTGAAGGCCTGCCCGGACATCAGCGGTGTGACGATGCGAACTCACGGCGAAAGCGGCGTCCGAGAAGGTAGTTACGACTTCTGGAGGACTGTGTTTGAAGGATTTCCCAAATCAGGACGGCGAGTCGAAATCGATCTGCATCCCAAAGGACTCGATCAGAAGCTGATTGATGCGGCTCTGGCCACCGGCATGCCCGTCAAGCTCTCGCCCAAATACTGGGCCGAGCACATGGGACTGCCATATCAACAGACGGCCATTCGCGAATTGGAAATGCCACGCGAGACCCCGCAAAACGGCGAGTTCTTCGCACTGAGCACCGGATCGCGGATCTTCACGCGTTACGGATACGCCGATTTCCTCCGGGAGGAACGTCCGTACAGCTTGATTTACCGTGTATGGCCCGGAACCCATCGGTTTCTCTTATGGGGCGATCCAATTTCGACTGCCGCTCACGCGCGAGCATTCCAATTCTGCGGCAGCAATGGGGTAGAGCTTTACGAACCGCTTTCGTTCAAAGGCCGTCGCGGCTCCGGCCTCCCAGGAAGCCGCTGCGCTTATGCCGACGAGTCATTAAATCCAGCCCGGGATTGGGAGAAGTATCTTTATACATATCGCGTTTGGGGCCAGCTGCTTTACAACCCCAATGCCGATCCGGACACCTGGCAAAGACAGCTGCGCAAGCATTTTTCGAACGGAGCAACGGCCGTTGAAGCTGCGTTGGCCGCCTCGACGCGCATCGTTCCGCTAATCACCACAGCTCATCTTCCTTCCGCTGCGAACGATACTTTCGGGCCCGAGTTTTACACCAATCAATCGATCGTGGATGCGAAGAAGTACTCCCCGTATGGAGATACTCCTGCTCCGAAAGTATTTGGCAACGTCAGTCCGCTCGATCCGCAATTGTTTGCGCGCATCAATGATTTCGCCGCCGAGCTTCTCAAGGGCGAACATGGTGCAAGGTATAGTCCGATCGAAGTCGCGCAGTGGCTCGAGAATCTAGCACAGGTTGCCAACGCGCAATTGACCGAAGCAGAGAAGGGAACGAAGCAAAGCACGCCGGAATTCCGCCGACTCGCAGCCGATGTAAAGATCCAAAGTGGGATTGGGCGATTCTTTGCTTTGAAGCTACGCACTGCGGTGCTCTACGCCATTCACGAACAAACAGGCGATCGCAATGCCTTGGAACAAGCGGTTAAAACATACCGCAACGCGCGCGACACGTGGACGGATATCGCCATTAATAGCGGCGAGGTTTACGTCAAAGACATTACCTACGGCCCGCGACCATATCAGCGTGGCCACTGGAGCGATCGCTTGGCCGCAATCGACGAAGATGTTGCCGAGATGGCCAAACGCCTCGAAGGCGTATCGGCGAGTCCAGCACCCACGGCAAATGTGCGCTCTGCAGTCGATGCGGCTCTTGGCCATCCACAACGTGAGTTTCTCGTCTGTCAACACACTCCTCCCGCCGAGTTCATTCCGAAACACGCGCTTGACGTGAAGCTCACCATGCCGGAAGCGCAAACTTCCAGCTCGGTCTTACTGCTCTACCGTCATGTGAATCAGGCTGAGCGATATCAGGAAATGGCGATGAAGGTCGACGGCGTGCAAGCCCGAGCAACAATCCCGGCGAGCTACACCGACTCGGTCTTCCCAATTCAGTACTACTTCGAAGTTAGGCAAAAAGCGCGAGCGTGGCTATACCCTGGTTTTGTTGCAAACTTAAACAATCAGCCCTATTTCGTCGTGCGTTCTACAAAGGCACGTTCGACTTAGAGCGGCATGAGATTCTGCGAAGTCTCATACGCACCTTCTGACCACTGTCTTCGGATGGCATGGGAATGTGCCGAACTCGCCTGCTATCGATCGCAGACCCATCAGGCGTTTTCAGAGCGCGGTCAAGCAGGAGTACCATTTCCTCCATGAATCGGCTGCTACTTGCGTTGGTCATCTGCGTGTCCCTTGTCGCTGTCGCAGAGTCTAAGCCTCGGGAACTTGACCTCACCGCGTCCGACGGCGTTCACCTCAAAGCGAGCTTCTACTCAGCGAGTGCGAACGGCGAAGCCGAACCTGCGGTGATCCTGCTGCACATGTGCAACACCAATCGTAAGTCTTGGATTCCTGTAGCCGAACAGTTAGCGGCAACCGGCATCAGCGCGCTGACGATCGACAATCGCGGCTTCGGCGAGAGTGATGGTCCGCGCTTTGACGATGCCAGCCCGGAAGTGCAACGGCAGATCCGCGACAAATGGCCCGGTGATTTCGATACCGCATTCAACTGGCTGTTGTCTCAACCCGGCGTTGACAAAAATCGAGTTGGCGCTGGTGGCGGTTCGTGCGGCGTGAACAATGTTGTACAGCTCGCTAGCCGGCAACCGGAGATTCGGTCGCTGGTCCTACTGGCGGGCCCAGCCGATCCGACCGCAATAACTTATCTGCAGCAAAATACCTGGATCCCGCTCTTCACTTCAGCGGCTGCCGACGACGAATACATGAGTGACGCTCCGCAACTCATGCAGTGGGTTGCTGAACTCACGGGAAATCCGCGGAACAAGTTCGTCGGCTTCAAGGATGGACGTCACGGAACGGAAATCTTCGGACCACATCCCGAGTTGCCAAAGCAGATTGTGGCCTTCTACGTGGACACACTGCAGAAGAATCCTGCCAGCTCGAGTGCAAAGTTCACACCGAGGCCGACACCAGCTTCCCAATTCTGGACAGCGGCATCGCAACCCGGCGGCTCGGCTCGGGCCGCGCAGATCTTCCGGGACACGCGCAAGCACGATCCGAGTGCATTCGTCTTTCCGGAGGCGATGTTGAACGTGCTTGCCTACGAGCGCCTGCAGGCGGCGGGAGTCCATGTAGCTGGCGCAAACTTGCCGACACAGAAAGCCGCGTCTCCTTCGGCGGGTGAGGCCGCCCGGGCCAAGGCCGACGCTCTCACGCTATTCAAGCTGAACGCAGAAGCGTATCCCGAATCGGCGAACGCGCAGGACAGCCTGGCCGATGCCTATCTCGTCAATGGCCAAAAGGCGGAGGCGCTCACCGCCGAGCAGAAATGTCTCGACCTTCTGCCCAACGACAAAGCCAACGCCCAATTCAAAGCGCAATTGCGCCAGGCCGCCGAGGAGAAGATTGCGAAGCTGAAAGATTCTGGAAGCGCTCGGTGAGAGAACTCAAAACGCGGGCGTGTCCAGCGATCTATTGCGCTAAGCCTTCTCTGCGCGGTTGCTTCTGCCAACGCCGACCCTCACCCATCCATCCCGAAAAAATCGAGCTGACGGGGAACCAAAGCTCTAGGGGTTCCGTACTTGGTACGGAGATGTAACATGATTTCCCGCGGAGGAATCTCGTGAACAGAAGACTGTGTTTTGCCTTGGCTGGGTTTATGACGCTTTCAGGTGCAGTACTCGCGCAAGAGACGCCACAGGCTGCGGCACCGGCGAATCCAATTACGACGAGCGATAAAGGTGTGTACTCGTTTGTGAGCGGTGCCATTGTGGCTGCGGCACAGAAAATGCCAGAAGAAAACTACTCGTTCAAACCGACACCCGAAGTTCGGAGTTTTGGACAGCTCGTTGGCCACGTAGCCGACGCTCAGTACATGTTCTGCTCACTCGCCTCCGGCGAACCCAATCCGGCAAAAGGGATCGAGAAAACAAAGACTGCGAAGGCTGATCTTGTCGCCGCCGTGAAGGACGCGGTTGCGTACTGCAACAAGGCGTTCGATGCCATGACCGACGCCAAAGGCGCCGAGATGGTGAAGTTCATGAACTTCAATCTGGCGAAGCTCACGGTATTGTCGCTCAATACGGCACATGCCGATGAGCACTACGGAAACATGGTGACTTATCTGCGAATCAAGGGGATAGTGCCGCCGACAAGTGAAAATCCACCCCCGCAGGCGCCGAAGAAGTAAAGAAGCGCACTCGGCCCGGAACGACGATTGATGCTGAGTTAAGGCACCACTCCGCGCAGGAAAGCAATGTGTACCCGCGTTTTTCCCACCGGAACAACGCGGGTCACGCGTTATTTCCGAAGCTCCTAATCGTCATTTGAATCAACATTTGCGAGGTGCCTGCCTCAAATGGCTCCATCCAACCACCGGATGCGCAGTGAAGCGGGAATCCCGAGTCCGCGAAACGATGCAGACGGGCATGTTATCTTTAAATACAAGAAGAGTAGTTGCTCGTTGTACGGCCATCGGCTTTGCCTGCCCGTTTTCTAGTTTGAGCCCTACTTCTGTAAGTCCTTCCTCATAAGGCATACAAAAGAATCATGATTTCTGTTTGCAACGTAAGCATGCGCTACGGCGCCAAAGTACTGTTCGACGATGTCTCCACCACCTTCACGGCGGGCAAGCGCTATGGCTTGACCGGACCGAACGGCGCCGGCAAGTCCACGCTGATGAAGATTCTGACCGGAGAGCTTGAGCCCCAAAAAGGGAATGTAGTTCGTCCACGCAAGCTGGGAGTTCTGCGCCAGGACCAGTTCGCCTTTGACGCCTATCGGGTGATCGACACCGTAATCATGGGTAACCGCCGTCTGTGGGAGGCGATTGAAGAGCGCGAGCGGCTCTTCACCAAAGAGAACATGACGGACGAAGACGGCATGCGTTTGGGAGAGCTCGAAGGCATCGTCGCCGAAGAGGATGGATATACCGCCGAAAGCGATGCTGCGGTTCTGCTCGACGGGTTGGACATCACGGAAGAGCTGCATGAACAGAAGATGGGTAATCTCCAGGGTGGACAGAAAGTCCGCGTGCTGCTCGCGCAGGCGTTGTTTGGCCATCCGCAAGCGCTCCTGCTCGACGAGCCCACGAACCATCTTGATCTCGATTCGATCCACTGGCTGCAGGATTTCCTGATTCGGTACGAAGGCACGCTGATCGTGATCTCGCACGATCGTCACTTCCTCAACAGCGTGTGTACGCACGTCGCCGACATCGATTACGAAACCGTGATCACCTACACCGGCGGATACGACGATATGGTGATGGCCAAGACACAGGTGCGCTCGCAGATCGAGGCCGACAACGCGCAGCGCGAGAAGAAGATCGCGCAGTTAAATCAGTTCATCGCGCGCTTCTCGGCTGGCACACGTTCCAGCCAGGTTATGTCGCGCAAGAAAGAAGTCGAGCGGCTGCAGACGACGGAACTGGCAAAGTCGAACATTGCGCGGCCATACATCAAGTTTGCGATGAATCGTCCATCGGGCCGTCATGCGCTCGAGTTCGACGATGTCTCGAAGAGCTACGGCGAAAAGACGGTAATCAAGAGCTTCGGCGCCGCTGTCAATCGCGGGGAGAAGATCGCGATCATTGGCCGCAACGGAGCTGGCAAGACCACGCTGATCCGGTCACTGCTCGGCAATGCTCCCGGCATGAACGGGGAAGGTCTCAGCGTGGATTCCGGCGAGGTGAAGTGGGGACACGAAGTGCAGATCGGCTATTTCGCGCAGGACCATCGCCAATCGATCGAACCGGGTCTGAGCACGCTCGACTGGCTGCGCCAGTTCGACGCCAAAGCCTCAACCGAAGAGCTGCGCGGATTGCTCGGCCAGATGCTCTTCCAGCGCGACGAAGCCCTGAAGCCCGTCGAAGCCTTGTCGGGCGGCGAAGCGGCGCGTCTGCTGTTCTGCAAGATCATGCTGGAAAAGCCCAACGTCCTGGTGTTCGACGAACCCACGAACCACCTCGATCTCGAATCGATCAACGCCCTGAACATCGCACTGCAACGCTACGAAGGCACGCTCTTCCTGGTTACGCACGACCACGATCTAATCGAGGAAGTCGCAACCCGCGTATGGCACTTCGATCATGGCAAGGTAGAAGACTTCAGGGGAACGTACGATGAGTACACCGCGAGCGTGACGGCTTAGCGAGGCTTTTACCCATCGCGTAAAGAATCCATCTCCTAAAGAATAAGCGTGTCTCGTCGATTTCTTACTTGTACTCTGTCTCTGGATCAGCTCGAAACGGCGTGGACCCACGGGCCGCGTTGACAACTTCGTGAACCGCGGCAACAACTAATTCCGGGCGATAGATCTGTACATAGCGATCGCTTCCTTTTGCAACGATCCTCTTACTTCTCGATGAGAGGCCTCGTAACTCTTCCTGCATCTCAGTCCACGTCTGCTCTGCCTTCGCTGCCTTGGCAGGAGGAAAGAAGCGCGCAAAGGCTCCAAACTGCGGATCGTGCGAGAGCACTACAAGTAGCATCTTTCCGAAGGGACCGGTTTTAGCCGGCATGGAGCCATCCTCGTCTCTGGCTTGTGCTTCCTCAGTACGCCACGCTTGCAAGCGACAGTATTGAGCAGCAGCTTCAGGTGCTAACTGAGTCCATTCCGCGGGCTGATTCGGGAAAGTGTACGCCTTCCGACACCATCCGAGAATTCGCGGCACTCCTAACGGCACGCTCCAAATCATGGCTTCATAGCGAGCAGAGGACACAAAACGATGAACCCTGTCAGGTGCGCTCGTAGCACGCCTGAATGGGTCGCGGTGGTGCATGTCGGGATGCACTGGATCGACAAGCACCATGCCCACCACCTGCTCGCGATGACGCGACGCGAACATGCGCATGTTGAGTGCGCCGTACTCAAACGCAACGAGAACGTAAGGGCCGGGAACTCCAGCGCGGGTGAGGAGGCGAGCAAGTTCATCGGCAACATTCGAGCTGCTGCGTGGCTCGTTCGGTGCGTCGCTCCAACCAAAGCCGGCGCGATCATAAGAACAAACACGAGTAAATTTAGAGATCTCGGGCTGAACCAGTTGCCAGGACACCAATGAGTCGTTAGGACCAGCCTCCATGATGACGGTGGGACTGCCCGTGCCTGTGCAGTTGATATGAAGCCGCAGTCCACCGATGTCAACAAGCTTGCCGCGAGGAGGATAGCGATGGTTTTCCCATTGCGCGGTTGCGAACTGAAAAATAGCGCCGGCCACGACAACCAAGGCCACTGACGCGATTAATCCCTTGAAGACACGCCACGAGTGCGATCGGCCTCGGTTCACAACCACATCGGCCATGGTTGCATATTGTGACATTCGACGACTCGGCATACGCGGGTCGAAAGGGCACTTCGAAGAGAAGTTCAACCCCACATTGATTAACGTCAAACGCTGCTAGCTTGCGCACCATCGGAGAAAGAACACTCGACGGGGCGGGCTGACCGATCTGGGAAGCTGTGCAACGTGGCTCGACCCGAGGAACTTTCCCAATTGGGCGCGCCTCGTGCCCGCCTGGCGCCTTTCGAGAGTTCACGTGGAGTAACCATCGAGCGCGTCACTTTTAAGGTCTCGCAACTCTGGAAATTAGCTTCTCGACGGGCTAGTCACGATAGTGGACCAGAGTAGCTAGGAATTGCCTCGGCGTCCCGCACTTTGCGCAACTTCTCCCACTTCTGGTGTTTGATACTGTAAAGCCTAAAATTTTCTTACATCAGGAACCCATGCGAATAGCCGGCGCGGGCAGCGCCTTCCCCCCGTACGCTTATAACCAGCAACAGATCAGTGATGCGATTATCGGTTTGTGGGGGGATAAGATCAGCAGCCCCGAGGCTCTGACTCGTCTTCACTCCCGCTGTGGGGTCGATCGACGACATCTCTCGCTTCCCATCGAGCAGTACAGTCAAATCCAAACCTGGGGGCAAGCGAATGATCTCTGGATCGAACATGCCCAAAAACTTGGGCAAGCTGCGATCTGCCGCGCCATTACGCCTGCTGGTTTCACTCCATCGGATATTGACGCACTCTATTTTGTCTCTGTCACGGGCGTTGCCAGTCCGTCGATAGATGCTCGTCTAGTGAACCGCATGGGGTTATCACCGAATATCAAGCGCAATCCTATCTTCGGACTTGGCTGCGTTGCCGGGGCGGCCGGCATCGCGCGCGCCACTGATTACGTGCGCGCATTTCCTGAGCACGTCGCGGTTGTGTTGTCAGTGGAACTCTGCTCGCTTACATGGCAAAGTCAGGACCTCTCCTACGCCAACGTGATTGCCTCGGGACTGTTCGGCGATGGCGCCGCTGCAGTCGTGCTTACGGGCAGCGCGCTTGAGAGCAGAGGCCCAGAAGTCGTTGCCACACGCTCGGTTTTCTATCCCAATACAGAAGACGTCATGGGCTGGAACATTTCCCAATCTGGATTTGAACTCGTGTTGTCGCCGGAAGTACCCAGAGTCGTGCGCGAGAATCTAAGGCGCGATGTCGATGCCTTTCTCCTCGACCACGGACTCGAGCGCAGCGACATTGCGAGCTGGATTATTCATACTGGCGGACCCAAAGTGCTCGACGCCGTCAGCGACGCCCTCGAATTGCCGGAGAACGCGTTGGACGCCTCCTGGGAATGTTTACGGGCCGTTGGTAATCTCTCTTCTGCTTCGGTGCTGTTGGTACTGCAGGATTTCCTCGCGCGTCGCCGAGGTGAGCCCGGTACTTACAGCCTGCTGGCGGCAATGGGACCCGGGTTCTGCTCGGAGCTAGTTCTGCTCCGATGGTGAAGATGTCTGAAACAGCTTTTGATACAGATATTTTTGTTGTCGGCGGGGGACCCGCCGGTCTGGCAGCTGCACTCGCGGTCCGCAAGCGCGGGTTTAGTGTGACCGTTGCGGACCATGCGACTCCTCCGATTGATAAAGCTTGTGGCGAAGGCCTCATGCCCGACAGTCTGGCAGTACTCGGCGAGTTGGGCGTCAAGCTGAACGACGTTGAGACTGGCACATTCCAAGGCATCAAATTTATTCGCGACAACTGCGAAGCCTCGGCACACTTTCCTTATGGAATCGGACATGGGATTCGCCGCACCGCACTCCACCAACGGATGACAGAATCCGCGGCCGAAGCCGGCGTAAGGCTCTGTTGGGGTACACGAGTCGACCTCTCGCGACTCGGCTTACTGTCCGCGAATGGGAAAGCTGTACGAGCGCGCTGGATTGTGGGCGCCGACGGACTCGGCTCGCGTGTGCGCCAATGGGCCGGGCTCAACGCTGGTAGGGAACGGGATCGTCGAATCGGTTTTCGACAGCACTTCCGCGTGAATTCCCGGAGTGAATTCGTTGAAATCTACTGGACGCATGGCGCACAGGCATATGTAACTCCAGTGAGCGCAAATGAGATCTGCGTTGCGATTATTTCCAGGCGAAGATGCGGCTCATTCGTCCATGAGCTCGCTCGTTTCCCATTCCTGAACGAGCGGCTTGCGGGAGCACAAACCACGACTATGGCACGAGGTTCACTTACGCTCTCCCGGAAACTGCGTTCGGTGTTTCGCGGCAACGTTGCGCTGATCGGCGAAGCGTCCGGTTCCGTTGACGCAATCACGGGGGAAGGTCTCGCCATGGCCTTTCGCCAGGCGCTTGCATTAGCGGACGCGATTGCGGCAGGAGATTTATCGGCTTACCAGCGCGCACACCGCCAAATCGGCGAAGTGCCCGACTTCATGGCGCGATCCATGCTCCTCATGGATAAGAGCAATTGGATTCAGCGACGCGCAATGACGGCCTTTACGCGTTGTCCTGCGCTGTTCGGGAGCATGTTATCGGTTCACGTTGGCGCGACACCGCTTAAGAATTTTGGGCAGCATGGGATCGTTAATATCGGTTGGCAACTGTTGACGGTATAGGAGCACGAATGAGACTTGCACGCCTTATCGGCCCAAAGCTGTTGTTGGCGTTAGCGGCAGTTTCGCTTTGCACAGCGGCTTCCGCCCAACCCCGGACATTTGTCGCCGATCCCGTGCAAAGCAAGGTCGAGTTCACTCTCGGCGACGTGCTGCATACCGTGCATGGCACGTTCCAGTTGAAGAGCGGTTCAATGCAATTCGACGATGCAACCGGCGCCGCGAGCGGTGAGCTCATTGTGGATGCTACTTCTGGTGACAGCGGCAGCAATGCGCGCGACAAGAAGATGAAAAAGGAAATCCTGGAAACTCAGAAGTTTCCCGAGATTATCTTCACGCCTCAGCATGTCAAAGGGATCGTTGCGGAAGCAGGCAAGTCGCAAGTCGAACTCGATGGCATCATGATGCTCCACGGCAAGCCGCACCCGATGAGCCTCACGGTTCCGGTTGATGTCAGCGGTGGTAACGCTTCCGCCGATGTCCACTTTGCTGTTCCATATGTTAATTGGGGCCTCAAGAATCCCAGCACCTTCATCCTGCGCGTCAACACTACAGTGGACATAGTTGTTCACGCCGTTGGGCACATTTCCACTACTTCAGCTTCCCGATAATAATCATGAATTCCACCCCAACTTTCGCATTTGAAACTACTTCAGAGGCTACATCGCATTCTTACGACGAGCACGTAAACCCGCAATGGGTTCGCCTACTGGACATGCTCGATATGAACGTGCGATATGTGCGATGTGAAGGTGCTGAGCTGTTCACCGACACTGGGCGCCGTATTCTGGATTTTCTTTCCGGCTACTGCGTTCACAATCTAGGACACAACCACCCTCGCGTGATCGCGGCTCTTCAGGACGAACTACAGCGCTGTGGTCCAGCGATGCTGCAAAGTCATGTGCCCGAACTGGCGGGAGAATTGGCGGCTCAGCTCTGCAGCCTCGCAGGTAAACGCCTGCAGAAAGCATTCTTCTGCAGCTCCGGCAGTGAAGGCGTTGAAACGGCGATCAAGTTTGCCCGCGCTTATACCGGCCGCACCGGGCTTGTTTATGCGTCGGGAGCATTTCATGGACTCACCTGCGGCGCACTGTCACTCATGGGGGATGACTTCTGGAAAGCTGGCTTTGGTCCGCTTCTGCCCGATACGACTGCTGTTCCCTTCGGCGATGTGGAAGCGCTCACAACGACGCTGGCAGCGCGAAGAGTCGCGGCCGTCATCCTCGAACCGATACAGGGAGAAGCCGGCATTTGCATTCCTCCTCCCGGCTACCTTTCAGCCGTGCAGATGCTGTGTCGGAAGTACGGAACGCTGTTCGTGCTTGATGAGGTGCAAACTGGTCTCGGGCGCGCCGGCGAATTCCTTGCGGGCGATTACTACGATGTCTCTCCCGATATGGTCATTCTGGCGAAGGCACTGAGCGGAGGACTGATCCCAGTCGGCGCCGTGCTAATGACCGACGGTATCTACGATTCCGTCTACGACTCGCTCAAGCGCGCGCTGGTACACACTTCCACCTATGGCGAGAACGCACTGGCCATGCGGGCTGGGCTCGCCACGCTCGAAGTCCTGAAAGAGGAAAACCTTGCTGAGCGTTCCGCGGAAATGGGTCACTATCTGCGCGCGCGTCTGCGCGAAGTGCTTGCCGGTTACGAGATGGTTAAGGAAGTCCGCGGATCCGGATTGTTCTGCGGCGTCGAATTCTGCGCTCCGCAGCAGCTTCGGTTGCGAGTTGCATTTGAGGCTTTCCGCAAAATTCATCCCGGCCTTTTCGGCCAGATGATCGTGATGCGCATGTTCCGCAACGAAGGCATCCTCACACAAATATGCGGTAACAACTTCATGGTGCTGAAGGTTGCGCCGCCTCTGGTGATCACCGAGAAGCAGGTTAACGAATTCGTCTCTGCCCTTACGCGAGTGGTTGAGACAGTGCACTCTTCGTCAACGTTTTGGTCGGAAGCGCTGGGGCTGGCCCGGCGAGCCGTTAATATCTGACCTGTGTTGGCCGGACCTCGGGTGGATTCGGTCGCTTGAAGACGATGCGAGCGCCAAAGACAACGCCGAAATATGTCGGAAATCTGACAACTCGACTGGCAAAGTGCGGCCTCCTGTCCCGCTACTTACCTCCCGCCAACGCCTGCTTCCTCCAGCTTGCCTCGTTTACTCCTGCTGCCAGGAGCCACACGGTCAGCGCTCCTTCGCCTATCAAACCGGGCAGGAAACTGAAGGGAGAGAGTTGTCTCGCTAGTGCTGGTGAGAGAAACGTCAGCCAAGCGAGGCCGGCAAATATCATCAACCAGCCCAGAACTCGAGGTAGAAAAGTCGACTTCAGGATCAGGTATCCGATCAGCAGGCAATAAAATCCGAAAACTCCCAGCGGATTGATGCGGGAGAAAGCATGAACAAAAAGGCTGAGCGGGCCTAATGCGCATCCGATCAGACTTATGCAAGCGGCAAGGAATGACAGGTTCCGGTTCACCGGCTTGAACAGATGATAGAAAAGAAACGTCACTACCACGTAGCAACCACCCGCGATCATTCCCGATGCGGAACTCAGCCTGCTGCGGACCAAGAGAGCAAGCGACCCAGTTGCGAACGTGAGTACATAAAAGACTCCGGCCAACCTTGCCAACGATCGCGGTACTTCCTCTACGGCACGGCCTGTCGTTGCAGATGTGTTCATGGTCGCGTTCTCCCAGGCGGTTGTTCCCTGCTTCGAAGCTGTCCGAAAGATACGCGGCCCCGGTGAAAGCAGTTCCAACTGCCTTCGGAAGCCGACAAGATTTCTTTGCTTTCTAGCGCACAGCGTCGTATATCTGAACCTAACCTACCTCAAGGACGTACTTACATCTTTCGCAACCAGGCGGCGAAGGCATGACTTCATCAAAGTCCAACGTGTCGATCGGAACGACGGCATTTCCAGGCCGGGTCTTCGAAGTTCCAATGCAAATGACAAATGAAAAAAGACGAAGTATTCCTCACTTGGCGATGGCAGGCGCTTTGCTCGCGTTGATGGCTGTGTTGGCAGGCGGTGGTGCGCTGCGAGAATCCGTCACCATTGACGAGGTTGCGCATATCGGCGCGGGCGTGAGCTATCTACAGAAGCTCGACCTGCGGATGAATCCCGAGCATCCTCCGCTGCCGAAGATGCTCGCAGCTCTTCCCCTGATTCTGCGCGGAGTTCGCGTCGATTACAGCCACACGTCGTGGGAAGTCAGCCGGAAGTTCGCCCCGGCATTCCTTGGACAGTGGGTCTTCGGCGAATCGCTGCTGGAGAAATGGAATGATCCAAGGGCGACGCTCGCCTGGGCGCGCTTGCCCATGCTGCTGCTGATGCTCGCTCTGGGATTGGCAATCTATTGTTATGCCGTGCGAGTGGGAGGAAGATGGGCTGGACTGCTTTGCCT
>CAYZHX010000055.1:16943-24134 GCA_964476905.1 uncultured Terriglobales bacterium
GTGCGCCAGTACCCGAACTATTTTGCATACTTCAACAGCTTGAGTTTCGGCCGTCCCGGCTTTGCCGTAGCGACCGATTCGAATCTGGATTGGAATCAATCACTGCCGGAGGTTCGGCATTTTGCAGAGACCCATAACCTACAGCGAATCGGAGTCGACGCGTACGGCTTCTCCGATGCGACCGCGACTGTGCCGCAAGCTCAGACTTGGAATTGCCAGAAACCCGGCTCAGATTTTGCGGGAGCGTGGGTAGCGGTCTCGGGAAATCTGATTCTGGATTCCGGCAACTGCGAGTGGCTCATGCGCTACCCGCACCAGACGCTGGCAGGCGGAAGCATGTACGCAGTGCATCTGCCGTCGACGATTCCTCCGGCAGGCAGCGCCGAAGGTCCGCCGCTGCCGTCTGATTATCGTTATTTTCTAGGAACTCCCATCGACATGCGCGGAGGCTTCTCACACGTGTACCAGCATCCCGAAGATATTCCGCGAGCTATCGACTGGCTGCAAACGGCGTTCACCGCCCTGAGCAAGTCGCCGGGCACAGTCCCCAAAGCACCGTGGGAGCAATAGGGTAGCTCTACCATTCTTACCCCTCACTGATGTTCCAAACCTCGTCGCAGATAAGGTCCCAATGCTTCGCCTCGGGGTTATCGATCTGCGACACAGCCATGGCATCGCAACGGTACGCCTCTTCGCCGTTCACTGAGACCGAATAGGCGTACCGCGCCACATCGAGACATGAGTCGGAGCCGAGTTCGGACGAGCCTCCGGCGGGAATTTCGCCGGTCGATTGCAAAAAAACGAAGCCATCTTGCGTTTGATACGTCCAAACGATTCGTCGAAGCGAACGCTCGTCAAATTATTGAATGTGACACTGTACGGTATGGACTTCATCCATTCAGTGAATTCGCACAAAGGCAGTCTGAATTGCGTAATCTTACGCCACATCGTCATCCGCTTATCTGCAAAAGGACCTCCCAGACGCGCGGTTGAAAACGTTGTAAGTGCATGAACTCGAAGCACTAGTCGGGGACATAGTGCTCTATGTCCTGTACGATGTTTCCGGCAAATCGGAGACTCTTATGCGCTCGTCCCTTCTTCCCTTGATTGTCCTCGGATTCACGACAACGACTTTGGGAGCGAATCTTTCCGTCGGAACCGCTACCGCAACTCCTGGTCAAAAAGCCACCGGTTATCTGGAGGTACCGGCAGGTAACGATCCTGGAGCCAATATTCCTGTAGTAGTGATCAAAGGGACGAAGCCCGGTCCCACTTTGGCACTGGTCGCTGGGGCTCACGGCACGGAGTATGCATCGATCATCGCGCTCGAGAGCCTCATTCAGAGCGTGGATCCGCAGGACGTCTCTGGGGCCCTGATCATCGTTCCACTTGTGAACCTTCCGTCCTTTGAAAAGAAGGTTCCTCATGTGAATCCTACAGACGGCAAGAGCATGAATCGGTTCTATCCAGGCAATCCCAGTGGCACGCAAACCGATCGGGCATTGGCGGTGATCACGAAAGAGGTCGTGGAGAAGTGCGATTACTTGATCGATCTCCACGGAGGCGATCTCGACGAGAGCCTGCGTCCTTACTCTTATTGGTCGAAAACCGGCAACGATCGCCTCGACAGCGCCTCGCGCGGAATGGTGCTGGCCTTTGGTCTCGACCACATCATCTTCGTGACTGACCGCCCGAAAGATCCGAATGCCTCGCGCTATCTCGACAGCACAGCCAGCACACGCGGCAAGCCGGCAATCGCTGTCGAAGCCGGCTATTCCGGCACGACCGACGCTGATGACGTTCAAGCCCTGGCTGATGGCTGCTACAACGTCATGCGTTTTCTCAAGATGCTGCCAGGAAAGGCGAGCGCAGTCGAACATCCAGTGTGGATTGGAAAAATCGCGAGTGTGACGAGTGATAGCCCCGGCATCTTCTATCCCTCGGTCGAGCGTGGCACTTACGTAGCAGAAGGCATGAAGATCGGCTACGTAACCGATTTCTTCGGCAAAACCGTTTGGGAAGCACGAGCGCCGATCGCCGGCGTAGTTCTCTACATCTGCTCAGTCCCCACAATGAATAGAGGGGATAACGTAGCCAATATCGGACTGGTGATTAACGAGCCCTGAAAAGAGTCTTCGCAACTCCGAAGCCGCGCAACCTTCTATTTAATTCAATTCACTGCCGAGCTTGAGTCACTGCTGCAGCGGAGCTGAGACATGCTCATGTACGACCAGCCACTGTCTTCCTTGCTTTTGCCAAACGACAGTCCAGCGGACATCGAGGGTCATCGGATTACCCTGCTTCGGCGTGATGTCGAGGTGGACCGTAGCTGTTCCCCAGTAAAGATCGCCTCGCGCATGCACTGCAGCGTCGTCATTTACCACGGCTTTCATCGTCTGCCATTGTGCCAATACGGTCTTCACACCGGATTCGTATTCTGACCATCCCTTGTACTTCAGCGGTGTGACATCGAAGAAGGTGTCAGTGGCATTCTTATCGTAGAAGCGGGAGACGTTGGCCGTGTTGAGTGTAGCCCAGCCGTTCCAGATGTCCTGCATAAGCTGTTTGTTGGGAGTTTGTGTTTGAGCGCCCGAGTTCGACTGCGCCGAAGCCAACGTGATCACGGCGAAGACAGCAAACAGCGGTATAGCGGCTCTGCGGATCATGTATCCCTCCTTTTGCGAAGGCCGAATCGGCGGCGGTATTTCGCGCGGACAGAAACTAGCACACTCAGGGCAGGGGTAAGCAGGAGAAACTGCATAGATGCGGAAACCGAACCACCGCACTAGTGTCGATTTTCCGTTTAGACCAACATCACACAGTTCTTCGACATTCTAGTGCTGTAGGGAGAGTCAGTGTTTGACGACCGCCCAGGGAGAAGGTCACCGCTAGCGCCGGTAGGAATCAGGGCTTGGCTCGCTTCGCCTGTTCAGGCGGCGATCGTCGCCAGGGGCTGTCTCTCCCTTGCACCGACTATGATGAGCCACAGCATGATCGCCAGTTCGCCGACCATGACGGGGAAGACCCAATTTGACACCGTCTGCTCATATTGTGGCCAAAGGATGCCGGTGATGCTGGTCGCCAGATAGGCGCAGCAGTTGAGCATCAGCCACACGCCCAACAGGCGCGGAATGAAGCGCGACCTGTACACCAGCAGGCCGAACGGAAAGAGCCAGAGTCCCCAAAAGACCTCGTTGACCACTACTCCGTAGTGGTGCATGCGGAGGAAGACCATGACGAAGGCATCGCGCTGTGGCTTGTCGAAAACAGAGAGGAAATCTGCGCCACGCGCGAAAAGCAGCGCTGCGGCGTCGTTGATCGTATTCAGGAAGTAGATGGGCGCGACCACCAGTGCGCCTAGGATGACGACCAGCCGAGCCAGCCCTTCATCCACGCCTTTGAACAGCCTGTAGAGCGCAAGCGTAAGGAAAATGCCCATCGTCGCAGTGAACAGATCGCTGAGCATACCGAAACGGAAAAGCGTTTCGTGTGCGGCGATGTTCGCCGACGTGGCGCTCGCGTTATCGGGAATAAAGAGATGGCTCGGAATGTAAATGAGGCGCAGGGGAGCAGTCATCAGAGTGAGATAAAGGAGTCCTGCGATGCGGGCTTGGCGTTTGAGTGTGGTCATGGATGCTCCTTGCTAAAGGCTTCCGCTGTCGGCATTCTGTCGGCTCAAAGCTTACCTCCAGAGAAAACGATAGACCGTGAGGACAATGGCAACGATCTCGAGGATTACAGCCACGATGAGGTATTTGCGCGCGATCTTCGGACCGCCGCCGCCGTGAGGTTGACAGCATCCACCTTCGATTATGTTGGCGCGGCCGTTCACCTTGGTACGGATACGTAAAATGCTTCCCGGTCGGTTCCGATGCACTAGACGCTACAAAGCAACTGCTGGTCCTTCCCCGATGTCAAACCACAGGCGCAGGCGAGCGATCGCCGTGGGCTCGGTGGCTCGGCCCAGAGTCTGCAATAATCTTGCGCTGGATGCCCGCTATATAAAGGAGAGTGCGAGGAGATGAGGATTGCAATTGTGATGCTCGGAGTCATGCTGGCGATTGTGAGCGCGGCGGCACAGCAGGGTAGTGCTCCAGTGGCGGCGCCTCCTGCTACTGCTCAAGCGACGGTAGCGCCAGGCTCCCAAGCCCCAGTTGTGATCACTTTGCAGGACGCATTGCAGCGCGCGCGCACGCTCGACGTGACATACCGTTCCGCACTTATGGACGTGGGAATTGCAAACGAAGATCATGTGCAGGCGCGGGCTGCGCTTCTGCCGAACGTAAGTGCGAACACCGAGTACTTGTACACGCAAGGCAACGGCACAGCGATTCCGCGGTATATCGCGAACAATGCCGTTCACGAATACGTGGCGCAGGGAAACGCGCATCAGGTGGTCAGCGGCGCGCAATTCGCGGACTACACTCGCACGGCAGCGGCAGCAGCGGCTGCTCGTGCCAAGGCTGAAATCGCCGCACGTGGCTTGGTTGCGACAGTCGTGCAGACCTACTACGCCGAGGTTGTCGCAAAGCGGAAGTATGCGAATGCGCAACTCGCGGCGGATGAGGCTAAGCGGTTTTTCGATCTCAGTCAAAAGCTGGAGCAGGGCGGAGAGGTGGCGCATTCCGATGTCATCAAAGCGCAACTTCAGGCAAACGAAGCGAATCGCGCGTTGCGCGAAGCGCAGCTGGCGATGAACAAGAGCCATCTTGATTTGGCCGTGCTCGTTTTCCCAAACTTCAACCAGGATTACTCGACCGTCGATGACCTGCGTTTGCCGCCCCCACTGCCTCCGATGCAGGAGGTCGAGCAGCAGGCCAAAACCAAGAATCCGAATCTGTACGCCGCCATGCAGACGGTTCGGGCCGCGAATTACGCAGTGCTATCGTCACGCGCCGCCTACCTGCCCACGTTAACACTCGATTACTTTTACGGCATTGACGCCAGTCATTTCGCCGTGAATACTCCTACTCCGGATGGCCCGATTCGGAACCTCGGCTATTCAGCCAGCGCAACGTTAAACATTCCAGTCTGGAACTGGGGAGCGACGCGCAGCAAAGTAAAACAGACCGAGCTGCAGCGCGACCTTGCGCAGACGCAGCTTTCTGCCGCCCAGCGCAAGCTTCTGGCTGATCTGAAGAGCCTCTACGCCGAAGCGGAGGCTGCAAAGACCGAGCTGGACATCCTGCAGCAATCGGCAGACTTGGCCGCGGAAAGCGTGCGGCTGACGAACCTGCGCTATCAGGCCGGCGAGGCCACCGCGCTGGAAGTGGTGGATGCGCAGAATTCGCTGGTAACGGCGCGCAACAATTATGATGATGGAGAAGCCCGGTACCGGCTGGCAATTGCTAATCTACAGACGCTAACCGGCGTCTTTTAACTGCATGGCCATTCGCAAAACGATTACCTGTGGAGCGCTGGCGATCGTCGCCGTCTGTCTCGGCAGTTGCTCCAAGGAGCAAGCCGAGCCGCAGCCGATCGTGACCGTCCAGGCTGCTCCCGTCAAGCAAGCAAGCATCTCGCAGACCATCACCACGGACGCCGTTCTCTCTCCCACCGCACAGGCCCCAATCGTTCCCAAAGTTGCAGCGCCGGTGCAGAAAGCCTATGTCGTGCGTGGGCAGAAAGTCCGCAAAGGCCAGTTGTTGCTGACCCTGGAAAATAAGGATCTAGCGGCTGCAGCCGAGCAGAATCGCGGGGATCTCGAGCAAGCACAGGCCGCAGAAGTGATCGCCACCAACAACTCCGTTCCAGAAGAACTGCAAAAGGCGCAGGGAGATGCGCAAGCCGCAAAAGAGAATCTGGATGCGCAGCAGAAGCTTTATGACAGCCGCAAGTCTTTGTTCGATCAGGGGGCCATTCCGCGCAAGGACCTCGACTCGGCCGCTGTCGCTCTCGTGCAGGCGAAAGCTCAAAACGAGCAGGCGCAGAAGCATCTGGCGGGATTGCAAGCGGTTGGACACGCGGCCGAACTCAAGTCTGCTAAAGGTCAACTGGTGTCCGCGCAAGGGAAGTACAACAGCGCTGTAGCCCAGCTTGGATATTCCGAGATCCGCAGTCCTATTGACGGGACTGTAACCGACGGCCCTTGGTATCCGGGCATGATGCCGCAGGCGGGGACTCCGCTGGTTACGGTCATGGACCTGTCACAGATGGTGGCCAAGGCGCATATCCCGCAGAATCAGGCAGCGCTGTTGAAGAAAGGTGACATAGCCACCCTCACTACAGCTGGTGCCGATGAGCCCATAAAGGGAAAAGTGACAATGGTGAGTCCGGCACTCGATCAAGGTAGCACGACGGTCGAAGTTTGGGTTCAGGCGCCAAATCCCAAAGGCGTGCTGAAAGCCGGCGCATCGACCACTCTGACGATGACAGCCAAAACTGTTCCCGATGCGCTGATCGTTCCCTCGCAGGCGGTGGTCACCGACGAAGATGGAAAGAAATCGGTGATGGTGATCGGCAGCGATGGGGTCGCGCACAAGCGCGAAGTCGAAACGGGAATTCAGAATCAGGACTCAGTTCAGGTAATCAGTGGTCTGAAAGCTGGAGAGCAGATCGTGGCCGTCGGTCCGTACGGGCTGCCGGATAATACTAAGGTTAAAGTTGAAGCGCCTCCACCGCCGGGTGGCGAGGGCGATGAGGACAAAGGCAAAGATAAAGACAAAGAAGGCGGAAACGAGCCCTAACCAATGGCGACCAAAGTTACGCCGATCGACGAGGCCCATCCGCTTCCAGCGCCGCCTGGAGATTATTGGTTCTCCCGCCTTTCCAAGCCCCTCATCTTCCTCATCATTGCGCTCGCGATCATGGGAGCGTATTTCGCGTTTACCATCCCAGTCGCCGTCTTTCCCGAAGTGAACTTTCCCCGCATCATCATCGGCATCGACAATGGCGTGATGCCGATCGATCAGATGATGGTCACGATCACACGTCCGGTTGAAGACGCCGTTAACAGCGTTCCCGGTCTGGCGCGTGTGAACTCGATCACCAGCCGCGGCTCGGCGGAGGTCGACCTGTTC
Organism: uncultured Terriglobales bacterium; assembly: GCA_964476905.1. Lineage (GTDB taxonomy): Bacteria > Acidobacteriota > Terriglobia > Terriglobales > Acidobacteriaceae > Gp1-AA112. The sequence continues at coordinate 23,963 of CAYZHX010000055.1, forward strand.
TTTAACTGGAACGTCGATATGGTCACGACACTCCAGCTCGTGAATTCAGCCGTAGCGCAGGTGCAAACGTCGCTTCCTGCAACTGCCAAGATCGACACGCACCGTCTGACCTTCGCCAGCTTTCCCATTATGGGATTCAGCCTGACTTCGGATACGGTTCCTCAGACGCAAC
>CAYZHX010000056.1:0-13469 GCA_964476905.1 uncultured Terriglobales bacterium
TCTGAGCTACCTGGCCAATCTGGAATGCGATTACAGGTTGGAGGCGTCGAACTGCAACGCTCCATGAAATTATAGCAACTGACGGTTGGTTGCACGGAGATGCGGTCCAGCGATCAGCTTTTGTGCAAGGCTGATTCTCAGCGAATCAAAACACACAAAACCTAAGGTGTGCTTCTGCCAACAGCAGCAGAATGACAACGTCCAGACGAGGTGCTTCGGTCAAGGGAATGGCTCCGGCATGACATGGACTGAAGGGAAGCGCGGGGAATGCCTTGCGATTTGGCCTCGGAATCGACCATAACTTTTTCCGATGTTGATGATAAGAAATGTCGATTTCACATCTCTGCTGGATGAGCGCACAGTATTAACTTGGAGGGCACTATGGAAACTCGTGAAACCGTCGTTCTATGTCCTAACTGCCGTTGGAGCGCTCGTGGAGAAGATGAGCGCGCACTGAACGAGGCCAAGGACTTTCACGCACTGTATGAATGTCCGCTGCCCTCGTCGGCTGCGGCACATCCGCTGGATGCGATCGCAAGCTAATCGCTCTTTCGCCTGCAGTTCGATTTCTCCTCATTTCTAGAAACGCTGAAGAATACCGGAACGTTCTATACGTTCCGGTATTTGTGTGTTTCTACCTATCTTTGCTCCTATTTATTGTTCGCGCCCCTGGAACTGTCCCATAAAGGGATTTTTGTCCTTTGCGGATTCGGCTTCGCGCTGTAGTATTTCGTTCGCTTCCCCTAATGTTTTCTGGGCTCTGCCGAATTGTTGCTGGAGGAGATATGAAGCGAAAGACTTTAATCGCGGTTTCCCTTGTGGCCGCGCTCTTCACGTTATCGTGCAATCGGACAAAGACGGGCGGCCGTCCGCCCAAGTTTGCTGATTGCGATCAGGGAACCGAAGTGAATTGGGCGGGCCAGGACGTCTGTGCTCAAGAGAACGATGCTACTCACTACACCAGCACGAATGCAGTGAAGATAGTCTCGAGTAAGTGCAAGGGAGTTCATGTTTCGCACACGAAAGACTTCCGGATCGACGTATTGCTTCGACAAGAGAACACAACGAACACGTGTCCACTACAGCCGTTTGAAAAAACCTTTCCTGCAAATTCGACCAACGGTCACCTCCACACGGGACTCGTTAAGGATCACGATGCGTATGGGTGCGAATATGAAGTCCATTTCAAGGAACTGGGCAGCGGAGGAAGTTGTGATCCGCATATCGACATCGGTCCATAGCACTTTCATGGTTCGGAGGCAATGAGAGCGCGGAACTCAGATGAATTTCTGAGGTGGTCAAATTCGGGCGTGCGATCGATTTCCGAGCGGGAATAGCCACGCGCGATAGCCTGCCGCAGGGATGACAGGGCGTTATCGTTCTTCCCAAGTTGGGAGTAGACCAGAGCGGCAAAATAAGACACTTCGGCATCATTGGGTTTCAACAGCAGCGCATTTTGCAGGTGGTTGAGCGCATCCTGACGACGGTCCAGCATTGCGCAATAGTAGGCTGCGAGCGTGTGCGCGTTACCGTCGCGACTGTTGACGCTTAGATCGGATTGGGCAACGGCGAGCGCGTTGGTGAACTGTTCGGCCGCCAGCGGACGCTGTCCGGGCGCGAAATAATAGGCTCTCGCGAGATTCCCATACATTCGGGCTTCGTGGCCGTTCATCGCGACAGCCTGGCGGAAGGCCTCAATCGCCTCATTGAACTTCCGTAAAGCAAAATAGCTTGCTCCCAGATTGTTATAGCTGCCCGAATTCGGTCGCAGTGCGATTGCGTGCTGCGTCGCTTCCACCGCTTTCTCATACTCACCGGTGAAGTAATAAACGCCGGCGAGTTTGGTCCAGGCACGAACGTCGGCGGGAGAAATTTGTAGAGCTTTTATGTATGCCTGTGCCGCATCGCTGTATCGCGCTTGATTTCGGTAGAAAGTAGCTAGGCGTTCATACTCAATAGAATACTGAGGGTGCGCCAGGATTGCCTTTTTGTACGTCTCTTCCGCCTGAGCGGTTTTGTTAAGCTGCTCGTAGGCGGTAGCGAGTTGCCCGTAGGCTTCGTCGCCGGTTGCATCTTTCTCCACGGCTTGCTGCAAGTCCGAAACGGCTTTCTCGTATTCACCCGTCGTTAAATGCAAACTTCCGAGGCATACGTCGGCCAGCGCAAGCTGTGAGTTGAGCGCTTCGGCTTGTTGACACTGATCGACAGTGCTAGCGATCAATGACTGATCTTTGGAATTTCCGTACTTTTGCAGGTATGCGAGTCCAAGCGACGCGTGCGCCGCAGCATAGCCTGGATCAATTCCTATAGCGTCTTGGAATTGTGCGATCGCGCTTTCAGTATCATCGCTTCCGCCTTGCCGCTGCAGGAAACCACGTCCTCGCATGTATGCGGTGAACGCCTCTGTGTTGGTCGTGCCATGTCCCTTTTCGTTTAGATTCTGGTGAATTTCGATTTCCAGCATCTGCACAGCTTTTTCTACAAGCTGGTCCTGCAAGGCGAACACGTCATTTCCCCCAGCCTTGAAGTTTGCTGCGCGGAGTAGACGGCGCGTAGCTGCATCAACGAGCTCCTGAGTGACGCGAACGCTACCGGATGCGCGCATGAGTGTGCCTTCGAGTCCGAGATTCACGCCTAGCTTCTTGCGGGCATCGTCGATGTCGCTCACGTGCTCGGCCTGGAGCTCGCGGGGCGAGACGATTTGGACTGGCTGAGCTGCCGTGATCTCCATCAATCGAGCAGCAACGGCCTCGGTAAGACCTTCGTCAAAGGCGGTGTCATCATCAGTGACACTGCGAAACGGCATTACAGCAACGTATTTGTTTGCTGGAACGGGGTGTAATCGGTTTTGCACCCATTCCGTGATTCTGCGATGCTCAAGTCCGACGATTAGACCGAGAATCAAGACTAGAAGAACCAAAGACGCGAACTGAAGGGAACGGTGATGTGATCTGCGCGCAACACCAGCATCAAGCACTTCGAGATCGCGCAACATCTCCCGTGCGGATTGGTACCGCTGCTTGGGATCTTTCTGAAGGGCCTTGAGGATGATCTGCTGCAGAGGTTGAGTGATCTCGGCGTTGAACTTGATCGGCGGTGGAACGGGACGATTGAGAATCGCATCGATCAGCAGCGCGCCGGTTTCGCTGTAGGGTGCGCGACCGACGCACATCTGATACAGGACCAATCCCGCGCCATAGATGTCACTTCGCGCATCGGGCTGTGCGCCGCGAAGTTGCTCGGGTGACATGTAGGCGAGAGTGCCCGTCAGAATTGTGCTGTGCGTTTCCGTGGTCAGTTCGTGCGATTTGGTCTGTTCGTCCCCCAGATCGGCAATACCGAAGTCGAGAATTTTGAGAAAACTCTCGTGTGTGAGGCGGAGGTTGGAAGGTTTTAAATCGCGATGAATAATTCCTTTTTCGTGCGCCGCCGCGAGACCCCGCAAGAGCTGCATGGTGAGCGAGACTGCCAGGGTTTGCGGCAGTGGGCCTCGGCTTAGCAGCTCGTCAAGCGAAACGCCTTCGATCAACTCGACAACGAGGAAGTCACAGTCATCCTGCGTGTCAAATTCGAAGATCGTCTCGATGTTTGGGTGGCTCAGACGAGAGAGCGCCATGGCCTCGTTGCGCACGCGATGCCGTGCCACAACGCTGCGAATGCTGCCGGGAGCAAGTAGCTTGATGGCGACATCTCGCCCTAGTCGCTCGTCGTGCGCTCGATAGACAACTCCCATTCCGCCTGCGCCAATTTGCTCGAGCAGACGGTAACGCCCAAGCATTCCTCCGGTATGGCGTGTGGGGGCTGACATCTAGAAGGGTGTGTCCGCAATCCTAGGATGGATGACGAGCAAGGTCAATGATTACCGAAATGGGCTTGCAAATGGGATGACCTATCGAGCTATCGGCTTGATCGCATGCAAGTGGCTTAGCAGCACACTAAAAGCTACGGGCCAAGAGGGTATCCAACTTCGACGCGGACTTGCGCCCCTGGCACTGATTATCGCTTATCTGTTGTCCTGACCTCGCCCGATGGCCCGATCACCTGGTTGTCCGATCTCAGCCCGTGCAGTCAAATACAATCGCACCATGGCCTTTCGCAGCGACAATCGCACGCCTGAGCAGATGCGTCCGGTACGCATCACGCCCGACTACATCGGCATGGCTGAGGGTTCCGTTCTGATCGAAGTTGGGCACACGCGGGTCATTTGCACCGCGTCAATCGAAGAAACCGTCCCCGGATTCCTTCGCAATTCTGGAAAAGGCTGGATCACCAGCGAATACGGAATGCTTCCGCGCTCGACGCTTACGCGTACCCCTCGGGAATCCAGCAAAGGCCGAATCGGCGGACGTACCCACGAGATTCAACGCTTGATCGGGAGATCTCTGCGCACCGTCTGTGACTTGTCCCAATTGGGCGAGCGGACGATCTACGTCGACTGCGATGTAATTCAAGCCGATGGAGGCACGCGGACCGCCTCCATCACCGGAGCTTATGTCGCGCTCGCATTGGCAGTTCGGCGACTTGTGGCGGCGGGCACGCTGAAGAAGTCTCCATTGCGGGACAGCGTGGCGGCCACTAGCGTTGGCATCGTAGATGGCACGATTCTGCTCGATCTGGCGTATGAGGAAGACTCTCGCGCTGAAGTTGACATGAACCTCGTGATGACTGGAGCGGGCCGGTTCGTCGAAGTGCAGGCGACGGCCGAGCAAGTTGCTTTTGGCGACTCGCAACTCGCGGAGTTGATTCGCGTCGCGAAGCAGGGAATTACCGATCTTCTCGCATTGCAGACGGCTGCGCTGAAGAGCGCTCAGTAGCCCTGAGATTAGAGGCTAAGCTACAATCAGATTGCCATCATCTTTATCCCAGCAGCCGACGCCTTCGGCCTGGATTGAGCCTGCAAAAAGCGGTCTCGACAACCTGAAAAATCCCAAGGAGGATTCCCCTGTGAAGTTGACCCCCGGAAAGCTCGCCGGAATGAAAGCGGTGTCCGACGCTCGCGGTGTAATCGCGGCTGCTGCCATGGATCAGCGTGGATCGCTTAAGAAATCACTTGCCAAAGAAAAGGGCGTGCCCGATGTGCCGGACAAAATGCTTGAGGATTTTAAGACTATCGTCACCGAAGTTCTCACCAAGCACGCCAGTGCCATTTTGCTCGATCCCGAATTTGGACTGCCCGCCGCCAAGAAGCGCAATAAGAACGCAGGGTTGCTCCTCGCCTACGAGCAAACCGGATACGACAATACTCGTCCCGGACGCATTCCCGATCTCCTTAACTTCTGGTCGGTGCGGCGGTTGAAAGCTGCCGGCGCGGATTGCATCAAGGTTCTCATCTACTATTCGCCATTTGATTCCAAAGAAGTAAACGAAGAGAAGCATGCTTTTGTGGAGCGCATCGGCGATGAATGCCGCGGAGAAGACATCCCATTCTTTCTGGAATTCGTCGGATACGATCCGAAAAGTGGAGACGAGAAAGGCCTTGAATACGCGAAGCGCAAGCCCGAGAGCGTGATTCGCAGCATGGAAGAGTTTACGAAGGAACAGTACGGCGTCGATGTGATGAAGGCCGAGGTTCCGATCAATATGAAATTTGTCGAAGGCGTGAAGAGCAATGCAGGCAAGGGATCGGCTTACACGCGCAAAGAAGCGATCGAGCTCTTCCGCAGATCGGCAGCGGTTTCTAAGAAGCCCTTCATTTATCTTTCTGCCGGCGTCAGCAACAGCGAGTTTTCTGAGACGCTGGAGCTCGCCGCAGAGTCCGGCGTGAAGTTCAACGGCGTCCTCTGCGGTCGCGCGACGTGGGCAGATGGCGTACCGGTATTCGCCAAGCAAGGAGAAAAGGCTTTTGTGGACTGGATGAACGCCGAAGGTGTGAAGAACATTCAGAACGTGAACGAGCGCTTGAAAGCTGCCACACCGTGGTACCAAGCCTATGGCGCGAAATCAGACGCCGCATTGGCATGAGTCATCTTCGATGCGCTCGAGGCCCGGTACTCGCCGGGCCTTGTTTTTTTCCAGAGACATCGGGAATCTCCTTAGCCGCATCGTTCCTCTGTAGAGGTGGAGCAAATGCCCTGGAAGACCACGCTGAAGCGCGCGAGGAAAGACAAAGAAGAAGGAAAAGCCCCGAGTACGCAGGCTGGCGAATTCGTCCATGAAGAAATGGAACACATTCGCCGGGGCAAGCACGGCGCACGCAATGCCAAGCAGGCAATCGCGATTGGATTGTCGAAGGCCCGCCGAGCAGGAGTTAAACTTGCTGCTCCCAAAGCGGGAACAACGTCGTCGCGTACACGAAAGCAAGCGCAACGGGATCTGGCAAAAGCTGAGCATGGCCAGCGCAAGACCTCTCGCAAACGTTCCGTTGCTCGCGAGCGGGCGCTCAAACGCGAGCCGCATTCCGCGGCCTCTCACAGTGCCTTGTCCAAACAGGCGCGGAGCGCCGCCGCACGACGGAGCCGCTCGTCGCGCAGTGCTGCAGCAAAGAAGGCCGCTTCCACTCGGCAGAATCGGCGCGCTGCTTAATCGTCGACCCACACCGTTGTGTCTTGACCATGACTGCCGACGCACCTAAGATTGGCGCGTTCTGATTATTCCTGCCGTTCAGGAGACCTCGTGCGTCCTTCTCTCTATTTCTTTTTGTGCGTGGCTGTAACGTTTCTTTCTACACCGGGTCTTGCGAAGTCCTCGAGTAATGATCCGCGTCTGGCGAAAGCGTATCGATTCGAACGCGGCGGATGGATATACCTCCATCTGGAGGGCTCTCCCAGCAATGTCGGTTATCAGCATGGGTATCTGCTCGCGCCGGAAATAGAAGACGCGCTCAACGCGGTGAAGCTGTTTGACACCCACAGTAGCGAGCGCGACTGGGAGTTCTTCCGGAAGACCGCACGTGAGGTGCTCTGGCCCCATATTGAAGCCGAGTATCGACAGGAATTGCAGGGAATTGCTGATGGCTTGAAAGCTCGCGGCAGCAAGCTAGACGTTTACGATGTCGTCGCGCTGAATGCTTTCGAAGAAGTGCCTGACTATTACGTTCCCTGGCTCAATAAGAAGCAAGCTCTACTGAATGCCCCCAAGCTGGTTGCACCCGGCAACTGCAGCGCCTTCATCGCGACCGGCAGTTATACGAAAGATGGAAAGATTGTAATCGCCCACAACAACTGGACCAACTATATGGACGGCGAACGCTGGGTCATCATGTTCGACATCGTTCCCGAACACGGAAACAAAATCCTGATGGACGGTTTCCCCGGCGTGATCACGTCAGATGATGATTTCGGCCTGAACTCTGCGGGAATCATGATCACCGAAACTACGATTACCCAATTCGCAGGGTATGATCCGAATGGCATTCCCGAATTTGTACGCTCCCGCAAAGCAATGCAGTATGCGAACTCGATTGACGATTACGTGCGCATTATTAAAGAAGGGAACAACGGCGGATACGCCAATGATTGGCTCGTTGGCGATCGCAAGACTAATGAGATTGCATACCTGGAGTTAGGGTTAAAGAATACACCCCTATGGCGTTCGAAAGACGGATACTTCGTCAGCTCCAATTTTGCTCGAGATCCCCAGCTCATCAAAGAAGAAACCGACTTTGATCCGAGCAATTCCACAACTTCCCCGAACGCGCGCCATACTCGGTGGGAAGAGCTGATGCAGCAGAACAAAGGCAAGATCGACGTCTCCATGGCGCAGCAGTTTCTCTCCGATCACTTCGACAGCTACGAAAAAAAGGAGCAGCCCGACGAGCGCACTTTGTGTGGACACACCGAGGTGAGCGCCCGCGGAATTCAGATTTGGGAATGGGCGCCCTATTTCCCCGGCGGAGCAGTCCAAGGCAAAGCGAGCGATAGCGATATGGCAGGCAGAATGGAGCTGCTAGCGCGTGCCGGCCATCCCTGTGGAGAAGACTTTCACGCCAAGGATTTCCTCGGCCAACATCCCGAGTACGCCTGGATGGCGCCATTTCTCCGCGATATGAAAGCCGGGCCCTGGACTCAGTTCAAGAACAACGATCGCGAGGAATCACAAACATCTGCCACTCGCCGAAAGCCGAAGGTGATACTGAAGTCCCCGTCGGCCTCTCCGCTACGTCAAGGGGACCCACCCCCACCAGGTCCTCCATCGCCACGTGGTGGGGCATAATGGAAAGAGATCGTGCGAGGTTCGAGATGGACGAGGACGGCAATTCGCTGAAAGACTTCCGCAATTTCCCAGGCATTACCGAGGCATGGGAACTGGTTAAGACCGGAGTGGTCATTATTCGCGAGCAGATGTACCGTCTCGAGCTCTGGCACTCGTACTCAAATCCCGACATTCCTTATTACGTCTCGGTCTACGTCCAGGAAGACGGGGTCTGGAAGCGTATGCAGGATCCAATCTTTCCCATCGGGCTTGATGCCGAACAGACCCTTCGCGAGGCTATGGCGTTTCTTTCTGAGCGCCTAGCCGCCTGAAAATTTCCAAAAAGGCTCCATTTCCAGCCCTGCGAAAGCTCGTTTAGGCAGGCCGTACGGCGAAGTTGTTGGAATTAAACAGCTTAGCGGTTCCACAGCGTCTTATCCATCTACTCTGGGTTGAATCAGGGTGAAAGAGCTTTCCTGAAAAGAAACTTCTTCTGAAGAAAGTAGCTGGATGCGAAGGAACCAAATCCAGCTCTCCTGAATCTAATGACGCAAGGAGAGAAGCTGGATTGTAAGAGATTTTCAGCAAAGGCTTCTTTTCACGAAGTCCCCAAGGGGTGTTCGATGAGTCTGGTCAATATGCTCTTCGGTTGCTGGCACAGAAAATATAGCTTCCCATTTACGACCCGCAGCTCTCGTCGTTCTCCGGCTGCGCAGGTAACGGGCACGTACGTTGTGTGCCTGGATTGCGGAAAAGAATTTCCGTACGATTGGAAACAGATGAAAGTGGTCACCGAGCACAAGCGCGAATCAAAGGTGAGGTCAATTGCCGAACCCGCACGCGCATTGGCGAAGACCGCCTAATCGGATCTGTCATGCAGGAGGGAGCCGTTCCGGGGTTCGGCTCCAGCCTGCTTTCTTGATTCCAAACGATGCTGGCGCCAGCTTTTGGCGTCGGCAGGGAAGAGGAGTGTCTGCCGCATCAGGCAGCAGATGATCCGAGAAGCTGCCCGAGCAGGCTGAGCAGATCGGTGACGGTGATAATTCCCACCAGCTTTCCGTCACTTTCCGTGACAAGCACCGATGAGAATCTTCTGCTACTCATGATTTGAACCGCCTGCTGCACCGGAGCGTCGGGATGTATCGTGACCGGATCCTTGGTCATAGCCAGTGTCACTGAAGTTCCTTCGAAGATTCGGTTGTACTCCTCGGAACTGAGCGGCGAGAGAACCGAGGGAGCGAGCCGCGAAACGTCGCGGTCGCTAATTATCCCAAGGACTTTTCCTTCCGCCGAGATCACCGGCACGTGCCGCTTACCTGTGCGTCGAATCAGCAGAGCCGCATCGAGCAGACGAGCGTCGACTGTAAGGCTCGTGACTGTGCTAGTCATGTAGTCGCGAACGCGGTGAGATGTTCTCGGAGGGCTTTCCTTGATCGCCGACTCAGCCATAAGAAGCGCATGATAGCAGAGGAAAGTGGGCTCTGGTCCAGCATTTCCGGAAAACAACGCGAAGACCAATGGCAACGGTCGCAGATAAAAAACGCGTGCCAGACGTTAGCGGTCCCTGTGCTCCTGCGTTCTGCGCGTTGTGAATGTCTAACGCTGGTTGATGGGTACGTACCGATTCGGGTACTGCGGTCCGATGTATTCGGCGCGGGGGCGAATCAGCCGATTATCGTCGAGCTGCTCGATTACGTGCGCTGTCCAGCCGGAAATTCGCGATACTGCGAAGATCGGTGTGAAAAGATCAATATCAATTCCCAGCGCCGTGTAGGTAGAAGCGGAGTAGAAATCGACATTGGCATTAAGCTTCTTTTCCGCATTGACGAATTTCTCAATCTTTCGCGACATCTCGAACCATTTTGTATTGCCGCTCGATCGGCCCAGATCCTCCGACATTTTGCGCAGGTGGGTGGCCCGGGGATCTTCGGTCGTGTACACGCGATGCCCAAATCCAGAAATCTTCTTGCGATCAGCCAGCATGCTCTTCACGTGCTCGACCGGATCTTTGCCGGCTTTATCCAGGTTGAACAGCATGCGCATCACTTGCTCATTGGCTCCGCCGTGAAGGGGCCCTTTCAGAGCTCCGATTGCACTAGTGATTGCCGAATGCATGTCGGAAAGAGTCGCTGCGGTGACGCGGGCAGCGAACGTAGAAGCGTTCAGTTCGTGGTCGGCGTGGAGAATGAGGGCGATGTCGAGAGCTTTTTCGGCGGTCGCTGAAGGCTTCTCGCCGTTGAGCAGCAGCAGGAAGTTAGCGGCATGAGAGAGCTTCGGGTCAGGCTCAACGATCTTTTTGCCTTTTCGGATGCGATCGTAAATGGCAACAATCATCGCGATCTGGGATGTCAGCGCGTATGACTTCCGTACGTTCGAATCGTGATCGACTGCCTTCTCGTCGGGATCGTAAAACGACAGCGCGGAAACCGTGGTTCGAAGGACTTCCATCGGCGTCGCCGATTTAGGAAAGTTCCGCATCATGTCGATAATCTTGGGATCCAGCACGCGGGATTCAACCAGTCGATGCTTTACATGTTCGAGTTCCTCCCGTTTCGGGAGATGACCAAACCACAGCAGGTAGCAGACTTCTTCGAAGGTCGAGTTGTCGGCGAGATCATGAATGTCGATGCCGCGATAGGCAAGAATGCCCTCATCGCCATCGATGAAACAAATGCTCGAATTCGCGGCTACGACTCCCTCTAAACCTTTTGTGGCTGGTGTGGTGGACATTAGGACCTCAAAGAGGCTCTTCGCCCGAGCAGAATGCAAGCCGACTCAGTGAGCCGCATCGCGCAAAGAGCAACCTTCTTTTATAAATGAAATTTGTAGGAGCGAGCAAACTTACCCGGGCAAAGCGACACGACGGTCACGAGCGAAAGGCGAAGGTCGCAACGAAGTGTGGTGGACTCTTGCATTGGCTTTAAAGACCTTCGTGTTCGCTCTTCGCTAATACGGCCAAATCGATAAGGCGGTGCCGCTCAGTATCTGCTGTTTCGCAGTTTCATTGAGCGGGAGCGCCCGAAAGTCTTGGAGGTTCCGCTCAATCTCGGGAACTCCGGGGCCCGGCCAGTCTGTTCCGAAGAGAGTCTTGCTCGCAATTTCTTCCAGTCGCGGAAAATACTTCAGCAGAGTTTTGGGCGGGATTCCACTGACGTCGAGGAAGACGTTTGGATGTCTTCGTACGAGAAAGAATGCTGTGTCCATCCATAGCGGCCGGCCGCCGTGTGCGAGCAGGATTTTCAATCGGGGAAAGTCCACCGCCACATCATCAACGTAGATCGGATCGCCATACTTGTTCCTCGCTCCCGGAAAAATCGAAGTGCCCGTGTGCACCATCACCGGAATACCGTTTTGCTCGGCGATTCGGTAAATAATCTCGAGCTCCTTGACTCCGTTCAGATAGTCATTGGGATAGAGCAATTGATGCGGGGGATGGACCTTTATCATGCGAATGCCGAGTCGCACGATGTGCTCCATATCACGTTGCACGTTCGAGGTGTGCCTTGGATGAACGCTGCCGCAGGGAATTAGACGCTTCGGATTTTCCTTTACATAATCGGCGATGAACTCGTTTACTTCCGGTGTGAAACCAATCACCTCCGGTGCGACGTAGTTGATGAGCGCGGCTCGTTCAATGCCGATTCCGTCCAGGTACTGCAGAAACTTCTTTGGTGAGCGGCACAACTCGATTACTTGATCGAAATTTGGCCGCCTCTTCTTCATAGCGGCCAGAGCCTCCGGTCTAAACATCTCGACAGGCTGGATGTGAACGTGGCAGTCGGTAATCATCAGGGCGATACAGACCGCCGGCTATGTGCGAACGGCGGCCCCCCAGTGTAATCCGTGAACGGAACTAGCGTTTACTCATGGCGTAAGGCAACGATGGGATTTACTCGGGTGCTGCGACGTGCAGGCAAATAGCATGCTAGGAGTGCCACAAGCGTGAGTGCGAGCGACACCGTCAAGTACGTAAGCGGATCGGAGCCGCTTACTACCAGGAATTTGCCCACCAGCTTCGCGCTGCTGAGAGCGCTGATGATTCCGAGTATGAGACCGGCGGCAACGATGACGATACCCTGGCGCAGCACGAGGCCCAGGATAGAACCTGGCTGCGCGCCGAGAGCCATGCGAATTCCGATCTCTTGCGTCCTTTGGCTTACGGAGTAGGCGATCACACCGTAGACGCCGATTACGGAGAGAATAAGTCCCAATCCTCCAAGCACAGCAGCAAGTCCAGCACCGAGCTGGAACATCAGCAATCCATTTAGCGTGTACATGGCTTGCTTCATGGTCTTTACTTCGAACACGGGAAGATCAGGAGCGAGACTGTGGATCGTGCGTTCGATTTCGGGAATTACGCTCGACGGATCGGAGATGGTACGAACCTGGAGGACCTGCAGCGTTCCAATGGCAGCATGTTGAGCCAGGGGCATGTAGAAGAGGTTCTGAGATGGTCCGGCAGTGCGCGAGTACATAGCGTTTTTGGCCACGCCGACGATTTCGAGCGGCAGCTTGGAATTGCTCGCCATGCGGAAGTGGCGCCCGAGCGGATCCTGATTCGGCCAGTACTTTTTTGCCATGCTTTCGTTCACGATAGCGACATTTACAGCTTTATCGTTATCCGAACCGCGGAACTGTCGGCCTTCGACTAGGGGAATCCTCATCGTTCCAAAGTAGTCGCCTGAGATCAGCTCATATTGCGATCCGGGAACCGGCTGACCAGGAGGCGGTTGATATCCCTCGATGATCAGGCCGTCACCGCTTCCGTAATAGCCCATTGGCGAGCTCGTAGCCGTGGCTGCAGTTTGCACCCCGCCGAGCTGCCGCACGCGATCGAGCAGATCGCGATAGAACTGCAACGTCTGTTCCGGCTTGTAGCCGATCTCGCTGGGATCCATCACGAAGTTCACGACGTTGTTGGGATCGAATCCCAAATCGGTGCGCTGCGCTGCTTGCAGACTTCGCGTGAACAGACCAGCAACGATCAGCAACATCAGCGATCCGGCAACTTGGACTACAACCAACGCTGCTCGCAAACGTGCTCGTGCGCCGACCACGCCGCGTCCTGTCTCGTGGAGGACGCCATTGAGATTTCCGCGCGAGGCGCGAATGGCGGGCACGATGCCGACGACAATGCCTGTGAATAGCGCGGCAGCAAAGCCGTATCCGAAGACGCGCCAGTCGAACCCGAAATCGAGATGAATTGGCAGGTCCGTCTGCAGATTCAGAGAGCTCAACAGAGAGCTGCCGATGAGTCCGAGAACGATGCCGGCAAGTCCACCTAGAAGCGCCAGCAAAACGCTTTCGGTTAGCAACTGCTGAACCAGTCGCTTGCGCGA
>CAYZHX010000056.1:13569-20718 GCA_964476905.1 uncultured Terriglobales bacterium
TCTGGCCAGCAAAACGCTTCTGCCAATATGCATAGCTGAGAACGACCACGGGATCGGAGTCGACATTCTCACCTTCTTCAGCAGCGAATAGACGGCCAGCAACTGGTTGCAGGCCCATCATGCGAAAGAAGTTTCCCGTAACGTAGTAGGTCAACAGGCGGTCGGCTTGACCGCCTGTGCTGAAGCCGTCGAGTCCTATCTGATATGCGGCGACGTCGGAAAAGACGCCTGTAGTCTGGCTACGGATGCTGCGGTAGTCCGGAACAGAAAACTGGTTCTGAGTATTGCCGTGCCGCTGCCGATAGGCGATCACGCTGATGCGATCGGGTTGCGAAGCTGGAAGAGGGCGCAACAGGAGCCAATTCACCAGACTGAACATCGTGGTGTTCGCGCCAATCCCGAGTGCCAGTGTAAGCACTGCCACCATCGTGAATGCCGGGTTCTTGCGCAGCATGCGCAGCCCATATAGGAGATCGCTCTTCAATGTGTTCATCGGCAAACTCGCAGCTCGGAACGGTAAGGTTTTGGGTGGACTCTAAGTGGATCCTACGTAGATAGACGAGCTTCGGTTCGAGATATTACTGCCACTGGTCACCAAAAGCTCGGAGCTTGTGTCAACAAAGCAACAGAACCGCCGCCGGTAGGCGGTGGGGCAGCCGCGTATTTTGACGGCTGCGCTTGTGCAGGTGCACCAGACCGGCCGTATTAATCCGGAGCTCGAAGAATGCCCGAGGCTAACCGCCCGTTGCTTGCACAGTCTAAGCACAGGCGGAGCTACGAATGAACTTCGACCACCTGAAGCAAGATCTTCGCTATACCCTGCGCACTTTACGCCGTGATCCAGTCTTCAGCGCAGTCGCTGTGCTGATTCTTGCGCTAGGTATTGGCGCCAATGTCGCAGTCTTTAGCGTGGTAAACACGATTCTCTTACGGCCCCTGCCGTTTCCACATGCGGAGCAGTTGCTTTGGATCGCTCCTCCGCCCAGCAAGTGCGGCTTTTCCTGCGAGACATACTCTGCCGACGCCTACGAAGAGCTGCGCGCGCAAAACCGAACTCTTCAGGATGTCGGCGGATACTTCGCATTCTCCACGCCCGACAACTACCGCCTTAGCGGACATGGAGAGCCGTTACCTGCGACCGGAATCATCCTGACCGGAAATTTCTTCGAGGTGCTCGGAGTTCAACCGGCTTTAGGCCGGCTCTTTACTGCAGATGAAACTCGCAAGAATGCTCGACCGGCCGTGCTGCTCGCAAATACATTTTGGAAACGCCAATTTCACTCCGATCCGAACATCGTCGGCAGCGCGATCGACCTGAACGGCCAACCAACAACGGTCGTTGGCGTGCTGCCCGAGAGCTTTGATTTTGGCGCGGTATTCGCGCCGGGAAGCAAAGTCGACCTGTTCGCGCCGGCGATCCTCGACGACATGCGCAATTGGGGAAACATTCTCACCCTCGTCGCGCGCCTCAAACCAGGAGTCAATGTTTCGCAAGCGCAGGCTGAACTTCAAACCATCGCACCCCAGCTCTACTTCAATGCAACACGGGCGGGATCAAATGGTCGTTACCGCCTCGTTCCTACTCTCTTGAAAGAACACGTGAGCGGAAGACTGCGCCGATCGCTGATCATGCTCTGGTCAGCCGTTGGCGTCATTCTGCTCATCGTCTGCGTAAATCTGTCAAACCTTCTCCTTGCCCGAGCCGTGACTCGCAGCAAAGAAATTGCGGTTCGCAGCGCCCTGGGAGCAGGACGACTGCGACTAATTGCACAGTTCTTAACCGAAAGCATGGTGTTGTCTACAGCGGGAGCCATTTTAGGACTTGGATTTGCCTACACCATCACATTCTTCCTCTCCCATCAAGGATCGATAGCATTGCCGCTGCTCAGCAGCGTAGGCGTTGACGCTGCTGCGCTGGCCTGGACGATCTTCGTCGCGGTGATCGTGGCTCTCGCCTTTGGCGTGCTTCCCGGCCTGAAGATTGCTCATGGCAACCTGCTCGAGTCGCTCAAAGACACCGGTCAGCGCGCGAGCGGCAGCCGGGTGCATGAGCGAACACGCTCTGGGCTGGTGATCTCAGAAATCGCTCTCGCCTGCGTGCTGTTGGTCTGCGCCGGGCTCCTGCTGCGCAGCTTCCTGCGGGTTCTCAATGTTGATTTGGGATTCGAACCAACGCACGCAGCTGCAGTCAAGGTCGACTATGACGAGGATGCCACTGGCGATAAGCGCAGCGTGATCTTCCAGCAGATTCTCAATCAAGTCGAGTCCATTCCGGGAATTCAAGCAGCAGGCATGGTGGACTATCTGCCTCTAGGCCAAAACCGCGCCTGGGGTCCGCCGGAACCGAAGGGCAAAACGTTTCGTCCCGGCGAGCTCCCGAGCCCGCTCGTCTACGTAGTGACGCCCGGCTACGTGCACGCTATGGGTATGCGTCTGCGCGGACGTGACTTCACCTGGGACGATGGAGCGAAGAGCGAAAAGGTCATCATGATCAATGAGACCGTCGCCCGCGTCCTGTGGCCGGGAGAGGACGCGGTAGGAAAAATCGCAGTCGCCAACGGCAGTGATCGCCGCGTGGTCGGAGTGATTGCCGACGTGCATCAGAGCAACATCGAAGGCGTCGCCGGATGGCAGATTTACTATCCAGCAATGCAAGAAGGGCCAAATGGCGCAAAGCTAGTTGTCCGAACGAAGTTGCCGCCGGAAACACTAGCCTCATCTGTGCTGAGCGCTCTGCGCCAACTCAACCCAAACCAAACTGCAGCAGAATTTCAGCCTATCCAGCAGATCGTCGATCGCGCAGTCTCGCCGCGAAAATTCTTCATGTACCTGGTCCTCTTCTTCGCTGTGCTAGGACTTACTCTTGCCGCTCTTGGAGTCTATGGAGTGATCTCTTATTCGGTAACGCGCCGTACGCAGGAGATTGGAATCCGCATGGCGTTGGGTGCGACCGATACGCGCGTGCAAGTTGATGTGATTCTCGACACGCTTCGCCTCGCAGCGTTCGGAACCCTCGTCGGGACCTTGGTGTCGTTCGCCGTAGCTCGTGCGATTTCGTCGCTGCTTTTCGGAACTCAACCGACCGATGCGATTACGTTTTGCGGAGTCATTTTCGTTTTGAGCGTCATCGCTCTTCTGGCCGGCTACATCCCTGCGAGGAGAGCTTCGCGGATCCAGCCGATGATCGCGCTTCGGAGTAATTAGCGCTGACTATCTTTCGTTGCGAACTTAGCCTTCATGCGTTCCGGATCGACGGCTATAAACACGCCCTGGCTGCGCGCCAACACTGTACCTTGTTCGTTACGAATTTCCGCGACGTTGAAGTGCCTTCGTCCCTGAACATCCTGTTCGGTGCCTTCGACAATGAGGCTCTTGCCCAGGGGAACCGGCTTCACAAATTCAATCGCCATCGATGACGTAAGCGCCACGACTGATCGCAGCTTATTGACCTTACCCATGGCTTCATCGAGCAGTGTGGCGATGATCCCGCCATGCGCGTGTCCGGGTGGGCCTTGATACTTGCGCGGCAGCTTGAATTTGCACCAGGCACGGTGGTGACCGTCGTCGAAGAAGAACTTCAACCGCATGCCTTCGGGATTGTCCTTGCCGCAGGCGAAGCAGTGGTTCTTGGGAAGGCTGATGTGCTTAGTGTTGTGTCCGGCAAGTCGCTTGGGCATGGTTTGAGCATTATACGGAGCGGGGTCGGCGGTATGATGTCAGCGTGCTCTATTTGACCTACATCCCGAAGCCGCCGCTGTCGCGGTTCGTAGAACTGTTCTGGTTCTACGAGGGATACACACAGCCGCACGCGAAAGAACGCGTCATGCCGGATGGCTCGATACAGATCATAGTGAACCTCCTCGAAGATGAGATAAAGACCTACCATCCCGGCGATCCTCATCACTTTGATCGATTTTCTGGTGCAATTCTTGCCGGACCACGCTCTGAATTCGGAGTGATTGATACCGCGAGCCAAAGGTGCCTCATCGGTATTCATTTCAAACCCGGTGGAGCATCGCCATTTCTAAAGATGCCAATGAGCGAGGTGGAGAACACCGATCTTGCGCTCGACTACGTCTGGGGAATCCACGGCAGCGATGTTCGGAACAGACTGCTGGAGGCCCAGAGCCCGGAAGCGAAGATGCTCACTCTCGAACGATGCCTGCTTGAACGCGCAGTAAAGCCATTCGGAAGACATCCAGCTGTCGATCGTGCGCTCCAACTCCTAGCTACGGGCTCGCCGTGCCAATCTGTCGCTGACATTGCTGATGAAATCGGAATCAGCCGCCGCCGCTTCATCCAGGTTTTCAGTGAAGAAATCGGACTAACCCCGAAGCTTTTCTGTCGCATTCAACGCTTCCAGCGTGTGTTGCATGCGATCCATCCGATCAACGAGGTAGATTGGGCCGACGTCGCCCTCGCCCATGGATACTTCGACCAGGCGCACTTCAGTCATGAATTCCGCGCGTTCTCAGGAATTACACCCTCTGCGTACTTGAAACACCGTACGGAACATCTCAATCACGTCCCCCTCGTGGGCTAGCTGCACATTTTTACAAGACCGTTGGTCAGTGGGACGGCAGAATACAGCCTGACGAAAAGTCAACGGAGCTGCGACTTTTCTGCAATTTCTACAATTGAAGCAAGCTTACGAGGAGACCATGAAAACAAGCCCGATACCGCCCGGATACCACACTTTGACGCCCTATCTTACGGTTGCCAATGCGCGCGCGGAAATCGAATTCCTGAAGCGGGCCTTTGGCGCACAAACGACCGAAACGCTCTCCGAAGAGTCCGACGGTACTATTCGTCACGCAGAACTCAAGATCGGGGATTCCATGCTGATGCTGGGGCAGGCCCGCGATCAATGGACGCCGCGGCCGACTGGACTCTATCTCTATGTCGAAGACTGTGATGCCTGGTACAAGCGCGCCATGGCCGCGGGTGCCAAATCGCTGATGGAACCGGCGGACCAATTTTATGGGGATCGCAATGCCGGCGTCGAAGATCCCGCAGGTAACTACTGGTGGATCGGAACGCGAGTGGAAAATTTATCGGCGGAGGAGCTCAAGCGTCGGGCGCAAGCTGCATTTGCCAAGTCCAAGTAACCGCTGGTTACGAGCGAATGCCTTCGCGGGAAGACTCGCTCCGCAGTTCCTGCTCGCCGTTGCGTATGACCTGTTCGGCGAGGTGCAGATAACGCCGCGCTTCGCCCGGCATGTCGCGCTGGAACTTGCGATAAAACTCATCTTCGAACTTACGGAAGAACTCCTGCAGTTCGAAGTCGTCAATGCGGGATTCTTGTCTTCGTTCCATTTGAGCCTCTACTCAGGTCGGCGGAGTTTGCTGGACGGGAAGCGCTGTACCGCATTCTATTACGTTCGCCAGGTCTTCCGGCGGTACGAAAGTGCTAGGTAGTGAGAATCTCCTTCAACATCTCTGGCGCTATGTTCCCGCCGCTTACGATGGCGACCACCTTGCCGCTGGAAGGGAATTCGTTGCGATGGAATAGCGAAGCGGCGGTTGGTACCGCCCCGCTTGGTTCCGCGATCAAATGTGCATCGAAAGCCAGCCGCCGAACCGCTTCACGGATCTCGTCTTCGCTCACAGTGATGAATCCGTCCACATATTGCTGAATATGCTCGAAATTCAATTCGCCCACGCTCTGGGTTCGGAGTCCATCGGCAATGGTACGCACCGTTTGCTCGGCGGGGAATGTCACACGCTGCCCAGCTTCGAAGCTTGCTTTCGCCTTGGCGCCGAGCTCGGATTCGACTCCGTAGACCTTGGGACTCGGACGCATGTTCTTCACCGCAGCGGCGATACCGCTGATCATCCCACCGCCTCCGACGCACACCAGAATCACATTCGCGTCCGATAGATCAGCGAGGATTTCCAGCCCCATGGTTCCCTGGCCGGCGATGATAGCCTCGTCGTCGTAGGGAGGAACAAGAGCAAAGCCCTTGCTCTGCGCCAACTCCTCGGCCCGAGCCTTGCGGTCGTCACTGGAAGGGCCGACGATCACGACTTCGGCTCCCAAGGCCTGAGTCTTTTCGAGTTTCAGTGGCGGAGCATTGTCCGGCATCACGATGGTTGCGTGACAGCCAATCGCCCGCGCTGCATAAGCTACACCTTGAGCGTGATTGCCGCTGGAATAGGCGATTACGCCGCGATCCTTTTGTCCTGACGAAAACGTTGCAATCTTGTTGTACGCCCCGCGCAGCTTGAATGATCCGATCGGTTGAAGGTTTTCGGGTTTAAGAAAGACCTCGCCTTCGCGAAAGTTTGTGCGAACGAGAGGAGTACGAACGGCTACGCCACGAAGGCGCTCCTGTGCCTGCTGGATTTTTTCTAGAGTGACCAACATTAGCGTTCAGATGTTTGCAGATGGAGATAGAGAACTTTCAACAGCAACTATAAACGACGGCTCCTCTAGTTCAGAGAGAAACCAAAGTGTAAGTGCGCGTAAACTCTCGGTTGTGATCAGAACTCCTCGTCTCCTGTTGCGGCCTTGGCGCGCTTCCGATCGCGAGCCGTTCGCGGCTCTCAATGCCGATCCGGAGGTGATGGAGTTTTTTCCTTCATGTTTAAGTCGGGAAGAGAGCGACAGCGTGGCGGCGCGGATCGAAGCTCATCAACGGGAACACGGATTCTGCTTTTTTGCAGCGGAGTTGGTTGGAGTCGCTCCATTCATCGGCTTCATCGGCATTTCGAATGTGCCTTTCGCAGCAGCCTTCACTCCCGCGGTAGAAATCGGATGGCGCATCGCGCGTCCGTATTGGAATCGCGGACTGGCCACCGAGGGCGCCTCGGCGGTTCTGAAGTATGCGTTTTCCGTCCTGCAGCTTCCAGAAATCGTGTCATTCGCCGTCTCCGCCAACATCGCTTCTCGTCGGGTGATGGAGAAAATCGGGATGAAACATGATCGGGCAAGTGATTTCGATCATCCCCGGTTGCCGCACGACCATCCGCTAAGAAGACACGTTCTGTATCGAATTCATCGAGTCCGTTTTGAGCGGCAGATTGCTCGCGAAGATCTTCAACCCTGACACTCCTTATCCAATTTGGGATCAATGTGCCCAATTTTTCATAATCCCGCTCTGCTGCGAAGAACATGCGTTATTCTGCGTGCGTGACAGTCACCAGCCT
>CAYZHX010000056.1:20818-24073 GCA_964476905.1 uncultured Terriglobales bacterium
GATTTCTTCCTTCTGGAACGAGACCTGCTCGATCAACAAATCATCGACGTTCACGGACGAAAAGTCGTGCGAGTGAACGACGTTGATCTGCGTCCGGAGCAAGTGAATGGCACTGTCAGTTTAAAAATCTCGGAAGTCGATGTTGGATTGCGAGGAGCTGTCCGCCGCTTACTAAAAGGAGTGGCTCCATCGGTGGCAGTGGAAGCCGTGGTTCAGAAACTGAAGCCGCGCGTCATTCCCTGGGAGTTCGTCGATCTCATCGAAACGGATCCCGCGCGGCGAGTAAAGCTCCGCATCGAGCACGAGCGACTCTCGCAGCTCCATCCCGCCGACATTGCCGATATCGTCGAAGAACTTGCGCCCGCAGAACGCGAAGCAGTTTTCGAGACTCTCGATGAAGAAGTCGCAGCCGAAGCGCTGGAGGAGATCGATCTTGACATTCAAGTCTCGATCGTCGAGTCTCTCGATTCCGATCGTGCCGCCGACATTGTCGAAGAGATGGATCCGGACGCCGCCGCTGACCTGCTCGATCAGCTTCCCGGTGAGACCTCCGAAGAGATCCTCGAAGAGATGGAGCCGCAGGAGCGCGAGGAGGTTGAAGATCTCCTCGAGCACGGAGAGAAGACTGCTGCGGGCCGCATGACCACTGAGTACCTGGCCGCTGCGCCGGAAACGACGGCTGAGCAGGCGATTGAGCTGCTGCGCAGCTTTGAAGGCGGGGTAGAAAGCGTGGCCACAATTTATCTTGTGGATGGTGAGGGCCGGCTCTGCGGTTCCGTGCCGCTCCAACGCATCGTCCTTGCTCCGCCAACGCAGAACATCTCCGAACTTACCGCGAAGCCGTTGGTGTTTGTCCGCGAAAGCGACCAACAAAAAAAGGTTGTCGAGGTAATGGAAAAGTACAACCTATATACCCTTGCCGTGGTCGACGACCAGCATCGCCTCAAGGGCATCATTACTGCCGACGATGTGATCACGCTGTTGCGCGAACAAGTGTAGTTTTCCGTTTTCTCGGCTGACTCGAATCAACTTCCCATTTATTCTGGAGTGCTTCGCGTTCGCGAAGTGAATTCCTGCAAATAGTAGCTATCGCTGTGGAGAAGCACATCCCTCATCGCCGACGACTGTCGTTTGCCAGAACCTGGAAATTCCGCCTGCTTGCGTTCTTTGCGGTGTTTGGTCCGGGCTTCATTACGGCGAACGTCGACAACGATGTCGGTGGAATTCTCACCTATTCGCAGGCAGGCGCAAAGTTCGGCTATGCACTGCTCTGGACCCTGATTCCAACGACGATTGCCCTCATTGTCGTTCAGGAAATGTCGGCGCGCATGGGCGCGGTTACCGGCAAGGGTCTATCCGATTTAATTCGCGAAGAGTTTGGCCTTCGGATCACCGTCTTTACCATGCTGATTCTCGGAATCGCGGACTTCGGCAACATCGCTGCCGAGTTCGCCGGGCTGGCTTCGGGAATGGGCATCTTCGGAGCGAGCAAGTACCTTGTGGTACCGATCGGAGCAGCGCTGGTCTGGTTCGTAGTGGTGCAAGGAACGTACCGGCCGGTCGAAAAGATTCTGATTGGCTTTTCGCTGATCTACTTCACATACATCGCTTCGGCATTCGCTGCTCGCCCAGATTGGAGTGCTGCCGTCCGTGCGACCTTCGTGCCTGTCGTAAACAGAAGCTCCGAATATCTCGTAATGGTGATCGGGCTTATTGGTACGACCATAACTCCATGGATGCAGTTCTATCTGCAGGCTTCGATTGTGGAGAAGGGGATCGGCAAGAAGGAATATCCACTCTCGAAATGGGACGTTGTCCTCGGATGCATCGTTACTGATGTAGTCGCGTTCTTCATCATCGTGGCATGCGCGGCCACCCTGTATGTAACCGGTCAACACGATATTGGAGATGCTGCCGAAGCGGCTGTAGCTTTGCGTCCTCTTGTCGGTCAGTTCGCCGCGCTGTTGTTCGCTGTTGGACTTGTGAATGCAGCGTTGCTCTCGGCCGCGATATTACCGTTGGCTACCGCATACAACATCTGTGAGGGACTCGGAGTTGAGTCGGGAGTAAACAAACGTTTTTCAGAGGCAAAGGTCTTCTACTGGCTATACACGGTCCTAATCGTCGGCGGCGCTGGTATTGTCCTGGTTCCGAGAATGCCGCTCATTAAATTGATTCTGTTCTCGCAGGTTCTTAACGGAGTGCTGATTCCCTTTGTGCTCATCTTCATGCTGAAGCTGGTCAATCGCGCCGATTTAATGGGCGAATATAAAAACTCAACCATCGCTAACGTGATCGCCTGGATTACGAGCCTTGGGATGATCGTTTTGACCGTGGCTTGGGTTTGGACGAGCTTAGTCCATCGTTAAAAATCAAAGTGGAGGCGCGTTCCCGGCACGATCACGGGGCCCCGATCTCGGTTGTAGCCGGGATTACTGATGTACTGAAGCAGCGCGGCAACATAGGCGCCGCGCCAGATGTGCAGGTTGTAGTAACTCTCGACGATCTTCTCCCGGCCATAGTTCAGAGCGCCATCGCCGAGGAGAAAACCGAGGCCGCCCAGCGCGAGGTATTCTCGGTGATCGCGCGAAAGACCATTCGTAGCTGTTGCTAACCCGGCCCGATCGAATTTTCTACGCCAACGCTCACCAGAGACGTCCGCACCGGCAGCGAAAGTGTTGTTCACCTCCGTATACGCGAACGATTCGTGACGGCCTTCGTTCCATCCAATGCGGAAGTAGGCGCGTACGGATTGGGAAAGTTCTTGCTCGAAGTTGAGGGCAAAACCCTGCTTCAGCGTTCCCTGATGACGATGCGCAGTGACATCCGGCGTAGGATCCTCCCCGGACACAAATCCATCAATGGCGTTGCGATAGCTTCCCATATTGGCATGATTAAGGTATCCAAGCGGCTTGATACTTGTTTTTCGATTTCTCAACAAAATAGGGCGGAATTCGAATTCCAGGTTCTCGGCTCGCGCCCGACGCAGATTCCAATCGAGATCGATGCCGTTCGCCACCTTGGGCATGAGCATTTCGCCGAAGCGCACGCCCCAGAGCGGCGACTGATACTCCACAATCGCGCCGTATGTATATCCGCGTGTGTCTGCGGCATAGTCGTATGCACCATTGTTGTCGACCGTCCAGTTCGTAAATTGCAAATGGCTGTCTGTACCAACTTCGTTTAAGTCAAAGAAGTCAGCCGTGCCGAATTTGCCCACGCGGAATTCCAGCCGCTTTTCGGGAAGGGAAGTCG
>CAYZHX010000057.1:0-16759 GCA_964476905.1 uncultured Terriglobales bacterium
ATCAGCAAAGCAGCGAATGGGGCAAGCACTGCTTTGCCACTGGGAACGACGCGCGTCACCGCATTGGCCGCGCCGTTCATTGAAGTTGAAGAGATTAGATTGAAGGGTTTCACGTTGTCACCTCCGCTGCTTGCGCAGTCGCCCTTTGAGGTGCAAAACCGATTCCAACACGAGGCGTATTGATTTCATGCGAGTTAGAGAGACGTGATGAGCAGTAGCGCGTTTCACCCGATACACGACCGTGTCAACGCTCCCACAAAGGCTGCAACACCGGCTTCTCGTACAATCCCGACATGGCGACGGATCGCGAGATTCTTGCGCGCATTGCGCGGCAGCCAAATCAGGCTGCCGGATTCAAGCAACTGGTGCGCGAACTCCACTTGAGCGGAGGCCCGGAGCGGCGCGATCTGGAACATCGCCTGCAGAAGTTGATAGATCGTGGCGAGCTTGTCAGCAGCGGGAGGGATCGTTTTGCTCTTCCGACGGCAGCAGCGAAGAAGAACCTCGTTGCTGGAGAGCTCTCAGTTCATCGCGATGGCTACGGGTTCGTACGTCCACGCGATCCGGCCGTGCGCGACCGCATTCAGGGCGATATCTACATCTCTCCGCGTGACATGAATGCCGCCATGAGCGGTGATTCAGTGCTGGTGGAGCTTGGACCAAGCCGTGGCGACGGACGGGCCGAAGGCGCAATCGTCAAAGTGATGGGTAGAGCCCATCCCACGGTGGTCGGCACGTTTCACTATGGAGATCGTTACAACTACGTCCAGCCAATGGACGATAGACTCGCCGAACCCGTCGTTATTGCGCGCGGAATGGAAGTTCCCGAATCACCATCCCAGGCAGGCCGTGCCCCTTCACCGCATGCTCCTGGACGCGAATCTCGACATCGGGTTATCGGCAAAGAAGCGCGGCGCACCAAGCATTCTGACCTTGAAGGTATGGTCGTCGATGTCGAAATCATCCAGTGGCCCTCAGGCACACAGAAAGCGCGGGGCAAAGTAATCGAGGTACTCGGCTTCGAGGACGACTTCGGAGTCGATGTTGAGATCATTATCCGCAAGCATCACATCCCGCACATGTTCCCTGTAGAGGTGTTGGATGAGGCCGAAGCGTTCACGGCGGTGCTGGAGCGGAACGACGTTTCGCGTCGCAAGGATTACCGCGATCTGCCAATCGTCACTATCGATGGCGAGACAGCACGAGACTTCGACGATGGTGTGCTCGTCCGCAAGACGGTGAATGGCAATTACGAACTTCAGGTTCATATCGCCGACGTCGCTCATTACGTGACAGATGGCTCAGCCATCGATGAAGAAGCTCGGATGCGCGGGACATCGGTCTATTTCCCAGATCGGGCTGTGCCGATGCTGCCTCTAGAACTCTCGACCGACATATGCAGTTTGCGTCCCCAGGTTGAGCGGCTGGTCCTGTCGTGCATTATGGAGATCGATCACGCAGGCGAGATCATTGGCTACGAGCTGTATGAAGGTGTTATTCGGTCGGCAGCGCGCATGACCTACAACAAGGTCCAGGCCATTCTCGACGGTGATCCCAGCATACGAAAGCAATACGCGCACCTCGTGGACGGGTTCCTCCGCATGGAGGAGCTGGCGAAGATTCTCAATCGCAAGCGCGTAAAGCGTGGCTCGATTGATTTCGACATGCCCGAGCCAGTGATCGAATTCGATGAAGCCGGCCTTATGCGCGGAGTCACACGATCCGAACGCAAGTTCTCGCACCGAATCATCGAAGAGTTCATGTTGTCGGCAAACGAGTGCGTCGCCGAATATCTCGAAAGCCACAACATTGCTTCCCTCTATCGCATTCACGAAAAGCCCGATGCAAAGAAGGTCTATGACTTCGAGCTGCTGGCGGCGGCTTTTGGATACTCGCTAGGCGTGTCGCTGCCGGTGCGGCGATTTCAAACACGCGGTGAGCGCCGGGAGCACCACGGCAGCGGGCGCAATCCTCGCCGGCACGAAATTCCCGAAGAGGTACACATCACGCCGCGCATGTACCAGAAGCTCACACAAAAGATTGCGGGCAAGCCGGAGGAGCGCATTCTTTCGTACCTGATGCTGCGCTCGCTTAAGCAGGCGCGCTACTCAGAAGACAATGAAGGCCACTTCGCACTGGCTGCGCCCACGTACACGCACTTTACCTCGCCTATTCGACGGTATCCCGACTTGATTGTGCATCGCATTCTCAAAGCAGTACTGAACGATGGACAACATGGACAGAGTGGACGGGATGGACGTGGACAACGTGGAGCCGGGCCTCCTCCCCCGGGTGCTTTGCAGTCAACCGAGAATGTCTCACCCTGGTCGAAACGCCGAGAACGAGAAACAGAAGAGAAACGAAAGCAACACCTAACCGAAATCGTTCCCCTCGATGAACTCCACGAGATCGCCGTCGACTCCAGCATGACCGAGCGCCGCGCCGACGAAGCCGAACGCGAGCTGATCGAATGGAAAAAGATCAAATTCATGCAGGACAAAATCGGCGACGAATTCCCAGCGCTCATCGTGAGCGTCACCAGGTACGGGCTCTTCGTCGAGATCGAGGATCTGTTCGTCGAAGGCCTGGTGCCGATCGGCTCTCTCTCCGACGATCGGTATGTCTATCGTGAGAACACGCGCCAGATCATCGGCGACCGTTCCGGCCATACATACTCAATCGGCGATCGCGTGCAGGTGATCCTAGATCGAATCGACCGCGTGCAGAGGAAGTTGCAGTTCGCGATTGTGGAAGAACAACGAAAAACCGAGACGCGAACACGAAGGTCGCGAAGGTAAAGGATTAAGGTCACGGAGCATCTTTGTGACCTCATCTTTTTGTCATCGTGACCTTCGTGTTCGCTCTTCTCCGGTTCTTGTAAAATTGTTTGTTTACCCGCGGAGGAATGTAGAAGCACATGGCACACATGGTGCGGTGCGTGAAGTATGGCCGAGAGATGGAGGGCCTTGACGAGCCGCCTTTCGACAACCAACTGGGCCAGAAGATATACGAGAACGTCTCGAAACAAGCGTGGGCTGATTGGGGCGAGCACCAGAAGATGTTGATGAACGAATACCGGCTGCAGCCCTGGAAGAGAGAAGCGCAGGAATTTCTGGCGCAGCAACTGCAGGCGTACTTCTTCGGCGAAGGTTCTCAATTGCCGCAGGAGTACGTACCGCCCTCACGATAAAAATTGGCAATCGCGCGCCCACCCGTAATCGAACTACGTCCGCCCCAGGTCTCTGCCAACACATGGCCTGAAGTTCTTCGCCGCCATTGGCCCGCTTGGCTCGCCATTTTCCTAATCTTCTGTTTCGTCTATTTAGGATCACTTTCCTCGCCCGCGATTTTCGATGACGCCGACGCCACACACGCCGAAGCCGCGCGCGAAATGGCTGCGACTCATGATTGGGTCACGCTGCATGTGGATGGGATTCGCTACTTGGAAAAGCCGCCGCTCCCGTATTGGCTCGTCGCGTCGTGCTATGAACTATTCGGAGTTTCTGAAACTTCGACTCGCCTGCCAACTGCAATCACCATCTTCCTGCTGATGGTGCTCGCTGCCGACTGGGCGCGGCGTGCTTTCGGCGCGCGCGCCAGCATCTACGCAGCGCTGTTCGTGGTCACCGCGATCGGCTTCTATCTCTTTACGCGCATTCTGATTCCTGAAGCGCTGCTCGCGCTCATGATCGCCGGAGCGCTTTATTTTTCGTTGCTGGCATTGGGGCGAGGAAATAAATCGCGGCTTTGGTATGCAGCCTACGTTTGCCTCGCGTTGGCAGTGCTTGCTAAGGGATTAGTCGCCATTATCTTCGTTGGCGGGACGCTGATCGCGTACTTACTGGTTACTGGCGAGTGGAAGCGTTGGCGGGAATTTCGCCTGTTCACGGGCACACTGCTCTTTCTGCTGATCGCGGCGCCTTGGCACATCCTCGCCGGCATCCGCAATACAGGCTTCCTCTGGTTCTACTTCATCAACGAACACGTGCTGCGTTTCTTAGGCAGGCGCTACCCGAAGGATTACAACAAACTCCCTGCGATTGCCTACTGGACTCTGCACTTCGTTTGGCTCTTTCCCTGGAGTCTGTTCCTCGCGCGGGTTGTCGAAAACCTGCGCCACCGTGCGAAAGAACGCACTCCCACCGAGTGGACGCTTGCAGATCGCACTCGCATGATCTGTCTGGTGTGGTCTGGCCTGATCCTTGTCTTCTTTGCAATCTCAACGAATCAGGAGTACTACACGTTTCCGGCGTACCTTCCGTTGCTCCTGCTGGCCGCCGATGCGCTGAGCTCCGAGCGCATTCGCAGCCGCTGGAGCGCCGTCGCATATGCGATGCTTTCTATTTTGGGAACGGCGGCGGGCGTAGCGCTGATTGCCGGCGTGTGGTCATCGCGTCATCTGCCGGTTCCCCCAGATCTCGGAACTGTACTCGCCGACCGGCGTGTGGCCGATAACACGCTCTCAATGTCCAAGTTCTTTGATCTCACCGGAGCCGCTTTTGCCGGGCTTCGTCTCCCCGCGCTATTAGCCGCGTTTGCATTACTTCTTGGGCCACTATTTGCATTCATCATTCATAGACGCTCATCGCGAACCGCTGTTTGGGCGCTCGCCATTAGCTCAGCAACATTTCTATTCGCTGCACACATCGCGCTGGTTCGCTTTGGTCCCTTTATGTCTTCGCGCATTCTTGCGCATGACATTCAGCGCGAGCTTCATCCGGGAGACGAACTGATGATCTATGGGGATCAGGCCTATGGTTCTTCACTGACCTTCTATCTTCAGCGCCAGGTGCTGCTCGTAAATGGACGGAGCACTTCCCTGCTGTGGGGATCGAAATATCCGGATGCCCCGCACATATTCCTCGACAGTGAGGATCTGATCAGAGAATGGGGTGGATCCAATCGCGTCTTTCTGTTCGTGACTGCAGATGACATCGATAAGGTGAGATCAATTTTGGGAAACCGTGCTCGCTCTTTTGCGCAGGTGTCCGGGAAACAGATCTTGACTAACCGTTAGGAACACGTCGACCTACTGCCTTCTTCCGAAAACTTCTTTCAACAAGGATGTAGTTTGCGCCATCGGATCTTTGCGGATTTTTGTCTCTTCTTGCGCCATCACATAGAAGAGACCGGTGACGGTTTTGCCGACAACATAATCATCGAGATCGAAGTTCTGGCTGGCTGCAACGCGTGCAGCCATGGGATTGTTCATGAGCTGGTCATATTGGCGCACCACGCCAACGTTCTCCATCGCCTGATGCACAATGGGCGCGAAGGCTTGGCTGAGCTGGCCTGAACTCTGCCTTTTGAAATAGTCGGTCGCAGCGGTATCCCCGCCGGAAAGGATCTGGCGGGCATCGGCAAAGCTCATCCGCGTGACTGCATTGATAAAAATTTGGTTTGCCGCGGGCACCGCCTGTTCGGCAGCGCGGTTCATGCCAACTTCCAATGCATCTACCTGCGATCCCATTCCGACCAGGCGCATGCCCGTACCTACCCTCTTCAGCTTGTCGGGAAGCAGGATCTTAATCGCTTCGTTCTCGAGAAAGCCGTTGGGACGTCCCGTCGCGGCGACCGCCTTGCGCGTACTTACGGTTAGAGCTTCCTTTAATCCAGCAACGATCTTGTCGTTCGAAAGAGTGCTGGTAGTGGTAGTTGAATGAGCAGCTTTCGCGCGCTGGAAAATTCGGTCCAACGTCGACTGTGCAGTGCAGACCTGCACCGCAAAAACGGAGAGGAAGGTAAGGATTAAGACAGAGGCGGTCCTGCGTGCTAGAGACAAAGTAGACATGCGATGTGCATGAGAATAACGAGCTTCCGATGGAGGGAATAGACACGAGAGGTCATGACCTCGTGTTCTCATTTATCAAAATCCAACCGGTACAGATTTGTCAGCGTTGTAGCCTGTAAACGCCCGAGCGGCTCACCCCATGCCGACCAATCTTCTCAGTCTCCTTCTGCTATTCGCAATCCAAGCAGCGCCGGCACCAAAGCCATCGCCGAATCTGGCTGGAATCGCCCATGTTGCATTTCATGTGACCAATGTTCCGAAATCGCGGGACTTCTATCACACGCTCGGATTTGAGGAGGCGTTCGCGTTCAACGATCCTGGCAAGCCGCCGGTGTCATACGTAAAGGTGAACGATCGCCAGTTCATTGAGCTTTACCAGCGCAAAGACGACTCGGAGCCGCTGGGGTTGATGCATGTCTGCTATGAAGCGAACGATCTCGAAGCACTGCATGCTTATTACGTGCAGCAGGGAATTGAGGTTCGCGAGCCGCGCAAGGCGCGTGCCGGAAATCTTCTGTTTGCCTTCCACGACCCGGAAGGACAGACCCTTGAATTCACGCAGTACATGCCTGGCTCGCTGCACTATGAAGCGCGCGGCAAGCATCTGGGTACCAATCGCATTTCAGAACAGATGGTCCGACCAACGATTCCGGTGAAGGACGTTGACGCTGCGCATGCGTTTTACAAAGAGCTGGGGTTCCAAGATGCTGGTGCCCAACAAGGAATTCGACTGCGCCTCGCCGGAGCGTCTGGCGAAGAAATTGAGCTTCTGAACGCAGGAGGACCAACCCAAATCGTATTTAGTGTTCCCGATGTGAAGAGCATAGACCGCGAATTGCGGCAACGTGGATTGAAGCCTCGCGAGAATGCTGAATCTGTCTCTGTGACTGATCCGGACGGAGTCGTGATTGTCTTCGCGCGCGGCAACACTTCGCAATAGCTGCGAAAGTCAGAAATTCGGACGAGCATCCAGCCTGCAGCCCTCCTGGCAACCAAATTACTTCTTGACTGTTCTATATAACTAGTACATTATATCTACACTGATGGCTCCTGTGCTTCCACCCCGAGGGCCGTTCCGGTTCGAGCTCGATCTGCATAGCGGTGTGCCGGTGTACAGGCAGATCATCGACCAGGTCACGGGAGGGCTGGCGGCCGGCGCGCTGGTTGCAGGAGATCAGCTTCCGACGGTACGTCAACTTGCAGTGGATCTGGCAATCAATCCCAATACGGTGATTCGCGCCTATCGCGAGCTCGAGATTCGCGGAATTCTGGAGACACAGCAGGGAACCGGAACTTTCATTAGCAAGCAGAAGGTGAATCATAACGATGCCGACCGGCGGAGGCGGCTCGATCAACTCGTCGCCGATTTCGCCGCGCGTGCGGGAGCGTCGGGGTTTACGGTCGAAGAACTGATCGAACAGCTGGAAGAAATGCGAAGCGAAGTAAGAAAGCGAAGGTGAGTTATGTGGGACATCAACAGAAATCGAATCAGTGGTGCGGCGTTGGCGCTGTGCATTATCTCCATCGCTGTGGGTTTTGCACTGATGGCAGTGCTTGGCAGCCGTACCGCGTTTTACATTGCGCTCGCCGTGGCGATCTATTTGCTGCTCTCCGTCAAGGTTGCCGACCAATGGGAGAAGGTCGCCGTGCTTCGGCTCGGCCGCTACGTCGGCCTGCGCGGGCCGGGACTGTTCCACGTCTTTCCCATTGTGGACTGCCTAAGCCGCTTCGTCGATCAACGCGTGCGCGTGGCCAGCGTGACCGCCGAATCCACTCTCACTCGCGATACTGTTCCGGTTAACGTCGACGCGATTGTCTTCTGGATGGTGTGGAATGCCGAGAAATCGATTCTCGAGGTCGAAGACTTTGTGCAGGCAATCACCATGAGTGCCCAGACTGGTTTGCGAGAGTCTATTGGACGCCACGAACTGTCGCAGATGATTACCGAGCGCGAGATGCTTGGGCGAGAGTTGCAGCGCATTCTCGATGAGAAGACGAATCCGTGGGGCATAACAGTTCAGTCGGTGGAGATTCGCGACGTGCGCATACCGCAGGCTCTCGAAGACGCGATGTCACGCCAAGCCCAAGCAGAACGCGAGCGTCAGGCGCGCATTATTCTCGGACAAGCTGAGACAGAGATCTCCGACAAGTTCTCTCAAGCCGCAGCAACATACCAGAACAATCCTGTCGCGCTGCATCTGCGCGCAATGAACATGTTGTACGAAGCGATAAAAGAGCGTGGATCGATGGTGATTGTGCCTTCATCGGCGGTCGAGACGATGGGCTTGGGTGGAAGTCTCGCGACGGCAGCACTGGGCGGTGCCAAACCCTAGCCGATATCGGTTGAGTGGCTCCGCCGACGGTTTTCGGCGGAGCCACTGTTGCGCGCAACTGACTTGCGGCCAGAGCTAACTTAGTCTCCTGAAGGCATCAATGCGACTTCTTCCTCTTCAATTACAGGAAAGTCTTCCACGGCATGAAAACTCGGCTCCGATCCGGTTGTGCGTAGTTGCCCATTGCCATTCGCGTGGGCGTTGGTTCGGATTGGGCCGGCCTGTCCCTTCGTCGACTTCGGCTCGAACTGCTCCGTTTCCGTAGATCCCTCCAGAGCGCAGGTAGACGTTTGTCCCGAAGAGATCACCGTAACAACGGAATCGAAATATCCTGTGCCGACGAAGCGCTGATGTTTCACCGCGCCATAGCCATGCTTTTCCGCTACCTGGAATTCGCGCTGCTGTAGCTGCGAGTACGCTGACATTCCTGTGCGCGCGTACTCACGTGCCAGTTCGAACATCGAGAGATTGAGCGCGTGAAAACCGGCTAGCGTTACGAATTGGAACTTGTAACCCATCTTGCCCAGCTCGCGCTGGAAGTCGGCAATTTCGATTTCGGAGAGCTTGGCCTTCCAGTTGAATGACGGTGAGCAGTTATAGGCAAGCAGTTTGCTCGGGAATTCCGCGTGGATGGCGTCGGCAAAGCGTCGCGCTTCTTTCATATTGGGCTCTGAGGTCTCGCACCAGATCAGGTCTGCGTACGGAGCGTAAGCGAGTCCGCGCGCGATCGCTGCATCGAGTCCGCCACGCATGCAGTAGAAGCCTTCAACGGTGCGCGCGCCAGTAATGAACTCGCGATCGCATGGATCGCAGTCGCTGGTGAGCAGTTGTGCCGAATTGGCATCGGTACGTGCGACGACCAGTGTCGGAACACCGAGGACGTCTGCCGCTAAGCGCGCGGCAACCAGCTTCTGGACTGCTTCTTGAGTTGGAACCAGAACTTTGCCACCCAGGTGTCCACACTTCTTAGCCGACGAGAGCTGATCTTCAAAGTGCACAGCAGCCGCGCCGGCTTCGATCATGGCTTTCATCAACTCGAAAGCGTTGAGGCAGCCGCCGAATCCGGCTTCGGCGTCGGCGACAATAGGAAGCATCCAGTCAATCCCGTCGCGGTCTTCGCTGTGCGCGATCTGATCGGCACGGAGCAAAGCATTATTGATCGCGCGCACGACAGCAGGCACGCTGTTCGCAGGATAGAGACTCTGATCGGGATACATCTGCCCGCTGAGATTGGCGTCAGCTGCGACCTGCCATCCGCTGAGATAGATGGCCTTCAGACCGGCGGCAGCCATCTCGACTGCTTGATTTCCGGTGAGCGCACCGAGTGCCGCGACGTATGGTTCATCGTGCAGGAGCTTCCAGAGCTTCTCGGCTCCGGCACGGGCGAGCGAATACTCGACTCGGACCGTCCCGCGCAGGCGATCGACGTCCTGATTTGAGTAAGGACGAGTAATGCCCGCGGAGCGGCTGCCATTCCCGTTTGGATTTGTTTCCTGAGTCCGAATCATATGTTCTCTCCAAGCCCAGGATGTGCTCACTGTCCCCGAGCGCACTTCATTAGAAGCCGAACTGAGCGCATAAGCAATGCTTGTGGTCCGATTCGGACTACAAGCTGAAAGTCCTACTCATCACGTGAATATATAGGTAAACCGTTGCACATTAATTAGTTAACTTTGTAGTGACAACGGGCCGACAGCCTCGCAATAAAGTCTCAATAGACCGTTATGGATGAGAGCGGTACAATCCCGGCATGGCCGGACTGCTGGCTGAGCTAACACGCGATCTGAACAGGGCTTTGCACGTGCGACGCATCGAAGATGGTTTTCGACTGCTCGAAAGCTCTGCTCGTGTTGTTGAGCAGGCAGACTCGAGCGAAGAGGACGCACCGTCCCTGGTGCTCTGCGTCGCGGAGTGGGTCGACGCAGGATACTCGGACCACCGACTGATCGAATCTCTCCTTGCGCGTTTTTCGATGGAGCGGCGGCGCCAGATGCCTGTTTCGGAGTACCTGCTACTGCGCATGGCCGAGGCGTTTTCGTGTATTGCGAAAGAAGACGCAGATTCGGCAATCTCTCTTCTGCAATTTGTGCTGCAGGCTGAGCGCGAATTGAACGATCCGCGGCTTATGGTCCTCTGCCATTTCTGGAAAGGCCGAGCGCATCGCAAGAAAGGCGAGTACGAGGCCGCGCTGCACGACATCGCCGAAGCTCGACGCCTCGCCAGCCGGGTAAAGGAATCGAAGCTCGCGGCATTGATTCACATTCAGGAAGGCTGGATCAATTTTCAGCTTGGTCGTCCCAAAGAGGGACTGCGTCTGCTCGATCAGGCCGAGGCCGAATTGAAGCAGACCGATGACTATCTGGCGCTCGGCAACATCGAATCCGCTCGTGGACGCATCGTGCGCCGCTCGGGTGAATACGCGCAGGCGTTGCATCATTTCGATCGCGCCGTAGCCGTTTACGCGCAGCGCTATCCCAACCACCGCAATCTGGCGCGCGCATTGGTGAATGCCGCGTACGTGAAGCGCTTGATCGCGCTGCAGCTTCGCAAACAAATCGATGCCCGAGCCGAAACTTCGATCAAATCAGGTGACGGAGAGGCGCGGGGAGGCGGTCATGCCCGCTACACCAAGCTCTGTCGCGATGCTCTCGATCAGCTTCACCGTGCCGGAGAAATCTATGCACATCATCAACACCACGGCGGCACAGGCACTGTGCTCGTCAACGCCGGGCAGCTTCATCTCGATCAAGGCGATATTGATCGTGCCTCGCACGAGGCGTTGAGAGCGTACGAATTGGCGCAGCAAAAGCAGGATCACATTCTTATGGCTCGCGCTCGCGTGCTGCAGTCTGCAGCAGAGAACGCCCGAGTAGAAGATGAAACTGAGGACTCCGATTTGGCACTACACGCCAATTTTGCGCGGCAATATTCCGAGGAAGCGATTGCGCTTGCGACGCAGACAGACAACCGACGCCTGAAAGCCGGAGCGTATCTTGCTCGAGGCAGCGCAGCAGCGAACGACTTCTTCCAGGATTGGGAAGAGGCGAAGAAGTATATCGAGCTTGCCTCCACGCTGATCGGGAGCGAGGACCGCGATCATCTTTGGGAAGAGTTGGCAATGCTAAAGTCGCGCATCCTGCGCGTGTCGAAAATTGATGACACTCTGCGCACATGGTCGGAAGGGATGCTTGGAGACAAGACGTTCCAGCAGGTCACAGAAGAGTTCGCCGAGATCGTGATACCAAAGGTATGGGCCCGGGAGGGTCGAAAAGTACTGCGAGTCGCGAAGAAGTTATCAATCTCGCCTAAAAAGGTTCGCCGAGTCCTGCGGAACACTGGATTACTAAACGACGCAGAGTGATGAGTAACCTAGCCGATAGATCGGGAGCGAAGTGGCACAAAGGCGACTGCGACGGTCAAGCCCACTCATCGGACAATACGATGAGTGGGGTTTCCGCGATTTCTGATTGTTGTTCTTACGCGACTTTGCTGCTCGCAGTCTTCAAACACGCAGCGATATCGCCCAGTACCTTATCGTAATCGGCGGTGGTGGCGCGTTCTACGTGAATGCGAGCACCTTTGATTCCGGCTTCCTCCACCAATCGCTTGAAGTCAAACTGAACGAAATTTTCGACTTGCTGCCGCGTGAGGAACGCGATCGGAACGTTGGCCGACTGGCCGGATGAGGTCTCGATTCTTACGTTATAGGGAAATTCTGGCTGCTGCGCTTCTGTATTCACTGCACCACCTCCAAAAGGGGACGGGGAATCTCGCTTCGAGAGCGAATGGAAGTGGCGGCAAGCCGAACATACCACAGCTCGTGTTGCAGTTAACAAGAAAATGGAAAAGCAGCTTATTCGTCATCACCGGAGATAAGGTGAATACCTGCTTGCGATCAAAAGGAACTTCCGGTCCGCAATCTACGCGCACGGCCTCAATTGATGCCCTCCGAACCAAAGGCTTGGAATTCTCGAATATGCGGTTCGGCCGAACTGGAAAGAATGTTCAGGCGGATGCGGGATGCGGTCACGCGCGGAAAGGCGTCGATCTTCTTGTGCCCAATTGCTCGACCTTCGACGATCACCTTCCACTTCCTACCATCCAAAATCTCAATCCGGTAATGCTCGACGTGCTGACCGTCGTTCAACCATTCCATTATTAATGTGCGATTGAAGGTGGTCGGCTTGCGGAAGTCGACTTCAAGGAGTGCATGATGCGATCCTGTGGGGGCAGACCAGAACGTGTCCGGATCGTTGTCGAATGCAGCTTCTGATCCTGAATTGGGAATGTGCTCTTTTGCGATCAGATTATTAGCGTAGCGTTTCTGGATTGACACTCCGAATTCCTCGAGGCGCTTGACGTCAGCCTCGGGCAGCAGGCCGCGTCGATCTGGAGCGAGACCGAGCATAAGCTGGCCTCCTCGTCCGATCGTGTTCTCGTAAATCGAAGTCAGTTCATCGACTGACTTCAGCGTGCCTTCGTCGTTGGGATGCCAGAACCAGTGCTGCTTGTGCAGCGGCGTATCAGCCTCGACCGGTCGCCACCGGAGATAGCCATGGCGATCAAGGACGTTCCAGTTTTCGTAGGGAATCGCACCGTCTTCGTTGCCGGCCCAGCGGATATCCCCGTACTCGAACAGCGCCGCATCGGCAAACACCAAGGTATTCGGCTGCTTGATGCGCAGGGTCTCAACGATGCGCGGAAAGTTGTAGACGTGTCCGGCGCTGCCCGCGCCATCCAACCAAAATTCTACGAGATCTCCATAATGGGAAGTGAGTTCATCCAGCTGGGCAGCATAGTAATCGTCGTATTCGGCGGGGTTCTGGTAGCGCGGCTCGTGGCGGTCCCAGGGGGAAAGATAGACGCCGAACTTCATGCCAAGCTTGTGCGCTGCATCGGAGACGCGCTTCACCACATCACCCTCGCCGTTCTCCCACGGACTGCTCTTCACACTGTAGGTATTTTGCTTTGTGGGCCACAAACAAAAGCCGTCGTGATGCTTGGCCACCAGCACGACATATTTCGCGCCCGCGGCTTTGGCAGCTCGCAGCCATTGCTCAGCATCGAGCTGCGTCGGATTAAAAACCTTTGGATCTGCCGTGCCGTCTCCCCATTCTCGGTCGATATAGGTGTTCGTTCCGAAATGGATCAGCACGCCGAATTCGAGATCCTGCCATTCCAGCTGCTGCGGAGAAGGTTTTATCTCTGTAAAATTCTGAGCCGGTGCGGCAGGAGCACCATTGATCATCAGGAGCACTGCGGCGATCGCGACAGCATATCTGAAGGCTGGCATACTTGTTTCTAAGATGGATGGAGTATAGAGCCTCGCCGGAACGCCTGCGGCCCAACAACTTCAGGATAGCGAAATGAAAATCCCGATCAGACCATTTCGGCAAACCAGAATGCTCTTTGCCGCGGCCCTGATGCTCTGCTTAATTTCTGCGGTTGCAAATGGAGTGGGTCCTGTAAAGCGTCCGCGGATTCTGGGCATCGCTCACATGGCTTTATACGTCAGTGATTTGGACAAAGCGCGCGTTTTCTATAGAGACTTTCTCGGCTATGCCGAGGCGTACACGCTAAAGCGAGATGATGGCTCCGAGCGCATTGCATTCACCAAGATCAATGAGGACCAGTACATCGAGCTATTCGCCGACCCTCCGAAGAATGATGGCCATTTGAGCCACATTGCTATCCAAACCGATGAGGCGGAGCGGATGCGCGAATATTTGTCATCGCAGGGCATGAAGGTGCCGCAGAAAGTGGAAAAGGGCAAACTCGGGAATCTGAACTTCACGATAACTGACGCTGACGCTCATACAGTTGAGATCGTCCAATACGAGCCGGATAGCTGGACTCGTCAGCAGCAAGGCAAGTACCTGCCCGACACGCGAATTTCAACGCACATGTATCACGTCGGAATCCTAGTCGGTCTGCTGGAGCCGGCGATGAGGCTCTATCACGATGTGCTGGGCTTTAATGAGTTTTGGCGTGGAAGCTCCTCAGGTAAGGTTTTGAGCTGGGTGAATATGAGAGTGCCTGATGGACAGGATTACATCGAGTTCATGCTCTACAAGGAGCGTCCCGATGCTCGGCAAATGGGAGTCCGGAACCATATTTGTCTGGTTGTGCCGGACATTCGAAAGGCGGTCGCGATTCTAAAGCAGCGAGCCGAGCGCACCGGCTACACGCAGCCGATCGAAATCAAAGTTGGAGTGAATGGGAAGCGCCAGGCTAATCTGTTCGATCCGGATGGCACCCGCGTCGAACTAATGGAACCTGACACCGCCAGCGGCCAGCCAGTAGCGTCGTCCAGCGCTCCACCGCCGCAGTAGACTATAGCCGTTCAAGAATCACGCACGCCGCAGAGCATCGGTTTGATATCGACGACAGGTGTGCCGTCAATCGCTTCGATAGGCCCGATCAGCAGCCGGTTTCGTTCGATACGTCGCACAGTTACCTGGTGTAAGCCGATTGGATTTGGGCGATCAGGAGAGCGCGTGGCGAAGACGCCCGTGAGCGGATTCTGCTGGTTGCCTCGCGGATGAACTTTCAGAACGCCACGCCGCGATTCATGCAGAAATGTCAGCACGATGATTTCGTCACCAGCTGCGAGGCCGTCGAGCGCGGGTAGCGCAAAGCTATGGACCTCAAGCCAGGCATCCGGCGCTCCCTCCGCACCCTGACGTGGAGCATTTTTTCGGTTCTTGAGTTCGGAGCGAATTACTCCGACCGGACGTAGCGACGGTCTGCGAATGGACGAACGTTGCTTGGTTTGCGGTTTTTGAATTTGCTTTGCCATTCCGGCCGTGCTTCGCTCCGAACCTTTTCTAAGGCCCAGTGCACGTCACAACTGATTGATCATTGAAGCCAGGTATCCGGCTCCGAATCCATTGTCGATATTTACCACAGCCGTATTGGGCGAACACGAATTCAGCATCCCGAGCAGCGCGGCCAATCCGCCGAAAGAAGCTCCGTAGCCAACACTCGTAGGCACGCAAATAACGGGTGCCTTCACAAGCCCCGCCACCACGCTGGGGAGAGCTCCTTCCATGCCGGCGCACACTATCAACACACGGGCGCGATCGAGGAGCTCGTGGTGTGACAACAAGCGATGCAGTCCTGCGACTCCTACATCACAAAGTTGTTCGACTTCATTTCCCATTAGATCGGCAGTTACTGCGGCTTCTTCCGCAACCGGCAGATCGCTCGTCCCGGCACATACAACAGCAACTACGCCATGGCCGCGCTTCTCATCATTCCGCCGGAGAACGACGCATCCCGAAATAGGATGGAATTGAGCCTCAGCGACACGAGCGTGGACAGCGTCGAATTTGTCGCGATTCGCCCGAGTTGCGAGCACGTTGTCCGTGCGCTCCGCCATTCGCGTAAAGATCTCAGCGACTTGCTCCGGAGTCTTGCCTTCCGAATAGATCACTTCGGGCATGCCGACGCGCAGTGGCCGATGATGATCGATCTTGGCGAAGCCCAAATCTTCAAAGGGGAGATGGCGCAGTCGCGTAATAGCTTCTTCAGGTGAGAGCTGGGAATCGCGAACCTGTTCGAGCAGCTTCCTGAGTGAGCTCTGGTCCATTGCTCAGGCGACTTGCGACTTCGTGCTCAGGGTTTTGCCGCTGTCGCCAGGGGTTGGAACGGACTTTTGCTGCGAAAAATAGGCGTTGATCGTTTCTTGCTGGACCCGCTTCAAAGGTACCCCGTTTGCTTGTGCAATTCGGCGGCAGTCCTCATATTCGGGAGAGAAGTTCGTTACGGTTCCGTTCAACCGCGACTCTTTTAGACGCACAAGGCCCCACTGCGTTGATACGGAAATCGTTACGCGTTCGAGGCAGTCGCGCCGCTCACGCCTTGTTCGAATGCCAATCGTGCTGGTTTCGCGAAAAATGACTTCACGCAGCGTTGATGCAGCCTGTTCGTCACACAAGACGGTCAGCAGCGATCCCGGCCGGTTCTTCTTCATCTGGGCTGGCACGATGAACACATCCAATGCTCCACTCGCGAGCAAACGTTCCGTAACGTAGCCCATCACCTGCGGACTGAGATCGTCGATGGTGGTCTCCAGCACAGTTACTTCGTGACTGGAATCATGGTGACCGCTTGGTGCATGCGTTTCAACTAATTCGCCAATCGAAATGCGCAGTACGTTCGGAGATCCATGGAGATCGCGCGAACCGGCGCCGTAGCCGATCGACTCCACCCTCATCGGAGGAAATGTAGAGAACGAACAATTCAGTGCGCGGACGAGCGCAGCGCCCGTCGGCGTGACCAGCTCTTTGTTGATTTCTGACGAATAAACCGGAGCGCCTTTGAGCAAAGCAAGTGTCGCCGGAGCCGGAACGGGAAACTCGCCATGCGCGCACTTCACCGTGCCTCCGCCCACATTCAGCGATGAGCAAATGAATTGATCGACGCCTAGCGCGTGACATCCGACCGATGCGCAGACGATGTCCACGATCGCATCCACAGCGCCGACTTCATGGAAATGAATCGATTCGACTGGAACATTATGAATTCCTGACTCAGCCTCGCCCAGAAGTTCGAACGCACGAATTGCAGTGTCGCGCGCGCGCTGCGGCACGTCCGCCGCCTCAATGATTCTCTTAATTTCAGACAGAGAGCG
>CAYZHX010000057.1:16859-23648 GCA_964476905.1 uncultured Terriglobales bacterium
GCCGAAGCAGGCTTGTTCCAAATCTCAAGACCAGTACGTTGGGAAAGCGATCGGATATCGCTCTTCGTAAGCCCGGCCTCAGCGAGCGGACTTAACACGTTGTGCTGTTCAGCTGCGCGTTGTCCCGGCCGGAAATCGCCCTCATCGTCAAGGTTCTTGCCATAAGCGATGTGTTGAAAGCCCAGGCGAGCCCGTTCTTTTTCGACAATGGTGAACAGCTCGTCTTTGCAATGGAAGCAGCGGCCTGCGTCGTTCCGTACATACTCCGACCGCTCCATTTCCTGAGTCGCGATGACCTTAAGCGGAATGTGCCAATGCTCTGCGAATTCAATCGCCAGCTTTAGTTCACGGCGCGGCAGGCTGGGAGAATCTGCCAGCACCGCTAGCATTTTTTCTCTGAGCACCTCGTGTGCCGACCATGCCAGAAACGCGGAGTCGGTTCCACCGGAGTAGGCGACGAGAACGCTTTCCAACGACGCCAGGCGCGCACGCAACGCATGCTCTTTCCGATCGAGGTTAGGAGTCAGAAACTGTGGCGCTGATGCCATGCTCATCCTAACCACTGCGGATTGTGAGTTGTTCCATCGAAGTTCGTACTTGTCTTGTAAAGCTCGAACTCACCTCGCTTCGCGACTTCCCCCGTCTTGGCCAAGAGGGCGGCTCGTTGAGCGTCATCGAGAGGC
Source organism: uncultured Terriglobales bacterium (assembly GCA_964476905.1). Lineage (GTDB taxonomy): Bacteria > Acidobacteriota > Terriglobia > Terriglobales > Acidobacteriaceae > Gp1-AA112. The sequence continues at coordinate 17,543 of CAYZHX010000057.1, forward strand.
TTGAACTCGCGAGCGGTCTTGAGCGCCTGTTGCAGTACGTCCATCGAATCACATCCGGTGATCACGACGCTCGTCGGCAGACTCATCGCATAATGCAGGCACTCAACCGGTGTCACCACCTTACTCTTCAGAATGATGCCGCTTCCCATCGGCTTCATTCCCAGCACGCCGATGTTCTTCTTGACCAGAATGGGAAGAACGATTTTCTGGAAGCTGTCAAAGTGCGCGTCCATCACATTCAGAGGCATCTGTACGCTGTCGAAAAGGAACTTGTGCTGATCAGCAACCTCTAGCATGTGCCGGTGGATCTCCGGACTCTTGTGTCCTGTGAATCCGATGTAACGAATCTTTCCTGCCTCTTTCGCTTTCACGGCAGCTTCCATGCCACCGCCGGACGCGAAGAGTCGCTCGGGATCGTTCATGCGAATGACTTCATGGAATTGCAGCAGATCGATGCGGTCGGTCTGAAGCCGGCGAAGCGATTCGTCAATTTGATTCGCGGCCGTCTTGGCGTCTCGTCCGTCGATTTTCGTCATCAGGAAAGCTTTTTGCCGGTAGCCATCCCGCAGAGCCTTGCCCATGCGGATCTCGCTTTGCCCACCGTTGTAGTCCCAGCAGTTATCGAGGAAGTTGATGCCCTCGTCGAGCGCCGTTCGGATAATTCGGATGCTCTCGTTCTCATCGCTTTGATTCCCAATGTGGTAACCGCCCAACCCCACCATCGAGACCTTCTCGCCGGTATGACCGAGTGTCCGTCGCGGAATCGAACCGTTAGCTGCATTGAGAACTGGATCGAGTGAAGAGGCGATTCCAGTAACAGCGATTCCTTTGAGAAACTCACGACGCTTCATAAAGCCTCCTGACGAGAGATCTGGTAAGGGCAAGCTCTCGGCTGTTATGCCACTGCACTGATTCTGCGAATCAGATCCTCCTGTTCCCTCTTGCTCTCCGCTCCGATCGTAAATGCATCCAGTGTGCCAAGTGAAAGAGCGAACTTAAGCGCCTCATCCTGCCGATTCCTCAGGTCTCCCTGGCCGAGAATCTTCATTCCGATGATTCCTTTTCCTGCTGCGCGCATTTCCCGGATAACGCTGGCCACAGTTTCCGGTTCTGCATCCATATGCGATCCGATAGGGTTCATGCGCACCAAATCAACTTCCACCCATGGAGACTTTGCAGCCGCGCGAAGCGCTTCGATGCTGTGACACGAGCATCCGTGAGTTCGTATGATGCCTTTCTCTTTGGCCTCAGACAAGACGTCCATCACGCCGCGAAAACGTGTAGTCCAATCGGCCTCAGTGAGACAGTGCATGAGGCAGATATCGAGATAGTCAGTCTTCAACTCGCGGCGGAAACGATCCAGATCGGCACGCGCGGTTTGCGGATCGCGCGCCCAGGTTTTCGTCATCACCGTGACTTTGTCGCGCGGAATCTGCCGAATAGCTTCGGCCACATGCGGATGACTTCCATACGAGTCCGCAGTGTCAAAGAAGCGCAAACCATGATCGTAGCCATTTAGCAGAAGCTCAGACAGTCCCTTCACTCCCATTGAGCTTTGGTGAGACGTATGTCCGAAGCCGACAGTACCCGTGCCCATCGCTAAACGGCTAGTCTTGATACCCGTTTTGCCGAGTGTGACGGTGTCGCTCGCGGCCAAGCGTTGAGGGAGAGCCTGGCTAAGGACATTGCTGGCGAAAGAATGAGAGCTCAGCCAGGCAGCTCCCAAACCGTAAGCGGAACGGACGAGGAAATCGCGACGCTTCATCGGCGCCTCCGTTTCGACCATTCTATACGCGTATTCTGCAAATGCGCCGAACCCGCGCCCTTCCTGTCTCACGCCTAAGACAGCCTCTTCGCTCTGCTATACTCAAGAAACCGGAATCGCGCACGAAACGGGCGATTCCACTGCCTTTTCTACACGTCGGGGAGTGGCTCAGCCTGGTAGAGCACCTGGTTCGGGACCAGGGGGTCGGAGGTTCAAATCCTCTCTCCCCGACCAAATCTTCCAAGAGAACCTTGCAATTTTTCTTGCTGCAGACGATCCGTCTACTCCGTGGCGTAGCTGATCTCGAATCGGCGGACGAACTTGCACGCCAGCGCGAGAACCAACGCTGCAAGAACAATCGGGCCAAGGATCGCCGCGAACGTGCTTACCGGTTCGCTGACGACCGTGAAGAGTGCCATTAGCCCGTCTAGTGGAATTGACACCGGGCAAAGCTGTTTCAGGTAGTACGTCACGCTAAACCGCTGCACCAAAGAAGGCAAAACCGGGCTGAACGTTTCCCATCCCAGAACGATTGCCGCGGGAATGATCGGATTCTTGATCAACAGGCTCAACATCAGGAAGATTGCGCCATAGCCGATGCAGGCTAGCGCAGTGACGCCGACGTAGGCGAGGAGCTGTCCCATTCCGGGACCACTAAAGACGTAGTACTGTCCTGCAGAACCAAAATGGGCATACATTACAGAGAAGCACGCCAGCACTCCCAGCCCGAACAGCGTGATTGAGGTGACCACGCCACCAACGAACTTGCCCAGCAGCAACACTTCCCTTTTCACTGGGGCGAGGAAGTAGTAATGCAGGCTCTTCTCGATAACTTCGCCGCGAAACAACCAGGTGAATATACCGAGGCATCCGAAAAAAATTCCGAAACGCAGATAAAAGAATTGGAAGATGCCGGCTAGAACTTCCGTGTCGTTGTGTATCTGCCTCGGATCGGCACGGTCGATAATCGCATGCAGGGTGATGATCACCACTGGAGCGAAGGCCAGGAGATAAATCCAGATGCCACGGCGTGATAAGAAGTTCTTGCGCAGGTCCATGCGGAGGATCGCTGCGACTTGACGTCCCCACAGTTCCCAAGGTTGCTCGGCGAGAGTTTGGCGTAGTTGAGCGATGCGGCTCATATCGTCTTGTTCTCCGATCCGATCAGGTACTGGTAGACGGAATTCACGTCGTCATCGGCAGGGGCGACTGTCTCAAGAGAGATGTTGTCTTTCACCACGAGCTGGTTCAGGAGGAGATAAAAAGCATCGGCATCACGAGTGCGCACAAGAACGCCTTTGCCATTGTCCACAAGCTTGGCTTCGACTACATGATCTTGTGCAAAGACACGCGAAGCCAACAGGTTAGGGTCGGAGCAGCGCACGAGAATTTGCATTGGGTGTTCTTTGACTTCGGTGCGGACCGCATGAATCTGTCCTTCGGCAACGACATATCCGCTGCTCATCAAGATCACCTGGTCGGACATCTTGTCCACTTCATGCAGAATGTGGCTGGAGATGATTACGTGGAGGCCCTCTTTGCCGAGTGCTTGAAAGAGTTCAAGCGATTCGGCGCGCGCCATGGGATCAAGGCCATTCAGTGGCTCGTCGAGAATAAGTACCGTGGGATGATGCGCGATCGCTTGCGCCAGACGAATTCTCTGCCGCATGCCTTTGCTGTAGCCAGCGACTTTGCGATCTGCGGCTTCGGTCATAGCCACGCGCTCCAGCGCTTCCAGCGTCAGGCGCACAGATTCGTGATCGTCGAGTCCGTGCAGTCGCAATGTGTTGTACACAAACGAAAACCCGGTGACTCCCTTCGGGAATGAATCGAACTGCGCGCAATAGCCAACTTTGCGGAACAGCTCTTCCGGACGGTCGGGCAAGGTTCCCAGAACGGAAACGCGCCCTTGGGTTGGACGGATGAGGCCCGTCATCAAATTCATCAATGTCGTTTTGCCTGAGCCGTTCGGACCAACGAGCCCAGTAACGCCTGGCGGAATTGAAAGATTCACCCGGTTGACGCCGAGAACTTCGCCGTAGAACTTCGACACATTCTGTAGCACGATGCGGTCGCGACCGCTGTTGTCTTTCCGAGCGGGCGAAGGTGAAGTCATTGCAAATGCGTTAGCAGTGGCGCTGTTCCCTGCAACCTGTGCCCTATCTCCCAAAGCTGTACTCATCCTCGTACCACCTCACGCGCTTTCAGGCGTCGATTCAGCAGCAGGAGCGAGATTCCGCAGGTCGTAGCTACCGTGCACCATGCGGCCCACTCCGGAATCGCAAGCATGTCCAAATCGTGAGCTGTAGAGATTGGCACACGGAAGAGCCCGACCCAAATCAGTTTTACCGCGTACAGGACATCGAACATGTGTCCCCAGTTCGTATGCAAAGTGGCATTAATGGCCGCGCCGAATCCCGGTCCGACAAAGAAGAAGGCCAACATTAGCGCGCTGGCGGCAACTCGCCATTTAAGCCATGCTGAGGCGGCAAGCGCTACGAGGCCCACGATCGCAATCCACATCCAGGACGCCAGGAAAATCGCGCTTCCTAGCCATAGATGCGACCAAAGCCAGCCGTCACCCTCAAGGCCTGCATTGAGAAAAAACAGGATGAGCATTGGTATCCATGTAACCACCGAAAGCAGGCTGGCAATTACTAGGAATTTCCCGAGGACATATTCTGTTCGCGAGATAGGCCTCCCCAACATCAGCGGGAGCGCATTGTTGGCTAAGTCTGACGCTACGAGCTGCGGCCCTTGCCAGGTAATGAGCAGAAAGGAAATCCACGAGTGCACTGCGAGAAACGTGAGGAAAAAGTAGTTGTTGATCTGTCCGACGTTGGGCCCGGGACCTTGAACCTGCAGAAGCGCACGTAAGCTCGCACTGTGAGCAAAGTAGATCATCGCAAATGCGATTAGGAACGGAACGAAGCTCAGTACGAATGCCCCGGTAAACAGGCGCGAATCGAACAATCCAGAGAATCCGTAACGTGTGAGCACCAGGAAACGCCAGCGGTCCGACGTCGTGCGGCCTTCGTACGGCTTGTAGCTGCGCTTATAAACTGCCATTGCGTGCCCCCACTTCTTCCATGGCTTTGAGGAAGATGTCTTCGAGGGAATCGCGCCGGTAATTCATGCGACGGATTTGCACCTCCCGCTGCGCAGCGATCTTATAGAGCTCGCGGATTTCAATCGACTCCGGCAACACGACCTTCATTCTTCCCTTTCCAAACAACGCGCACTCGCAGCCGAGTTGCTGGACTGCGTCGGCGAATGAGTTGTCTTCGCCGTGTGTTTCGAGTTCGAGGAATTTGCGGTTGAGTCGACGCTCTTCTTCGATATTGCAGATGCCTGCTATATTCCCGTTTCGGAGAATGATCACTTCATCGCAGCACTCGTCTACATCACGGAGAAGGTGCGAAGAGATCACCACGTGCATGTCTCCCGAATCGCGAATTTCGCGAATGAGTTGAATCATGCGCGTACGCGCGGGCGGATCGAGGCCGTTCGTGGGCTCGTCCAGGAACACCAATTTGGGACCATGCGCAATCGCCTGCGCCAACTTGGCAAGCTGCTTCATGCCCAACGAGTATGTTCCCACTTTGCGATAACGCACCTCGCCGAGTCCCACATAGAAGAGCGCTTCGTGTGCGCGTTCCAGTGCTTGCGCCGACGGCACTCCCGAAAGCTCGGCCATGTAGCGGACGAAATGCACGCCGGTCATGTTGGAGATGAACGCGTCGCTCTCGGGCATGTAGCCGATCAAGCCGCGCAACTCGCGGCTATACACGCCGATATCTTTGCCGAAGATGCGTGCCGTACCTTGCGCTGGAGGATAAAAGCCGAGCAGCGTGTTCAGTAGTGTTGACTTGCCCGATCCGTTAGGACCCAGCAAGCCAATGCAGCGTCCGCGAAGCTCGCCTCGGAGCTGCTTGAGAACTGCGCGCACGCCGAAACGAACTTCCAGGCCGTCGAATTGGATGACTGGCGTCATTGCTGTCCTTTACGGAGTCTGGGCTTTCGGAGTTCCCGATTTCAACTGATCGAGCAGTGCCGAGATCGTGAGCGTTTTCAGGTCGATTCCCAGCGTTTTGCTCGTGCTCGCCAGTTCAATCTGATTCTCGTCGCCGTAGGCGCAGATTACCGAAGGCTCGCTGTTCGCAACCAGAGTCTGAATCGACTGCAATTGCGATGCAGGGAGCTGGCCTCGCAGAGGAGCGACAACGGGAGCGAGGTTCTGATAAATCAGTCCAGAGACATTCGCGTGCTGGTCAACCGGGAACATGGCGCGGAACTTATCAGAACGCGAGATGCTGTCACCCTTGCTGCGCGTGCGCAGCG
>CAYZHX010000058.1:0-23631 GCA_964476905.1 uncultured Terriglobales bacterium
TCTGCAGCGATGGTGGCGTTCATCGCGTATTGAAAGATGTGGCTCAGCTTGCTTGCCACTTCTCGGAACAGCGGAAAACCGTAAGACCCGGAGCTGCCTTCAAGCGTGTGCGCAGAAATGTAAAGCCGCTGAATGTCTTCTGGAACCGGATATGGATCCTGGAGAATGCCGGAGTATTCCCGCAAAAATTGCAGGTGCTCGGAGGCTTCCTGAAGAAAGACCTCGACGAATTCTGCTCCCGGCGTACTCACAGACTCTCCTGTGCAGAGCTGCGCGCTAGCGCCGACTTGCGATAAATCATCGAGTCGGCAATAACGATTGGTTCCAGTTCCACTTTGGCTTTTGCTACCGACTCTGCATGGCCCAAGAACAGATATCCATCCGCCTCCAGATACTCGTGAAAGCGTCGGATCAAATTCGCCCGTAGGTCGTCGGAAAAGTAAATGAGGACGTTCATGCAGAAAATGCAGTCGAAGCGTCCCATGTAAACAATCTGCGCGAGGTTCATTTGGGCGAAGGTGATCATGTTGCGCACTTTCGGCTTTACTCGCAATTCATCTTTACCGGACCGGGTGAAGTACGCTCCGATCTGTTCAGAGCTCAGCGATTCCAGATCACGCTTGGTGTAGCAACCACGCTCGGCGACATTCAACGCATTACGGCTGATGTCAGTCGCCAGAATTTCAATGTTCCAGGCATCCGGGAGTTCCAGTGCGTCGAGTACGCTGATCGCGATTGAGTACGGCTCTTCGCCGGTCGAACAGCCTGCGCTCCATACCCGTAGGGTGCGTGGATTGCTCCAAAACTTCTTTGCGTGAATCTCTGGCAAAACTTTTTCTGCGAGCGCCCGATAAACCGCTGGATAGCGAAAGAATGAAGTCTCCTGCGTGAGAAGCCTTTCCAGTAGTAATTCATATTCGGCGTTCGAACCATTAATGGCTCGGAGCAATTCGGAGGCTCGCCCCAGGTGTCTCTGAATGAGATGTTCACGGACGTGCTTGGACAAGAAACGAGTGCGGGATTCGTCAAACAGAATTCCAGAACGACGCTCGATAAATGAACGCAGCTCGCCGAGCTCATGCTCGGTTACCAGTACCGAATTTGAATTCTCACCCACAGTTCGTGATCAGCCATTCCTGCTCGACTATCGCCGCGCAACTGCCGCTGCTGAACTCAATTCCTTCATCTCAATAGGCCCGCTGGAGCTGATGCGGAATTGCGAAAGCGCTTCGTTCAACTGTTCTGACAACTTCACCATGTTCTCGACTGTACGCGCCGTCTGGCGTGCGCCTTGAGAGGTCTGGCGCGTAATGTTGGAGATGATCTGCATGGCATTCGCCACGCCCTCTGTGCCGCGCACCTGTTGCTTCGACGCGAGCGAGATCTCTTGAACCAGCTCTGCAGACTGACGTACGACGCTCGAAATCGCTTCCAGCGCTTTACCAGCCTGATCGGCGAGACGCGCTCCGACTTCCACTTCTTTGGTTCCTTCTTCCATGACGACGACGGCTTCGTTGGTTTCGGCCTGAATGGCCTTGATGAGGCCTGCAATGTCCTTCGTGGCAGTTCTCGAGTGTTCTGCGAGCTTGCGGACTTCGTCGGCGACGACTGCGAATCCGCGTCCGGCTTCGCCCGCTCGCGCCGCTTCGATCGCGGCGTTCAGAGCCAGCAGGTTGGTTTGCTCAGTAATGTCGTTAATCACGTTGATGATTTCCGAAATTTCTAGCGAGCGGTCACCTAGGGACTTGATCTTTTTCGCCGTCGCCTGCACCGAGGAGCGAATGCGCTGCATTCCTTCCAGAGTGTCGCGGACGGAGCGGTTGCCCTGTTCGGCGGCATCGAGAGCGCGCCGCGCAGCTTCGGCAGATGCTTCCGCGTTGTTCGACACTTGTTTCATCGAGACCGTTAGCTCTTCCACGGCAGACGACGTGTTGGTGATTTCCTGGTCCTGCTGCACAGCGCCGCTCGCCATGTCTTCGGAGGAGAGCAGAATTTCATTGGCGCTGGAGGAAACATCGACAGCTGCCTTGCGCACGCGCTCAAGCACTTTGGCGAAGTTGTCGAGCATGTAGTTCACGGAATCAACAACGTTGCCCAAGGCATCGTTGGTGACTCGTCCACGGAGAGTCAAATCGCCACGAGCGATCTGGCTGACGACCGTCAGAAAGTCCGTTACGCTCTTCTGCAGAGCTTCCTGGGCTTCGTGGTTGTGAACGGCGCGGCTGATGCGCTCCGAGCTGCGCGTGAAGTTCTCCGCAATCACGGTGAAGTCGTCATCACCTTCGATATGCGGGCGGCTGTTGTACTCGCCGTTAGCGAACTTTTGCGAGTAGTTCACCAGTTCGTTCACTGGCTTCGCTATTTTGTTGGAGAGCCGGAATAAAACGAACATCGCCGCCGACAATCCCACGAGCACCGCGGCCAGAAACAGCTTTGGCGTCTCACCCGGGGCGGACATCGCGTCGCCGATGCCAAGTCCGTTGGCGTGCGAGCCTGCCGAGTATGCGAAATAGAGAACGGCCAACAACGCTGCGGCGTTGATCGCTCCCAATGTCCAGATGGCTTGATTCAGCCGACCTTTCATAACTGCCTCCGAATACCTAAACTCCACAGTCCCAATTTGGTCATATCACCGGAACCGGAAATGCTTCCACCAATCTTTTTAAATCCAGCGTCAACGCAAGCCGATCCTCCTGGCGCAACATTCCGCAGCAATGCGGAACGTCGCGAGGGATGTCGGCCAAAATCAGCGGCTCGGAAGTGCTATAGGTTCCAAACACCTCGTCGGCCGCAATGCCGATGCGAAGATGATCGCGTTCTCCCTCGGCGGGTAGATACGCCACGACAACTTGTCGCGGCGGCAGGTCCGGACGCCGGCCCTCGCTGAACGCGATGTCCACGATCGGAACAATCGATCCGCGCAAATTGAAGATGCCCATCAGAAAGCTGGGCGCCAGCGGCATACGCGTTAACGATGGCCAATCCACCACCTCTTCTACTTCCAACACCGATAAACAGAAGCGCTCGCGTCCTGCGCGAAAGACGCAGTACTGGCGAACAGGCTCCTCGGGACCCAGTGCTAGATCGGGAACCTCGATCTGGTCTGCCGAGATTGGCTCAAGCTGCTGCGGAGTTGGCGTTTCTTCAAGCACCTTACACAAACCTCTGCACTGCGCCGAGTAGCTCGGCTGGAGTAAACGGCTTAATTACATAGCCATCAGCTCCCTGTTGCTGCGCCCAGAATTTGTCGCTTTCGGTATTCTTCGAACTCACGATGACGACTGGTATGGAGCTAAACTCCGCACTGCCCTTCAATTCACGACAGGCTTGGAACCCATTACGTTCCGGCATCACGACATCCATCAAAATTAAACTTGGACGTTCTGCCGCAATAGTCGCTTCGAGCTTCCGGGGATCGTGAATCGCGACAGGCCAATAGCCCGCCTTCTGAAGCACAGCTTCCATGAGCTTCACTTCTGCAAGCGAGTCATCGACGATAAGAATCTTTTTCACGATTATTTCTATAACTCCATCTCAAGCTCTGGCCGCTAATGTAAGCGAACCCAAGTTCTTCTCCGACCGTGCAGTTTTCTCGGCGCACTGCATTTCCAGCTCTAATGAGGTAAAGCGTTGCATCATTTCGTGCAGGCGGAGTGTCATCGCGTGTAGCGTTTCCAATTGCTCGCGCATGTTCGGGTCGAGACCCGCCGATTGCAGCATCAGCAATTCTGCGTTTCCCAAAATGGACGTTAGCGCGTTGTTAAACCCGTGGCGCATATCAGCCATGTATTTACCCAACGCAGCGTGTATCTCCTGTGATCGCGCGTTCTGCTCAAGACGCTGAATGTGGGCGGAAACCTCTCGTCGCTTAAGAATTTCCTCTATAACCAAAACCACCGTATCGAGCCACGCATCATGTCTTGGAATCACGTTCAGGCGTGGATACGCTCGACGCAACCCATGCACAGACTCTCCCGCAGCACAGACGTAAACGCTCGGCGCAGCTCCTCGATTGAGCAGCGTGCGGATTTCGTTGGCACGCGGCGATTGCAGGTCTCCCGAGATGACAACGTCGAAAGCCGAAGCGCTCGTACTGCGCAGCAAATCGCTGTTCACGGCAGTGAACTCCGGGACTTGCGCCTGCATCTGCCATCGCGCGACCAGATCACGGAAAAAGCCTGCCTGATCAGAGACGACGAGCAATCTCGCGACCGGATTGGCGATTTGACTCATTACTTCAACTTCTCCGTTGCGTCGATGACAGCGAGCAACCGCTTAGCGGTTGCCGCGAGGCTTACTGCCGCATCGATATCGCCGCGCTCTTTCGCTTTTGCGACCTGCTCCTGAATAGCCGCAGCCTGATGATGCGAACAATCCAGAGCCTCGATGAGTCCGCTCTTGTTTCCTTCTTTCGCCATAGCGGCGGCAGTTGCGACCAAACACCGTGCGGCAACTGCTCGCTGAATTGCTCCACAAGTCGCGTCGCCTCCCTGAACAAAGGCTTTGACTTCCCACGATGCCAGCACTTCTTTCGCGCGCCCGACGATAACCGTGGATACCGTGCTCTTTTGCTTCGAACCGAAGAGCTGCTCCGAAATCGTCTCCACTACCTTTTCAAGACTCGCTTCAGCATGAGATTCAATCGGCACCGCGTCAGGCGCGGTGACTGCAAACTCCGGAGGCCCTGCGTGAGATGAGACCGGCGTCGCTCCATTCTTGGTTGATCCTGTTGTTTGTATGTTCTTGGTCAGAATGTTGCGAACCTGTCCAAGCTGCCGGAACGACTGGCCTGCCCGATAGGCTTCCCGAAATGGCTTCTTCCACTGATGGCAAAGAGTTCGCAAAGTCGCAAGAGGTTCTTTGGAACCGAGGCCTGCGTCGCGGCAGTCTACGCTGCTTATACCCGCGCTCTCGAGTTGCTGAATGGCACTGCGAATGGCTTGCAAATCCAAGTGCATGAGACGGAAGAATCCGAGCCGCAAACGGAAGTTGAATCTCGTGATCTGGACAAGTGCTTCCGGAGAGAAGTATTGGACACCAAGCGCTTTCTTCTTATTTCTGCCGAGCTCGACGAGTCCGCTGTCGAGCAGTTCGGAAAGAGTCGAACAGCGATCGACGCTATTCGCGATTTCCTCCAACTCTTTCGTCCATGGAAATTCGCGGGGACTGACGGAGCCGAGCACAGGTCGAAGCGCCTGTGCAACTTCGGATGAATTCACGTGATTGTCATGTGGATGGTGCGGAGCGACTGCAGCGAAGTACTGCACCAGGAGGTAGTCGAGCTTGTCCCGGAGTGCTTCATCGCGCTGCTGGTGCGGCAGATGCCGCAATAGCAACGCTCGCAACAACTGCTCCTCGCCAAAGCGATCGCTCTGCAAGAGCTGTCGCATCTGTGCGACCTGCACCTGGCGATCAACTTGATCGAACCACTTGTGAACTTTATCCAGGACCTCGCGTTCTGCGCGGTCTACAGGATTTTCGAGCTCTTTGCAGTGCGGAACGTCGAGCTGGAATTCACGGATAAGGGCAGAATAAAACGAATATAGACGCCGTGCACTGCGCCACTCGGCGGCGATTTCCATCAGGGATGCAGTCGCGGTACTCATCATTTAATAATCCAGTTGTGCACCTCGGCTGTGAACCGAGCCGCCACCAGAGTTTCAGAAGCGCTGATCTGTACCGCCATTACCTCCGCCTCGGCATCCAAAGAACCGTCGCGGTTGGTTAGCCGTAGGCGGTCGCCAAACTCCATTGGCACTATGGAGCGAAAGATCACTTCTCGCGCAGTCCCATATTCCAAAACGGTACGCACGGAGTCCGACGAACTCGCACCCACGCGCGAAACCTCCACCGGCATCTTCACTCTCGTACCATCGGGGAAGAACTGCGCCAGGCGCTCCAGATCGGGGAGTTGCGGACCCTGATTCCCATTTTTTGTCAGTTCCTGTCTCAGTGAGTCTCGCGCAACCGTCATCGTGCAGCCTTTCCCTTCGAACACACAGAGTTCGACGGTTGAAGATGTGCAAAACAGGTGCCAAATGGTGGCTGCTTCTAAGCCGTTGATAACTCGTCTGAAATGCCATTCGGGAGACCTGAAACGCTTTTGAGCATCTCAAAATGAAACGCCGTCTCACCAGGAGGCGTCCCTAGGGGTTCATTTCGGGACTGCTACCACGGCTCCAATCTGGGAAGACTGGCCGATGTTGTACCGTTTCAATTTGCGATACAGAGTGGCACGGCTGATACCCAGCATTTGTCCAGTGAGGGCCTTGTCGCCCTTCGTTTGCTCGAAAACACGCAAGATAGTCTCTCGCTCCAACTCTTCAAGATCGCTTGACTTAACTGGAAGTGGCTCTATATCTCCTCCAGACGGCTCCGACAGCCGACGAATCGCAGGCGGGAGGTCATGGACATCGATTGCGTTCTGACTGCCTAAAGCCACGGCACGTTCGATGCAGTTTTCCAACTCTCGAACGTTGCCCGGCCACTCATATTGCAGAAGATCCTGCATCGCGGCCTGAGTAATCTGGATGTTCTGCCCGGGAACAAACTTGTTCAGGAACCAATGAACCAAAGCGGGAATGTCGGCTTTGCGTTCGCGCAGCGGTGGAAGATGCATCGTGACGACATTCAGCCGAAAATAAAGATCCTTGCGGAAGGTGCCTTCTTTGTATGCAGCTTCGAGATCACGATTTGTCGCCGCGATTACCCTCACGTCGACCTTTACGCGAGTGTTGCTGCCGACTGGTCGAACCTCCTTCTCTTGTAAAACTCTAAGAAGTTTCGCCTGCATTTCCAGCGGCAGCTCGCCGATTTCGTCGAGGAAAATCGTTCCTCCATTAGCACTTTCGAAAAGTCCTTCTTTGTTGCGCGCTGCACCTGTAAATGCGCCTTTTTCGTATCCAAAAAGCTCACTTTCGATCAGTGTCGGAACCAGAGAACCGCAATCGACGGCAACGAATGAACGCTTCGCATACTGCCCGCGGAAATGAATGGCACGGGCGACCAGTTCCTTCCCAGTTCCGCTTTCGCCTGTGATGAGGACCGGGGTGCGCGTGTCTTTCAAGCGAGCGATCATCCGCAACACGTCTTGAATTTTTACGGATGATCCGACGATGCCGCTCAAATCTGTTTCGGTATTCACGCGCTCGCGTAGAAAAATATTTTCATTTACGAGCTGCACCTTCTCGCGCATTCGCTCCAGCAGAAGCTTCAACTCCTCGATTCGAAACGGCTTCGTGATGTAGTCGTATGCACCAAGACGCATCGCCTGCACCGCACTCTCGATCGAACCATGGCCGGTCATAATGGCGATCTCGGCGTGCGGCATTGTGCCTTTCACTTCCGTCAGGAAATCAAGCCCCGACATATTCGGCATCATTAGATCAGCGAGGATCATGTCGGGAGCATCGGAATCGAGTTCGGCGAGAGCTGTCTCGGCGCTCTCGGCCTGCGTGCAGCGCAACCCAAGTGATGCGCCAACGGTGACGCACAACTTGCGAATGCTCTCCTGGTCGTCAACGACGAGCAGATGAAGAGTCTCCTGGCTCATCGCGCTTCACCTGCCATTAGGGTTTCAATGCTGCGCAACAGCTGAGCAACCCGGAAAGGCTTTTCAATACACGGTGCGCCGGTCTTCTCCAGAATGTCCATAGTTTCGCGATTCACGGTATCGCCGGTGATGAACAGAATGCGTCGTGAGAGTTCCGGACGATTGACGCGAATCCAAGCGTGAACATCCGCACCACTGACGCCACCAGGCGTGCGCATATCAGAGATCACTCCCATGTACGCGCCGCTTTCTAGTAGCTTCAGACCTTCGGCACCCGAAGACGCGCTTACTATGGAGTAGCCATTGCGCTCGAGTGCGGTACGGAGGAACGACATCACCGCCGCTTCGTCTTCGATTATCAGCAGAGGCAACTTACTCATAGTGGTCTTCTTCGTTCGTTGTTTCTATCGTTAAACCGAGGCCGCTGCAGCCTTTGCCAATCCACGTCCGGTATTTAACAACGGCAGACGAACAGAAAAGGTAGCTCCCGGCACATTCTGATTGTTGAAGCACACAATTTCGCCTCCGTGCTCTCTTACAATTCCGTAACAGATACTTAAACCAAGGCCGGTCCCCTTTCCTACTTCCTTGGTTGTGTAGAACGGATCGAAGATTCGTTCTGGATTCGCGATACCGGTCCCTGTATCGGTGAAGCTAATCTCGGCGCACTCATGCAGGCGTGAAGTTGCGATTGTGATGCGGCCGCGATTGCCAGTCTCGCGTACTGCATCGAAAGCATTGTTCAGAATGTTGAGAAACACCTGCTGAAGCTGATGCGCATCTCCCGTAATCTTCGGCAGCGTTGCGTCGAAACGTTCCACAAGCTCAACGCCTTCGTTGTTCAAGTCGTATGCGCGCAGGGAAATGGTTCGGCGCAGGACCTGGTGGAGATCGACGGCCTGCTTCTGCGGAGGAGTCTGCCGAGCAAAACTAAGCAGGTTGCGGACGATCTCGCGAGTGCGCTGGGCTTCGTGCACGATCACTCTCAGGTCTTCTTTTGCTTCGATCGACAGCTCCGGACTGTCGATCAGAAGATCGGCAAATCCCATAATGGCCGTCAGTGGGTTATTCACCTCGTGCGCCACGCCAGAAACGAGCTGGCCGACTGCCGCCATTTTTTCCGTATGCATGAGCTTGGCCTGCAGCGTGGCCACGTCGGTGATATCTGTCATGACCGCCACGAGGCTGTTCACCTCTCCCAAAGGGCTGCGCATCGGGCTCAGATTTACAGAAAAGCTTCCGATTGTCTGACGATCGCGCACCAAAGGAAGCTCGAGGTTATTTACAACTTTTCCTTCGAGAACAGAGTCGATGGCGTTCCGCAGCATTGCTCTATGACTGGGAGCAACCATCGTTTCAATCCGGGAACCGACCAGATCGCTCCCGGAACCGACCGCCAGCTCGCAGCACCGACGATTGACGTAGCTCACCAGACCAGCAGTATCCGCAACTACGATGAGGCTTTGCGTATGGCTCAGGATCTGGGTATTGAAGTCGTGCTCGCGCAGCAGCTGCGATTGCACGTGCTTCATTTCAGTTATGTCGAGAAGCACGCCGCGATACTCGACTACCCGCCCGGCATCGTCGCGTACGACGAAGCTGTTTTCTAAAACATAGATAATCGAGCCATCGCGACGCAGTAGAGCAAGCTCATGGTTGCGAAGTCGCCCAAACTGATCCAGGGCGCGCTTGACGATGCTCCGATGTTCAGGATCGACGTAGAGCTTTTCTGCACTGACGGCAAGCAGCTGCTCCCGGCTGTCGTACCCAAGCATGCGTACCAGAGCGTCATTTACCTCGAGCAGTTGACCATCCGGGGCCGAGAAGTACGCGCCTTCTTGAATGTTGTCGAATAGTTCGCGATAGAGTCGCTCTGCGCGGCGGCTAGCGGTTACATCTTTAAGAACGTGGACGGTTTGTGGGGAATCATCCCCCGGACTTCGCAGACGGGAAGATGAGATCAAATAGACGTTGCCAGTCTTCGCTTCACGAAACTCATCGCGGAAATGCTCACCAGAAACGTCCAGGCAAAACGGACAAGCCTTACCGGAAAAACTCTGAGCAAATAATTCCCGGACTGAAACTCCAAGCAGTTGCGTAGGCTCTCTTTTCAACTTTTCAGCCAAAGAACGATTCACGCGAAGCACACGATGGTCCTCGTCATGTAGCAGCATGAGATCAGAGATAGAGTCAAATATCTCAGCCCATTGCCGACTTGCACGCGTGATACGTGCAAAGAGCTCCGAGTTTTGCAGGGCGGCGGCAGCATGCACCGACATCGCTTGCAGTAGTTCGACATCTGCGGCGGAGTGAGACTTGCAATCGACGAGTACTAAAACGGCGAGCAGTTCGTTTCTTCCACCGCAAAGGGGCGTGACAATTAGTTGCTGCCACTCCTGCTCTTGCGCTAGCTGCAAATCGAAGCGATCCGCCGCGAGGACGATACCCTTAGCGCTGGAGCGCGCGATCAGTGCTTCAACCGCCCGATTCAGACGATGAAAAGAAAGCTGAGGAAGTGTTCCGGGCTGGAACATGACAGTTTGCGCCCGGCCATCCTTGATTAACACCAGGAACCCGCATCTGGCTCCAGCAAGTTTCATCGCTCTAGCGGTGAATCTCGCAGCTAAGTCATCCAGCTCAATCGATCCCCCCATTTCCAACGCGAAGGAGACGAGCGTCTCCGCACGCAGGCGATGACGCTCGGAGCGCTCCAACTCGGTGGGCGATTCTGGATGTACAGGGTTCATGGTTCGGAGAGCGTCTCAAAACGAGTTTGATCCGAACTGCGACGGTAGCCTGCAATCTCATTTTGAGTCAACGCGAATCAGAATTGCCGTGCACCGTCGGTAACCAGTTACTTCTCTGAGAACTTCTCAGCTTGAGACGTGAGAAAACGCCAGATCCGGGTTGAATGAGACACTTTCGTCCCTAGAACACAGTGGCTGCATCCTTCAGCCGTCGCACCATTTCTTTGCAAAATCAACAGCTTGCGTCGAAGTCGATTACCGAGGTCACGAGTCGGCCCATACTGGCACCCTCCGTGCAGATTTCAGGCTGAATTTAACCCCAAGGAGAAAACTGTGCGCAGCTTCTTTAAGAAGTCTGGCTGGTTTGGAGTAGTCGTCGGCTTTGTTCTGGGCTTTGCAATGCTTACACACGCTGAAGATTCAGTTCGGAAGATCAAATCGAAAGTTGCCCCACAATACCCCGATCTCGCCAAAAAGATGAATGTCACCGGGGCGGTGAAACTGGAACTTATCGTAGGCGCGAACGGCCAAGTAAAGGCAGTCAGGCCCTTAGGTGGACATCCCTTGTTAATCGATGCGGCCGAAGCTGCGGTGAAGCAGTGGAGGTATGAACCCGGCTCCGAAGGTACTGAGGTAGTGGAGATTCGGTTTAGCAATAGCAATAACTAGGCTCGGCGCCTGGAATAACGCAGGTACATAAGCAATGACAATCGCAAAAAAGCTTCGCGTTGGCTTTGGCATCATGATCGGGTTTGTGTTCGTGCTTGGCCTCTTTAACGTGGGCGCGCTAGTTCGCGAGCACTCCGCCAAGAAACACACACAACGCTCATTTCAAGTACTGCGCGACACCTCGGCTCTGCAATATCAAGTGAGCCAAAATCAAATCCATTTGGATAATTACCTGCTGAGCGGTGATCCTGCCGAGGCTGACAAAGTCGTGAGCGGCGCATCACAGCTTGACGAAGCTATTCACGAAACCAAGGCCAAGGCAACAGAGGAAGAACGTGCTCCCCTCGACCGCCTGAATGAGGCAGAGCACGAATGGCTGGAGCGATTTGCGCGTCCGCTCATGGAGAAGCGCAAACAGGTCGATTCCGGAAATTCGACGGTTGCAGAACTGCAAATCTTCTATCTGCAGCAGAATCCCAGCGATTGGTTGAAGAGCGTAAAGGATCCCGTCGATCAAACCATGACGGCCACCGAGCAGGTCTTGAACGACCAGCAGCAAAGCGATACCAGCTTGGGAACGGTGATGACTTGGATTGCAAGCATTCTTGCATTAGTCGCGCTTGGCGGCGGCATGGTCATTGCCTACTACGTTCCGAGGTCGATCACAGATCCTCTGTTCCATCTGATGCTGGTCGCGCGTGAGATCGGCGACTCTGGCGACCTCGATCAGAAGATCGATATCGAGCGTCAGGACGAGATCGGCGAGCTGAGCAAGAGCTTCAACAAGATGATCGCGTATCTCCGGGAGATGGCTGGATTCTCTGAAGCGATTGCCGGGGGCGATCTGAGCGTGCAGGTACAGCCTCGTTCACAGCGCGATACGCTCGGCCGAGCTTTCTCGGAAATGACAATTGGATTGCGTGCACTGGTGAAGAGCACGCGTGATAGCGCGTCGCAGGTGGCAGGCGGGTCGAACGAGGTCGCCAGCGCGTCGGATGAGTCCGCCAAGATCAATGTTCAGGCCGCATCGGCCATCGATGAAGTCACCAGCACCATGCATGAGATGAGCATCAACGTGCAGAACATGGTGAAGAACACGCAGACGCAGGCATCGAGCGTAAGTGAGACGTCAGCATCGATCGACCAGATGGTCGCTTCCATTCAGCGCGTTGCCGATACCGCAAAGGTTCTACTGGACATCTCGCAGCGCTCGCGCGAAGAGGTGCAGAGCGGAATCCAGACGATGGAAAAGACCACCGATGGGCTCAACAAAATCAACGGCTCCATTCAGGCGTCATCGGGCATCATTCGCGCTCTTGGCACTCGCGCGGACGACATTGGCAAGATCATCGAAGTAATCGACGACCTTGCCGAACAGACGAACCTACTTGCTCTCAATGCGGCCATCGAAGCTGCACGCGCGGGCGAACACGGCCTTGGTTTCGCCGTCGTCGCAGACGAAGTTCGAAAGCTTGCGGAAAAATCGGCACAGTCCACCCGCGAAATTTCCGATCTGATCGAGAGCATCCAGAAAGAAGCCCGAAAAGCCGTCGAGAACATGGAAAAGAGCACGACGATCGTGAACGACGGCTTGGTGCAAGGCACAGAGCTCAGCAGCGCTCTCAAGAAGATCTCCAATGTCGTCACCGAGGTTTATAAGTTCGCTCAGGAAATCGGCGCTGCGACCAACGAGCAGTCGCACGGTTCTTCCCAAATCGCTCGCGCGACTACGCGGCTGAATGAAATTACGCACGAGATCAATTCTTCTGTCGAGGAGCAGGCATCCGGGGCGCAGGCTGTGGTTCGTGCGATGGAGAAGATGCGCGAACTGATCCAACGTTCCACTTCAGGATCGACCGAGCTCGCCGCGTCTGCCGAGCAGATGAACAAGATGTCGCGAGCCATGCTCGAATCGATGGACCGCTTTGTGCTGGAAACGCTGCAGAACGCTAATGGGAACCGCAAGACCGCAAACGGAAGCTGGCACGATGATCAGAAGCCTCGGGCGCATTACGCAACTACGGTGAACTAGACGAAAACCCTATGGCAAAGGACTTACAACTCGTCGGTTTCCGAATCGGGAAGGAAACCTTTGGCGTGCCGATCAATCTTGTTCACGAGATCGTTCGTGTGCCCGAGATCACCGCCGTGCCGGATGCGCCGCAGTACGTGGAAGGCGTCATCAATCTGCGCGGAAAGATTGTTTCAGTGATCGATCTGCGCAAACGTTTTGGAGAAAAAAGAATCGAGCGAAATCGGAAGAATCGCATCCTGGTCGCCGAGATCGAGAGAAAGATGGTCGGACTCATTGTGGACGCGGCGTCAGAGGTGCTGAGGGTTCATCCGGAGGAGATCGAGGATCCGCCCGACGTTCTCGACGATGCGGATATCAAGTACGTGACCGGTGTTGGCAAGCTGAAAGGCAGACTGGTCATCCTCGTCGATCTTGCAAAGATCATGCAAAAAGGTGAACTGCAGAGACTGGGAGAGATGGCGGTTCCCGCAATGAATTAAGGGGGAAGTATCTGCTTCGGACGTCCCCAGTTCGTCGCGATATTGAACAGCGGTTCAAGAGAGCTCAATGGCTACTTTTACTGTTCCAATCAACATTAGCGACGCCGAACTCAAGCTTCTGCAGACGTTGATCTATCAAGAATGCGGAATGCATTTTGACGAGCGCCGCATTCACTTTTTGCAAGACCGGCTCCAGCGGCGGTTGAAAGCCTGTAATCTCGACAGCTTTTACAACTACTACCGCCTGCTTACGAGCCGCGACGGGAAAGGCGAACTGAGCGCACTACTCGAAAACTTAACCATTAATGAAACCAGCTTTTTCCGAAATCGCGCACAGCTCGATCTCTTCCAAAAAACCATTCTTGAAGAAATTCTGCATCGCAAACAGGCGCGCCGTGACTGGACGCTACGCTGCTGGAGCGCCGGCTGCTCAACTGGTCAGGAGCCGTACACGATGGCGATGCAGATTTCCGACGCGTTGGCCTACTACTATCTGCGCAATCCACTTCCGTTCGAAATGCCCTCCCCCAAGCCTCTGATTCCGCCTCCGTGGAAAGTGGAGATCCTTGCGTCAGACATCAGTTACTCCGCCTTGCGCGCAGCACAAGAAGCTTCTTACACGGATTCGCAGATGGAAGCCGTCGATTACAGCTTCCGTCTGCGTTATTTCGACAAACTCGGCGACCGTTATGTCGTGAAGAAGGCGCTGAAGGAACTCGTTCACTTCGACTTCCACAATCTCAAAACGGAATTCCTGCCGCAGCGCAACGACGTAATCTTCTGCCGCAATGTGATGATTTATTTCGATGAAGCCGAGCAGAAGCGCCTGATCGACAAGTTCTATCGCTGTTTGAGTCCCGAAGGCTATTTGCTCGTTGGACATGCAGAGAGTCTGTTTGGGCTTACAGATAAGTTCCGCATGATTCATGAGAACAACGGCACTGCGTATCAACGCATCGAGGCGACGGTTTGAGCTTCTTCTCGGAAGAACAACAATTCGAGATGCGCGAGTTGTTCTTTGAAACCGCCTCGGAACTTCTGCAGGCGCTCAACGAACAGGGCCTCCGTCTTGAAAAGAGCCCGCAAGACTCGGAACTTGTCCGGGAAGTGCGCAGGACTGTTCACACTCTGAAGGGCGACTCAGCAGCATGCGGCTTCGAAGAACTCAGCAGTCTCGCCCACCAGCTCGAAGACGTGCTCACACCAGAGATCGCTGCGTCCAGCAAAGGCAAGCTGGTTGAAGCGGTGCTCAGTGCCGCAGATATTTTTGCGGCTCTGCTCGCGAGCTATCGTGATGGATCGCAGCCCCCAACCGCCGGTGCCGTTCGTGAACTGATTCGCGAGCTGGTTGCGAATCCCGAGCCGCGTCACATCGTTCCATACAAACTCACAGGCCGCTTTGCCTGGACCGAGTACGAGCAGATCGCCATTGAGCGAGAGCTTGGAAATGGATTCGTCGTTTACAACATCGCACTCGCAATTGATCCAAATTGTCCGATGAAGGCAGCGGCAGTTCAGCTAGTAAGGAATGCGTTACGTCAGCTCGGCGATATCCTGGCTGCTTTTCCGCAGGAGGATTCACTCTCCGAGCAGATCGATGTATTGGAATTCGCTGTTGCCTCGTCCGCACCTGTTGAGAGTATCGAAGGCAAATGTCGGATTCCATCGATTATTTCCAATGTCCTGATCGAACCTGCTTTCCTGAATGGGAATCAACAGACCGAGCAATTCAAAGAATCTCCTTCGGCAGATGAGGCAGACGTTCTCGGATTGTCCGATCGGGACGGCGAACCAGTATCCGAAGAAAACGCATCTGCTGCATCAAGTTCACCCTCGAACGCAAAGCTGCGCGTCGACGCGGAACGGATTGATGCTGTTCTCAACCTGGTGGGCGAACTGGTCATCGGAAAGTCAATGCTGATGCAGGCTACTGGCGAATTTGAGAAACGATTTGCCAAGGATGCTCTGCGCACGAAGTTCTCTGACGCGATGGCGTTCCAGGTACGGGTGCTGAACGATCTTCAGAAGTCGGTAATGAAGATTCGAATGGTGCCCGTCGAGCAGCTCTTCCGGCGCTTTCCCAGAATCGTTCGCGATGTGGCCAAGGCGTGCGGCAAAGACGTCGTACTGCAGGTCTCTGGACAAGAAACCGATCTCGACAAAAGCATTCTGGACGCAATCTCCGAACCGCTCTCGCATCTTCTGCGCAACGCTGTCGACCACGGAATTGAGAGTCCCAAAGAACGTGTCGCGGCCGGAAAACCGGCCCAAGGCACGGTCAAACTCAATGCATTTCATCAGGGAAATCAGATTGTGATCGAATGCTCCGACGATGGCGGCGGAATCGATCGCTTCAAACTCGTCAGCAAAGCGGTCGCGCGAGGTGTGCTCTCGCACGAAGAAGCGGAACACTTATCAGACACAGACGCCCTTCATCTTGTATTTCATCCGGGTCTCAGCACGGCGGAGCAAATCACCGAGATCTCCGGACGCGGCGTGGGAATGGACATCGTAAGGTCCGTCCTCGAGCGGCTGAAAGGTTCAGTCTCAATCGATTCCAAAGCGGGACACGGAACGACCTTCCTGCTGAAAGTTCCTCTCACACTTGCGATCATCAAAGCGCTGATGTTTCGCGTCTCCGACCGGCTATATGCGGTGCCTCTGGCCTCGGTACTGGAGATCGCGCGCGCATCTTCTTCCGATCTGCATCGCGTGGATCAGCACGAGGTTATGCAACTTCGCGACCAGGTGCTCACGCTTGTCCGCATGAACCAACTTGTGAAGCGCGGACCAGCGTCCGTATCGAAGAAAATTTTTGTTGTTGTAGTTGCGATCGGTGATCGCAAGTTCGGATTAATCGTCGATCGCCTTGTCGGTGAAGAAGAGCTTGTTATCAAGGCTCTCGACAATGACATTGCCTCCACGGAGGTGGTAAGTGGAGCGTCAATTCTTGGAGACGGCAGCGTGGTTCTGATTCTGAATCTTTCTGCGGTAGTGGCGAGGCTCGGACGAGCGCCGCTGGCCACGGAGGCAGTCACGGCGTGAGTGAAGGGGCCAAGGTACGAGTTCTGGTCATCGATGATTCGGCTCTGATGCGCAAGCTGATTCCGCGAATCCTTGCGCGCGATCCCGAAATTGAAGTCGTGGGGACAGCAATGGACGGCAGCTTTGGACTAAAAAAAATCGAAGAGCTCCGGCCGCACGTGATCACGCTCGATCTCGAGATGCCGCGCATGGACGGCATGGAGGCGCTGCGTCAGATCACGCGCAGCTATCGCCTTCCCGTGGTCGTAGTGAGCGCACATAGCGTGAACGGCGCGGCGGCAACATTCAAAGCGCTGCAACTCGGTGCCTTCGACTTCGTTCCAAAACCCTTCGACGCGTCGCAGGCAAAAATGGAAGGCGTTGCCGAGGCGCTTGTCGAAAAAGTCAAAGTAGCTGCCCGATATGGGACCAAAGGAACGGTTCCCCTGCGGGAAACTGCGAAAGTACAAAAGCCGAATCACCGTCCCAATTTGGCGCCAACGAAGGTGATCGCAATCGGAATCTCTACTGGTGGACCCAACGCCCTGCAACACTTGCTCTCGGAATTGCCAGGTGATTTCACCGGAGCACTGCTGATCGTCCAGCACATGCCGGAGGGCTTCACCGAGATGTTCGCCCGTCGCCTGCACGAATGCTGTGCCCTCGACGTCAGGGAAGCACGCTCGGGTGACGTGTTGGTTGCAGGCCGCGCACTGATCTGTCCTGGCAATCGGCACATGCGCGTGCGGCGTATGCCTTTAGGCGATGTCGTCGTTCTAAGCGATGACGATAGGGTAAATGGGCACCGCCCCTCGGTCGATGTTCTC
Organism: uncultured Terriglobales bacterium; assembly: GCA_964476905.1. Lineage (GTDB taxonomy): Bacteria > Acidobacteriota > Terriglobia > Terriglobales > Acidobacteriaceae > Gp1-AA112. Next base: position 17,334 of record CAYZHX010000058.1, read on the forward strand.
TTTCAGTCGGTCGCGAAGGAGTTTGGCTCCAAATCGATGGGACTGCTGATGACCGGCATGGGAGAGGACGGCGCCGAGGGTTTGGGAGCAATCAAGAAATCGGGCGGTCTGACGCTTGCGCAAGACGAGCATTCCTGCGTGGTGTTCGGCATGCCCAAAGCGGCAATCGACCGCGGACACGTGATGCGAGTTGTACCGCTTGACGCCCTACCGAACGTGCTCGTTCGGAGTTGCTCAACGTCAGCGCGGAATGCTGCGACGGCGGAGGGAGTAAAAACTTGAATTTGAGATCAGCCCGCTGTGCGGACTGATCCGGGAGAGATGAGCAGGCAGTTAGGAGAATGTATATGGAGCAATTTGCTGCGATAGTCCGAAGCAAAGACAACAAACCGGTGCGCTACCTGATCGTGGATGACTCGATCTTCGCGCGGAAAAACCTGGCCAAGATGCTGGAGTCATTCGGCGGTGAGGTCGTGGGCGAAGCGGGCGATGGCTGCACGGCCATTACCGAGTACGAGCGTCTGCAGCCAGATCTCGTGCTGATGGACATCACCATGCCGCAAATGGAAGGCATTGAAGCCGCCGAGCGCATTATTCGGCAGTTCCAGAACGCGCGCATCGTGATGGTCTCGTCCGTGGGATATCAGGAGAACATCGTCGCCGCATTACAAAAAGGCGCCCGCCACTTCGTGCAGAAGCCGGTGAAGCCCGACGTGCTCTATGAAGTCATTCGCTACGTTATGGGCGACGACGTGCTCACTACATCCGCCGTCGGCGCAGGAGCACAGTAGTCATGAAAATGGAGCTGATCCAGCCCTTCATCAACTCGGCCGACGCGGTGCTTGCCGAGAGCATGCAATGTGAGACGCGCATAGGTGACCTAAGCATGGAAGAGGAGACCTATCGTCGCAAAGGTGTTGCTGCGCTCATCGAGGTCGCCGGCGACATCGAAGGACGCATCATTCTCGATACCGATTCGCAAACGGCGATGCACATTGCCAAGCATCTCGCCGGCGGCGAAGTCGAGCCTTCCGACGAACTCGTGCGTGAAACTGTTTGCGAACTTGCCAACATGGTGATCGGTAACGCAATAACCAGCTTGAACGATCAGGGATTTCGGTTCAAAATCTCGCCCCCGGAAGTCCACACGGGCGAGCAAGGTCTGAGCGGAAGCGAAGAAACCGAAGCTCTGGTGATGCGCTTCGAGACGCAAAAGGGGAGCGTGTTTATGAACATCGCCATGCACCACAACCGGCGCCGCAAGGAAGAGCGTTCGACGGTGGTAGTAGCGTAAGTAGTCCTCGCCGTGCGTTAAAACTACCCGCCGACGGCAACGAAAATTGGACTGAGGCGCGGACAGGTTGTTGGGGTCGGCGCACAAGTCGGATCCAGCGGTGCAGGGATGCGAGTTGGATTGCCGTTCGCGTCCGTAGCTTCCGCATCGGAACTAGTCAGAATCACCGACACATCTTTTGAATCGCGATTAGCGGTAAATACCTTCGCACTATCTCCATCAGAAGCAATCGATACCGGACTCGTACCTACCGAAATCGTCTTCGTCACGGTTAAATTGAGGCTACCAATCACACTCACCGAGTTTGATCCTGTATTGGCAACGTAGATCCGCGTTCCGTCCGCGAGGGCGGTTACCGAGCGTGGATTTGTTCCCACCGAGATCGTTTTTATGACAGTAAGCGCATTCGGTGACGTCGGATCGCCGTCAATGACGCTCAGCGTATTCGATCCTGAATTCGTGACTAACACTCGCTGATTCTTAGCATCGAGCACCCCATAATTCGGAGATGAGCCGACCGTGAGAGTGGTCTTGAGGGTGTGGCTGGTCGCGTCGATTACGCTCACGTTGCCTGAACCTTGATTGATCACAAAGACACGACTGCTGTCTGCCGATGGAACTGCCCATACAGGAGTCGTACCCACGGGAACAGTAGCGAGCACGCTGTTATCGGCTGTCGAGATGACGGTCACATCATTGCTGCCTTTATTCACTACATAAACTTCCTTGGTATTGGGAAGTAAGGCCAAATTCACCGGACTCTGGCCGACCTGAATTTCCGTGGTCAGCGACAAAGGAAATCCGCCGCCCAGAACTCCCACTGCGTTGCGGCCGGATTCAGCCACATACAAGCTGGCATTCGCGCTCACAATCGAGATTGGCTTGGCTCCCGCCGGCAAACCAACGGTGGTGGCGGCAGATACAACGGGAGCAACCCCGGCGTTGTGGGCATCGCTGTGTTGGGTGACCGTATCGCTTCCGAAATCGGCGGTTGTGATCGTCGCCGTAATGCCAGCCAGATTCTGCACTAGCGCGAAGACCGGGCTACTTCCCACTGGCACCACCCCATCGAGCGAATCTCCAGAAACATTGATATCCATCACTTGGCTGGTAGCCGCAGTTACAGCGCACGGATTGTTCGGATCGGGCGGATTGGGATCCAACTGACATGCAGTAACAACGGCGAGTCGGAAATTCTGCGGATCGGGAGAGGGCTGCGGCAGCGGCGTCGCCACCGGTCGAAAAATATCTCCGCATCCAGAAATCAAAAAGCAAACAATGGCCGCTCCAGCCAACGCGGCCAACCGTGAAAACTTCATCCCAACTCCCAAATGTCGACGGTTCCTGATTCAAAGATTGTAAATGAGAGCTTAGGAGGAGCTAAATGCCTGGGAGCAATTAGGGTTAGGTTCGTCCAAAATCTTCGCGGGCGATCAGGGTGTTACGACTGCCGGCTGCAATTCACCGGAAATTCCCTGCGCAGGGAATTTTGCAGGGAAAATTTTCCCGCAACAAAAATTTTCATTGCCGAACCCTCATGAACACTGGCGATCCGCAATTGACCAGGGAATCTGCAGGGAATTAGCAGGGAAATTCGTAAATGACACGCCGAACCGCTTCCTTTGGCACGACTTAGGGCAGATCCTTCGGCAGCTTAGGACGAGCCAGCACCCCATGTAGGGAACAGAGCAACGAATTTCCATCCTGACTGGGGTGTGCGCATCCCGGGAGAGCACGAGAGCTGGCTTATCGCTGCCAGGTCAAGGCAAGTACAATCCGTCGAGAAGAGGAACGAGGACACGCCCGTTGGTCCTGGTTGGGAGAGACTGAAATCAAATTATCGAGCGTAAGTAGGCGACAGTTCGCGTAGTCGCGCGATAGTCGCCGGAATCACCGACAGGGCGAAGTCGATGTCGTCTTCGGTGTTGTGCTTGCCGATACTGAAGCGAATGCTGGCACGCGCTCGCTGGGGCGGCAATCCCATCGCGGTGAGGACATGCGACGGTTCAATCGCGCCCGACGAACACGCAGCGCCGGTCGAAACTGCCAATCCCTTCAGGTCGAGCGCGATAACCATGGCCTCGCCTTCGATGTGATCGAAGTAGATGTTGCTGGTGTTCGGAACGCGAGGCGCCGCCCCGCTGTTGACTCCGGCTTCATCGATCTGCTCCAGCAACGTCGATTCCAGACCGTCACGCATCTTGCCGATGCGGGCTATTTCACCGGTTTGTAAGCCGCGCAGCGCGATCTCCGCTGCGCAGCCCAGGCCGATAATGCCGGGAAGGTTCTCGGTTCCGGCCCGTCGCTGGCGCTCGTGATTCCCGCCATAAAAAAGAGGATCGATCAGCGTCCCCCGGCGGACGTTGAGCGCGCCTATGCCCTGTGGACCGTGGAATTTGTGCGCGGAAATCGAGAGCAAGTCACAGCCGATCTTCTTAACGTCAATGGGAATCTTCCCTGCCGCCTGTACGGCATCGGTGTGGAAGTAAACATCCGCTTCGGCGGCAACGCGTCCGATTTCCTCGACCGGCTCGATCACGCCGGTTTCATTGTTCGCCATCATGATCGAGATGAGCTTCGTCTTCGGCCGCAGTGCCTTGCGCACCTCATCGGGATCAATTAATCCTTCTCCATCAACCGGCAGGTAAGTGATTTCGACTCCGCGCTTTCCCAGGCGCTTGCAGGTATTCAGCACAGCATGGTGCTCGATCTGCGAAGTGATGACGTGATCGCCTGCTTCGGCGATGCCGAAGATCGCGAGATTGTCAGCCTCTGTACCTCCACTGGTGAACACGACCTCAGCAGCACGGCAGCCAAGCAGACACGCCACCGCTTCCCTGGCCCGCTCCACCGCAGCACGAGCATGCTGCCCGTGATGATGAATCGATGATGCATTCCCAAATTGGTCCAGATAGTACGGACGCATCGCCTCAAAAACCTCAGGCAGAAGGGGCGTGGTCGCATTGCTATCCAGATAAACGCGCTGCATATAGATATTTTATGCCCTCTCAGTCTGACAGCAGAACCGGAGCCGGTAGGCGGTGGCTGGAGATGGCCCAATGGCCAGTTCCGGTCAAGCGCGCGGCTGACCCACAGCCTACCGGCGGCGTTCCGTTTTCTTTGGCTTTCTTTGGCACGCTACACTTGTGTCCATGCGCCGCCTCATCGTGAATGCCGATGACTTCGGGATGACTTCAGGTGTAAACCGCGCGATAGCCGAGTCGCACAAGTCAGGTGTCGTTACGTCGGCAACCGTCATGGCAAATGAAGCAGCGGTGGATGAGGCAGTCGCGCTTGCGTCACAGAATCCGTCCTTGGGTACCGGATGTCACGTTGTTCTGGTGGATGGTAGCCCAATTTCCCAACCGGATGCCGTGCAGTCGCTGATCGGATCGCGTAACGGCGACAGGGCTCAATTCCGTCCCGGCATCGCTCAGCTTGCAGTCGCTGCCATCTCCCGCAGCGTTCGCGAAGCCGAAGTTCACGGCGAGGCGTCCGCTCAAATCGAGCGTCTGCAATCGCGCGGCCTATCGCTATCTCACGTGGACTGCCACATGCACTCGCACATTCTGCCGGTGGTTTCACGTGCCGTGCTGCGGGCCGCACGCGATCATGATGTTCGCGCGGTGCGTAACCCTTATGAGCCGGCGTGGTCGGTAGCTGCGACCCATAAGAGTTCAAGCCTGCGGTCGTGGAATCGTTCAGCCCAGGTGACAGTGTTGCGAGCACTAGAGCATCAGTTCCTCAATGCGGTTAAGCAGAATGGAATGAAAACGACAGATGGAACCATCGGCATTGCCGTAACCGGTCTGCTGGATCGCAACCTGCTCACCCGCCTGGTCCATGCAATGCCAGACGGTACCTGGGAACTGGTAACACACCCCGGATATCACGATCGCGATCTCTCGGCGGCGAAGACGGAATTGAAGGAATCAAGAGCAGTGGAGCTGGAGCTGCTTAAGGCGCCTGCGACGCGGGAAACGTTCCAGAAGAGGAACATTCAATTGATCAGTTATCGAGAGCTGTAACTTTCGTCAATTCTTGACGAAAACGCGGCATAAACCGAGCTTTCGTTGTACTATCCTTCGCGGCAATTTCAAGACTATGGAATTGACATTGGGTGAGGAACGGAAGAACGAAATTGTTGAAACCACCGCTCGCCGCTATCGTTGGGGCATTTTCCAAAGTGCGATGTCAGTACCGTGGGGGATCGCTACATTTATTGCAGCCTACGAATATCCACAGCCTTGGAAGGCTATCGGCTTTGCCCTCGCGCTGGTTGATTTCGTAATTTGCGTAGGTCTCGGAAACAAGAAACGATACGGCTTCGTTGCATATTATGTGCTTACAATCGTTGCATGTATCAACTTCGCAAGGCTCATGACTGTCATTCTTTTCAGGCGCACTCCGGCGCCAGGACATCCGCTCTCTCCTTTGCTGTTTCTGCTGGTCGGCATTGTTATTGGTTGCTGGTGGATTGTTCCGGCAATCTTGTACTATCCGAAACGTTGGAATGAGTTTTCTTAAGCCGGATGTCGAATTGACGCAATGCAAAGCTCCAAACGTCCGAACCTGAGCAGAAGTGGTCGCTTCATTGCCCAAGCGAGATCCGCTCGATCGAATTCGCTTTTCCCGTTTTGGCATCACAGTCAATGAGCACACCGTTCAGACGTACGTCGCCACGCGCTGCATCGAAGCGGTTCGGCATGCTCGTGAGGAAGCGCGAAATCACCTGCTCCTTTTCCACGCCGATCACTCCATCATGCGGGCCGCTCATCCCAACGTCGGTCTGATAGGCGGTTCCATTCGGCAATACGCGTGTGTCGGCTGTAGCAACGTGAGTGTGCGTTCCCAGAACAGCAGTTACGCGGCCATCGAGATACCAGCCCATGGCGATTTTCTCCGAAGTCGCTTCGGCGTGCAGGTCGACGACAATGACTTTCGCCTTTGTCTCCTCGACGAGGCGGTCGGCTGTGCGAAACGGGTCATCGTTGTGAACCATGA
>CAYZHX010000059.1:0-23462 GCA_964476905.1 uncultured Terriglobales bacterium
ATGCGAAGACTTCTTATTCGTCGTATCTCGACTAAGCTCTTACCACGCCAGTTTTTCCGGCAGGAACTCCGCGAACAGCTCATCGTAATAAGGCTTCAACTGTTTCAAATCGGGTTTGGTATGACCCTTGGAATAGAGATCGTAGGGATTGAACTTTTGCACCCACGCCAGCATTGCGCGGTCTTTTTCGTTCTCCAAGTGCTTGTAGGCGCCGTGGCGATGCCAGGCATAGAACGAGTGAAAGCGGAGCATATAGAGTGCTTCATCGGGTAGATAGGGCTTCATCACTTCGGCGATGTAGCCATCGTGGCCGAAGGACATGTGAACGTTCTCGAGGCCGCAATTCGGCTCGTAGATTCCATACTTGGTCTGATATTCCGGCACCTTCGCGTCGGGATTTGCAGCGAAGTATTCAGGGAAGACCACCTGATCAGACCACGCACAACCCACTGGGAATGTGTCTCCTACTACTCCCCACTGCGGCTCGCCGTAGAGGCATAAGCACTTTCCGAGATCGTGAACGAAGCCGACCAGCACCATCCATCGGGGATGGCCATCGCGGCGGATGGCTTCAGAAGTCTGGAGCAGGTGTTCGAGTTGCGTGAGATCGGTGTCGGGATCACTGTCATCCACGAGCGTGTTCAGATACTCTGCCGCTTCCCATACGCTCTTTTTCCCGCGCGTTAGGCCGAAGTATTGTTTCTCTTTCCCGAGCACGTAGTCCACGGTCTGGTACAGGTGATTAAGCCGATAAAATTCCGCGACACCAGGATTCGCCTTCTCGTCATACTGCCGGAACTCAGACTCCGATTTGCCTTCCTTGTATCGGCCCTGAAGAAATTCTTCCCACTGTTCCGTATTGGAAATTGGCTCAGTGACTGCGCTGGTGTTTACGGTGCTCATGAGGTCTCCCCCGACATTTGCCAAAACGTTTCGATATTTATTGTAGGCTGTTTGGTTGCAGCAGCGCCAGGAAATTTCCGCGTTCGTACGCTTGCTGGTAACTGAGGGTGTAAACTGCCTCTTTTCAACGGCCTAGCACAAGAGCTGGATGGAGGCACATTTGCGATCAGAGGAACGAATACTACGAATCGAACTACTTGCAATCTTCATCGGCATCTTCTTGGTTCCGCTCCACGCGCAAACACCCGCGCCTGCGTCGACTGGATCCACTCTACTGGTGGCTGTCGATCATCGGCAGACAGTGAGCCTTGATGGTGACTGGCACTCGATCGTCGATCCCTATGCTACTGGGCTGTACGACTTTCACGGCAGGCTACGCAGAGACGGCTACTTCAAAAATGAGAAGCAGCAGCCGGGCGGACCTCCGATTGAGTACGACTTCTCAAAGTCTCCCACTCTGCGCGTTCCCGGAGATTGGAATACGCAACGCGAGTCGCTCTTCTTCTATGAAGGCCCAATTTGGTACCAAAAGGATTTTCAATATCGGCGCCGTTCCGGCCATCGCGTGTTCTTTCATGTAGGAGCGGCGAACTATCGCTCTTATGTCTGGATCAATGGCCAGAAAGCATGCGAGCACGAAGGCGGTTTTACTCCGTTCGATTGCGAGATTACAAATCTCCTGCACGACGGCGACAACTTTGCAGTAATCGCGGTTGACAGCACACGGCTTGCCGACGGTGTTCCCACTCTGCAAACGGACTGGTGGAACTACGGCGGGATCACGCGTGATGTAGCTCTCGTGGATGTGCCTGAGGCGTTCATCGATGACTACGCGCTGCAGTTAAAGCGTGGTACCAAAACGGAACTCGAAGGCTGGGTCCACGTGGAGGGCGCTGCTCCCGGCGCGCAGGTCACGGTTGAAATTCCAGAGCAGCACCTTACTCAGACTGTCGCAATCGGAACTGACCGACGCGCCAGAATTGCATTCCACGCTCAGAATCTGAAGTTGTGGTCTCCAGAGAATCCTAAGCTCTATAGAATCATCATTCGTTCTGGACAGGATTCGCTCGCAGACGATATCGGCTTCCGCACAATTGAAACGCGAGGCACGCAGATTCTGCTGAATGGCGAGCCCATCTTTCTGCGCGGCATTTGCGTGCACGCCGAAGCGCCGTATCGCACTGGGCGCGCATATTCAGATGAGGATGCGCGAACGCTCCTTGGCTGGATAAAAGAGCTTGGCGCGAACTACGCGCGCTTTGCGCATTATCCCCACGACGAACGTATGACGCGTCTTGCCGACAAAATGGGAATCATGGTCTGGTCTGAGATTCCCACGTACTGGGCCGTGCAGTTCGACAATCCTGCCGTTCTCGCCAAGGCGCAACAGCAATTGCATGAGATGATCCGACGCGATCGGAATAAAGCTTCCGTGATCTTGTGGTCGGTAGCAAATGAAACTCCCAACAATCCAACCCGCACACAATTCTTAGAAACGCTTGTCCGTAACGCGCACGAAGATGATCCCACGCGGCTGGTCACGGCTGCGCTGCTCGTGAGAACCGAAGGCATGAAGAAGATCGTCGACGATCCGCTCGGTGCTGGGCTCGACGTGATCGGAATGAACGAGTACATCGGCTGGTATGAGCACAAACCGGAAGATGCTGATCACACCGAATGGGACATTCGTTACGAAAAGCCCGCGATCATGAGCGAATTCGGAGGCGATGCGAAGTATGGTTTGCACGGCGGGGCGGATGAACGCTGGACGGAGGAGTATCAGGAGAACATCTATCAGCATCAGCTCGTCATGCTGAATAACATTCGTCAGCTGCGCGGCATCAGCCCATGGATCCTGATGGACTTTCGTTCCCCTCGACGTCCGCTGCCGGGGATTCAGGATTTCTTCAACCGCAAAGGTCTCATTTCGGAACGTGGAGAAAAGAAAAAGGCGTTTTACGTTCTGCAGAGTGCCTATAAAAACAAAACGGTCGGAAAGCCGGAATAGTTGAGCTCAAAAAGGGAAGTACTGCGGCGAGTGACGTTCAGCCGGTCACGTCCACTTGCCCGTGCCTCACGTCTGCGCCACGCACCCAGAAGATCACGTCTTCGGCGATGTTGGTGGCGTGGTCGCCAACCCGCTCGAGGTTGCGCGCGATCAGGAGCACGTCCAGAGCTTGCCGAGTGAACTGAGGAGACTCGTGCATTTTGGCCAGCATCGCCTGCTCGATTTCACGCTTCATGCGATCGACTTCGTTGTCCATGACAAGCACGTTTTGCGCGAGATCAGCATCGCCGCGCACGAATGCATCAAGTGATTGACGGATCATTTGTGAGGCAATGCTAGCCATGAGTGGGACATCGACCGGCAGCTCTGCTGGAGGCAGATCCAGAACCTCGGCCACGCGTTGCGCTATATTTACCGCCTGATCCCCGACACGTTCCAAATCGGCATTGATCTTGATAACCGCCACGATGAAGCGCAGGTCCACTGCCATGGGCTGCTGCATGGCAAGGAGATCGAGCGCGAGCTCGTCGATCTCGCGATGCGCTGTGTTGATGATCTGCTCGGTTTCAAAAACCGTCGCGCACTGGCGTCTGTCACCGTCGCGATAAGCATTGATAGCGTAAGCAATCGATTGCTCGGCGATGCCGCCCATGCGGAGTAAACGGTCTTTCAACTCATCCAGCGCTTCGTGGAAACGGGTACGGCTCATCCGAACCTGCCTGTAATGTAGTCTTCCGTGCGTTTGTCGGCAGGTGCGGTGAAGATCTTTTCGGTTTTGTCGTACTCGATGAGATGACCCATCAAGAAGAATGCCGTCCAATCTGCCACGCGGGCTGCTTGCTGCATATTGTGCGTCACAATTACAACTGTGAAGTGTTCTTTTAATTGATAAATCAGGTCCTCAATTTTGGCTGTTGAGATAGGATCGAGCGCTGATGCAGGTTCGTCCATCAACAGGACCTCAGGTTGAACAGCTAGCGCTCGAGCAATGCAAAGCCTCTGCTGCTGGCCACCGGAAAGACTCGCCCCAGATTTGCTTTTAAGAGAGTCTTTGACTTCGTCCCAGAGGGCTGACAAGCGGAGCGAGCGCTCGACGACTTCGTCGAGATCGCGTCGGCTGCGAAACCCATTTAGCTTCAGCCCAGCAGCGACATTGTCGTAGATCGACATCGTCGGAAACGGATTTGGCTTCTGGAAGACCATGCCCACTCGTCGGCGCACATCAACGGCGGGCGTCCCGTTATAGGCGTTGAATCCGCCCAGCATGACCGAGCCCTGAACACGCGCAGTTGGAACAGTTTCGTGCATCCGGTTCAAGCAACGGATGAAGGTTGATTTCCCGCAGCCAGAAGGTCCGATGATCGCGGTGACCCCATTCGATCGCACGTGCATGGTAACGCCGTGCAGCACTTCGAGGGGACCAAACCAGGCGCGCAGGTCGCGAACGTCAATGTTGACGCCCACTATGCAACTCCTTTGGCCATTCCGCGATTAGCCGCGAAGCGAACAATCGACACGGTTCCGATAATAAGAATGATCAGGACCATCGCTCCCGCCCATGCCTGGCGATGCCATTCGTCATAAGGGGAGATAGCATAGGTGTAAATCTGTAATGGCAGGGCCGCCGTTGGCTGATTGACTCTGAAATTCCAAAACTGATTGCCGAAAGCGGTGAAGAGCAGGGGGGCGGTTTCGCCTGCGACACGGGCAAAGGCCAGCATAATTCCCGTGATAACGCCGGAAGTCGCGGTGCGGAGCGTAACGAAAATTGTGGTGCGCCATTGAGAGATGCCGAGCCCTAGCGCAGCTTCACGTACTGATTGCGGGACCATGAGAAGCATTTCTTCAGTGGCCCGCATGACCGTCGGAATCATCATCACGCCCAAGGCGATGCCGCCCGCAAGGGCAGAGAAATGCTTCTGCGTTAGAACTACTAGTCCATAGATCGCCATTCCGATCACAATGGATGGAATGCCGTTCAGAACGTCCGCCATAAAGCGGACACCATCTGCAAAGCGGTGTCTTCCGTATTCCGCGAGGTGGATACCGCCCGCAATTCCAAGCGGAACACCGATCAGGCTGGCAATGGCAAGTATTTCGCCAGATCCCCAAATAGCATTTGCCATGCCGCCTCCGAGTTCGCCGACCGGTTTTGGAATCTGCGTTAAGAAGGCCCAGTTGATTGCACCGATGCCCCTGATCAGCAGGTAAATGAGGATTGCAAATAGCGGTGCCAGCACGACAACTGCAGAGAAGGCGGCCAGGGACATCGCCGCATAATTCATCGTTCGCCGGTAAAGACTGACGCCGCTTTTGCGTGGCTTAAGCATGTACCCTCGCCGGCATTCCCCGCTTCGACGTCCAAACCAGCAGGCGTGCGAAAGCATTGACAATCAATGTGACAATGAACAAAGCCAGCCCGATTTCGATCAGCGCGCTGCGATGCAGGGAAGTCATGGCCTCGTTTAACTCGTTGGCGATTACGCTTGCCATGGTGTAGCCAGGTGCGAAGAGCGACTTGGCGATATCAGGACTATTGCCGATGACCATGGTTACGGCCATCGTTTCTCCCAATGCTCTGCCGAGACCCAAAATGATTGCGCCGAGAATGCCGGTGCGTGCGTTGCGCAAGACTCCGATGCGAATCATCTCCCACTGCGTGGCGCCGAGCGCGAGCACGCCTTCGCGCTGTTGCTGCGGAACCGTGAGCATCACTTCGCGCGAAATCGAGCATATGATCGGCACAATCATGATCGCGAGAATGATTCCCGCGGCGAGCATTCCGATACCGTAAGCAGGTCCGCTGAAAAGGCCCGTCCAGCCAAAGTAGTTCGCCAGGAACGGTTCCACGTAGGAACGGAGCAACGGAGAAAGCACAAAGATTCCCCACAAACCAAAGATGACACTCGGAATCGCCGCCAGAAGCTCTACTGCGAACGAAAGGGATTTGCGCAAACTTCGGGGGCAAAGCTCATTGATGAAGACAGCCACTGCTATACCAAGGGGAACTGCAAGGACGAGCGCGATCAGCGATGAAACCAGGGTGCCATAGAGGAATGCCCACGCACCAAATTGTCCGGAGACCGGATCCCAAGTATCGCTGAAGAAAAAGTGCCAGCCGAACTGCGTCAGTGTTAATCGGGAATTCTGGATCAGCTCAAAAACAACCAAGCCGACGATCGCAACTAATGAAAGAGCGCCCCCGAAGATCAGGGACTTAAAAACGCTGTCGGCGTGTACGCCTAAACGCCAGCGACGGGAACTCGCCATCGGTTTCAGGCGGGCCCGGACCGGCAGTTCCAGCTTAGGCAAAGTGGGCTGCGGGTTGGTCAAGTCTTTCTCCAGCGGCGAAAGCGGAACGAGCATCTCCGCAGCCCACATTAATTGAAGACTGTTACAGGAGTATTACACTTGCGTCAAAACATACCTAAACCATTGCAGCCACAGACTTTGCAATTTATTGCAATTCTTTAATATTCGCCCTTACCTTTTGCACGACCTGCTTTGGAAGAGGAGCATAGTTGAGCTGCTCGACCATAGATTGGCCGTGATCCACCATCCAGTTCAGGAAAGCGACAACCGCGTTCTTCTTTGTCTGGTCCTGCCACTGGGTGGGGATCAGTAAATAAGTAAAGCTGGAAATTGGATATGCATTTTTTCCCGCCGCGTTGGTAATGGAGACGCGCAAGTCGTTCTCCATATTCTTTGCCGAAGACGCCGCCGCACTAGTGGAATCCAAACTTGCTTTTACAAAGTTTCCGGCTGCGTTCTTTACGGATCCGAAGGTGATGTTGTTCTGGAGTGCATAGATCAGCTCAACGTAGCCAATCGCGCCGGGTTGCTGCCTCACCAATCCTGCTACCTGCTCGTTGCCCTTGCCTCCGATTCCAGTGGGCCACTTTACCGACGTGCTCGAGCCGACGCTGGACTTCCACTCAGGGCTGACTTTCGAGAGGTAGTCTGTAAACACGAACGTGGTTCCGCTTCCGTCCGACCTGTGGACGACAACGATGTCTTGGTCGGGCAGGTTTAAGCCCGGATTTGGGCCTGTGAGCGCTTGGTCATTCCATTTCTTGATGTGACCAAGGAAAATCCCTGCCAGAGCCTCGGGCGTGAATTTGATTTCTCCTGAAACGCCGGGGACGTTGTAAGCAGGAACTACGCTACCCATCACTGTCGGAAGCTGGATGATTGGCTTCCCCATGTCTTTCAGCTTTTCATCATCCAGAGGCATATCACTGGCGCCGAAATCGACGGTTCCTGCCTTAAGTTGTTGAATTCCTCCGCCACTGCCGATCGATTGATAATTGATCGCTATGTCGCCGTGCGCGTTGTGAAATTCGCTGAACCATTTGGAATAAATCGGATATGGGAAAGTGGCTCCGGCGGCATTCAGATTGGTTTGAGCGCTTGAGGTTGCCACTGCCGCAATCAGGAATGCGAATGCTAGCAATCGTCTCATTGATTCAAGTTCTCCATGATTTTGCTTTCGAGACGAAGGTAGTAATGAATTGCTACAGTCATGTTACAAACGTGTGAATTATGCGTAAACGCAAGTCGTCACACGAAGATGCGCGGTTGTAATGCTGTCGTAACAATCGCAGGATATGGTTAGCCTGAATCAAACTCGCGTGCGTCACCTCTCGCAGACGAGATCATGTGGCCAATGAAACAACCGATTTTTGTAGTGGAAGACGATCCGGATATTGCTCGGTTACTGCGACACCACCTCGAAGCCGGCGGATACACAGTCCGAACCTTCCCTGCCGTTGCAGGAGTACTGGAGGAGGCAATCCGGAGCCGTCCTTTGCTCTTCCTTTTGGACATCATGGTGCCGGGCGGCAGCGGGTTGGATCTCTGCGATCAGATTCGTCGTTCCGACGTGTTGGCAGGTACTCCAATCATTTTTCTTACTGCGCGAGCCAGCGAATCAGATCGAGTGCACGGTCTCGAGCGCGGCGCCGACGATTACATTGGCAAACCGTTTAGTCCGCGCGAACTACTGGCGCGGGTGAAAGCCGTGCTGCGACGCTTCGAGCCCGCCATTCCCATCGCGGTACGCGAGCTGGGTGAACTGCGCATTGACACCGGAGGCATGACTGTCACAGTCCGCGGCAGTAACGTTTCGACCACTGCAACAGAATTTCGTCTACTCGACTACTTTGCTCGGCATCCAGGACGCGTCTTCACCCGAGATCAACTCCTTGATGCGGTCTGGCGCGACACTGCTTTCGTGACTCCGCGATCGGTAGATGTTTACGTTCGGCGCTTGCGCGAAAAGATTGAGTCCAACCCTGAAGATCCGCGATACCTTAGAACCGTGCGCGGCGCTGGCTATCGTTTCGAGGTCCCGAGGTGAGGAGCCGTATCTTCTTTAAGCTTCTGGGCGCCTTTGTTCTAGTCATCGCTGTTGCCACCCTCACTCTCGACTTTTCCATCCGTAAAGCCTGGGAGGAATCACTGTTCAATGAAACGCGGATGTCGCTTGAACAGAAGACCTCATTGTTTGCTCAAGCTGTAGAACAAAATCGGCAACGCCGCAGCATGCAATCGATCGCCGATGATGTCTCGAGTGCAGCAAATGCGCGCGCAACAATCATCGCCACCGACGGCCGCGTGCTCGCCGATACACGTGCGAATCCCGCCGAGATGGAGAATCACGCTACCCGGCCAGAATTCATCGCGGCGTTGCATGGCAGCATGGGAAGCGCGGCGCGTACCAGCCACACGGTCGGAATCCCATTTCTCTATGTCGCAGCGCCGATCTCCGGCGGGGCTGTGCGGCTGGCATATCCGCTCTCGTCGATTCAGCAGACGACTCGTAGCATTCGTCTGCATCTGCTCTGGGCTTCTCTCGCGGCTTTACTGCTTGCAACTGTTATTTCCGCTATCGTGGCGCGAGCGATCTCGAGGCGGCTGCAGAAGATCGTGAATTTTGCCGATCGTATTGCTGCAGGCGACCTCAGCGCGCGAATTGAAGAATCTGCCGAAGACGAAATCGCCCACGTAGCTTCTGCACTCGACCGCACTGCGCGTCAGCTTGAGCAAAGCTTCCTCGCCGTCGAAAGCGGTAGAGAAGAACTGGAAGCGCTGCTCAACAGCATGCAGGAGGCAGTCCTCGCAATCTCGCGCGATCATCGTGTGCAGTGGTCCAATGGACCGATGCGCGCAATTGTGTCTGTCTCGCTCGGTACTCCGCTCATAGGTGCGATTCGCGATCCCGAAGTCCTGGCCAGCATCGAGACGGCGCTGGAAAGCAAGGAAGTTCACACCGCTCGCTCCACCGTCCTCATTCCGGGACGCACATTTCGTGTGACCGCTGCCCCACTTCCTGGCGGCGGAGCGGTCGCTGTGTTCCACGACATGAGCAGCGTCGAGCGTGTAGAAAAGACGCGCCGAGACTTCATCGCCAATGTCTCGCACGAGCTGCGCACACCTCTCACTTCCATTCAAGGATTCGCGGAAACTCTGCTCGACATGGAAGGCTCCAGCAATGCAGACGCAGGCACACGCCGCGAGTTCCTGGAAGTGATTCGCAAGAACGCAGCTCGCATGACGCGCCTCACCGAAGATTTGCTTATCCTGGCGCGGGTTGAATCAGGAGAGCGAGCATTCAACGTGGAACCAGTCGCACCAGCACTTCTCCTGAAAGATGCTGCTGAGAGCTTTCGTGATGCAGCACCGGCAGCGGGTGTTCAGATAGCAATTCAGAACATGGCTACCCGCGAAGTGCTCGCCGACAAGGACGCCGTGCATCAGGTCTTCACCAACCTGATAGATAATGCAATCAAGTACGCCGGATCAGGGGCCCGCGTCGATATCGGCGCTCGCGATTGTGAAGACGCAGTTGAGTTCTACGTTCGCGACTATGGACCAGGCATCGCCTCGGAACACTTACCGCGTTTATTCGAACGCTTCTATCGGGTGGACAAGGCACGCTCTCGCGAGTCCGGTGGCACCGGCCTCGGTCTCGCTATCGCGAAGCATATCGTTCGAGTACACGGCGGAACAGTCGGCGTTACGAGCGAACTCAATCATGGTTCGACGTTTTCTTTCCTGCTTAGGGTGGCGCCTGCTTTGGTAAGTGAGATGACCGCGAGCTGATCCGGCGAGTCGCCGTTATTCTCGAATATCAATTTACCAACGGTGATGCACGGAGCTTTTGATCTTTCCCGCGTAGACTCTCCTGACTGCGGCCATGGCTTCGCCGCTGAGCGGCGGCAAATCGGAAGCGCGGCAATTCTCTGAGACCTGATCGGGACGCTTGCCTCCGGGGATCGCGCATGTGACCTCGTCGAACATCAAAATCCAGCGCAGGGCAAACTCGCTCATAGTCATGCCCGCGGGCAGAATGTGCCGAATCTCTTCGACGGCCTCGAGGCTTAGCTCGTAGTCAACGCCGGAGAAGGTCTCGCCTACATCGAACGCTTCTCCGTGACGATTGAAGTTGCGGTGATCATCGGTGGCAAATTTCGAATCGCGCCGCAGTTTACCGGTCAACATTCCGCTTGAGAGAGGTACGCGGGCGAGAATCCCAATTTGGCGTTGCTTGGCGAGCGGAAAGAAAACGTCGGCCGGGCGCTGGCGAAAGCAGTTGAAGATGATTTGCACGCTCTGCACGTTGGGATATTCGACCGCCTTGATCGCCTCTTCCACGCGTTCGACACTCACTCCATAAAACCGAAGCTTGCCGGCGCCGACAAAATCGTCGAGCACGCCGAAGAGTTCAGGATGGTAGTAGAGATCGGTTGGAGGACAATGCAACTGCAGCAGGTCGATACTGTCGGTGGCCAGGTTGCGCAAACTGTCGTTGATCCACGTGGTGAGGTTCTGGCGGCTGTAGCCCTCGGTGGTCTGGCGAGGCAGGCGGCGTCCGGCCTTCGTCGCAACGATGATTTCCTCTTTACGTTCTTTCTTTAGCCGCGCCACCAGGCGCTCGCTGCGCCCGTCGCCATAAACGTCGGCAGTGTCAATAAAGTTCACGCCAGAGTCAACGGCGGTGCGCAAAGCCCCGAGCGCGTCATCTTCTGAGACGTGTCCCCACGCTCCGCCAATTGCCCATGCTCCAAAACTGACTTCAGATACATTCCAACCGGTGCGGCCGAGTGGTCGATATTTCATCTGTCTTCCTGTGGAATAAATCGCAGGCACTAAGGATAAAACACCGACGCGCTACAGAGCTGATCGATATCCCGACGCCGAGCCGACTGCAAATTGCCTGTTTTATTGGGGTGGGTGATGGGAATCGAACCCACAACGTCCGGAGCCACAGTCCGGTGCTCTGCCAGTTGAGCTACACCCACCGTTTCGGGAAAGAACTACAGGGTAGACGTCGATTATAGCAGGCGGGAGACGTGGAACCGTGCGCCGTGGCCGCGGTGTGCGTGAGGATTGATTGCCAACTTATCATCAAGTGTGGGCCGCATTGGAAATGCGCATGCAGCCGCTAGGGAGGAACACATCTTGCGCTCGGACGTCACATGGAAGATCCTCAAGCCATGCTGAAGATTCGTCCTGCCACCCGCAATGACGCTGCTTTGATTCTCGAATTGATTCGAGGTCTGGCTGAATATGAGCGTGCGCCTGATGCGGTGACGGCGACAGACGCTGACATCATTCGCGATGGGTTCTCGGGAGATCCCCGATTTTACTGCGTCATTGCAGAGATGGATGGAGTGCCTGCAGGATTTGCGTTTTACTTCTTTCATTACTCGACTTGGTTGGGAAAACCGGGTTTGTATCTGGAAGATCTGTTCGTCAAGCCGGAGCTGCGCGGGAAGGGAATTGGAAAGGGATTGCTCGTCCATCTGGCGCAGATCGCGGTGCACGAGAATTGTTATGGCATGCGATGGCAGGTGCTCGATTGGAATCATCCAGCGATTGACTTCTACGAGAGGCTCGGCGCAACAGTCATGCGCGAGTGGTTGGATGTGCGGATCAGCGGAGAGAGCCTGCGGAGCCTCGCGGGAACGCAGCTTTGATGGCCTCCTGACTGTTTCCCGAAATGAAACCGTTATGGCGCTTGGGGTTGGTTTTGTTTGTGGCTTGTCCCAGGACTCACGCGCGTGGGCGAGCGGAATGTCACCTTTCAGCCCCGCTTACCAGGCGTAGAAGCTCAGCGCCTTAGGAGCTGCTTTTCAGATCCCCACGCCGTATTCTGTGCCGTTAAATCCCTGGTCTTCGCCGGCATGGCTGTAGCTCTCATACGGATTGCGATTGCCTAAGCGCTTCTTGCGGAGTTCGTTGCCGAGGTATAGAGCGCCGGCTACGATGCCGATTCCCAGGCTGGTCCACATCAGGATCATTAGCGGGCGACGAATGCTGAGATTCATTTGGATATCGTCTTCCTCCACCACCGTCTCAGGGCCTGCGGGTTGAACGACTTCGAGCCTTCTCGTGTATATCTTTGACATCCCATCATAGGATGCCCGTGCCCGCCCGGCGTTTGCCGGATTATTTGTCGCAACAAGTTACCAGCGTAATACGTGCGCGCTTATGCGGGAAGTGACTCCGCGTTTGCCGACGTTTCCGGCGTATTCGCGCGAATTTCGCGCACACGCTCAGCCACAGTGTACTTTAGCTTCTCGATGCCTTCTCCGGTCACTGCCGAGATCGCCATAAAAGGCAGCTTGCGGCGCGAGGAGAAACGCTTGAGCTTGGCGAGTTTTTCGGCGTTCGCCACGTCGATCTTTGAGGCGACCACGATCATCGGCTTCTGCTCCAGACCTGTTCCCCAGGTTTCAAGCTCGTTCATGATGACCTTGAAATCCTGAGTCGGATCGGAGCGCCCGCTTGCGTCTGATACATCGATTACGTGGAGCAACAACCGCGTACGCTCGATGTGGCGCAGAAACTGCGTGCCGAGCCCGTGTCCGGCACTGGCGCCTTCAATCAGCCCGGGAATGTCAGCCACTACGTAACTGTACTCATCCGGCGGCTCGCCGGTGGTCACGACGCCTAAGTTGGGTTCCAAAGTGGTAAAGGGATAGTCGGCGATCTTGGGACGCGCCGCCGAGATGCGCGAGATCAAGGTCGATTTTCCCGCATTGGGATAACCGACCAGACCGACATCGGCCAGCAGCTTTAGTTCCAGGCGATAAGTGCGTTCTTCTCCCGGACGTCCGAGTTCGTGCTCGCGTGGGGCTTGATGCGTAGACGTGGCGAAATGCTGGTTACCGCGTCCGCCACGTCCGCCTTTAGCGATCACGATGCGCTCGTCGGCATGAGAAAAATCGTGGAGGCGCTCGCCGGTTTCGGCGTCATAGAGGATCGTGCCGACGGGAACTTTGAGGATTACGTTCTGGCCCTCGGCTCCAGTGCGGTTGGAGCCTTCGCCATGGCGTCCGCGCTCTGCTTTGTACTCGGGATTGAAACGGAAGTGTACGAGCGTATTGTGGCGCTCGCTCGATTCCATGACGACGTCGCCACCGCGTCCGCCATCGCCGCCAGATGGTCCGCCGCGCGGGACAAACTTCTCCCGCCGAAAAGCCATGCAGCCATTGCCGCCATCTCCGGCCTTTACGCGAATTTTGGCTTCATCGATGAACATCAACTTAGTCTGGCTGGAGCTGCTTTCTAACTCTTACAAGTCAGTTCCAATCCATTTACTTCTGATTCCAGCAAAAAGCCCCGCGATGCGGGGCTTTTCAATCTCCATTCCTGCCTCGATCTTCATAGGGCCAGCAGTGCGCATGCAGCTGGCTGCCAGCTGCTAGGAGCCAATGGCTGGTTCTACATGTACAAAACGCCCCAGATTGCCGCGATCTACGAAGCGGATAACGCCATCAACCTTGGCGAAAAGAGTGTCGTCTTTGCCGCGACCGACGTTCTTGCCGGGTTTCAGACGTGTGCCGCGCTGGCGCACGATGATCGATCCGCCGGTGACCAGCTGTCCGCCGAAAGCTTTTACTCCGAGCCGCTGTGCATTTGAGTCGCGGCCGTTTTTGGAACTGCCTAGTCCTTTTTTATGTGCCATCTCTAATCTCTCAACCTGAGCTGGGAACTGCGCCACCCACTACGGTGGTTCTGTTACTTCTTCTTTGCTGGTTTCTTTGCTGCCCGTGCAGTGCCTTTGTCGGTACGCCCTTTGCTGCTCTTTGAGGCTTTACCTTCGGCTCCGGTGCGGCCCTTCTTTGCTGCCTTCTGCTCGGTTTGCTTGCTGGCCATTTCTTTCTTTTCCTTTTTCGGATTCGGCGTCGGCTGATCGGGAGCAGTAAACTTGTGGCCGTCAAAAGCGATCTCGGTGATGCGGACGGCGGTGAAAGGCTGGCGATGTCCTTGCAGCTTCTTGTACTGCTTCTTGCGCTTGAAGTGGAAAACGAGGATCTTGTCGCCGCGACCTTCTTCCACCACGCTGCCCACGACGCGCGCGCCACTCTGCGGACGTACGAGCGCGCCCGGCTCGCCGGAAACTGCCAGCACGTCAGTAAATTCAATATTCCCGTTCTCTGCCGGCTTCTGGTCGACCCTGATGACGTCTCCGGGTGCGACGCGAAACTGCTTTCCCCCGGCGCGGATGACCGCGTACATAGGCTGTTCCTTCTGTCGAGAAAAGTTGCTTGCTGATTCCTACCAGCCGCTCAGACCGCGACCGCGAGCCCTCAGACGAGGACAACTAGGACAGACAAACCCATTTAGTTTAACGTGCTACGAGGAACCGGGTCAAACGGGGGAGAAGGCAGCCGGCGTTCGGCGGTCGACATTCGGCCGGCAATTCGAGTTTGGACAAACGCGAACACTCTGCGAAGAATCAGCTTTTGCCGGATGTGAAAGCGCTGAAGCTGCGGGATTGTCGTGTGGTTTCACTGCTCAATCTAGGTAAAAATAGTCTGCGCGCAGCTCTCGACTTCCCTTGACACTCTCTCGGGATGGGCGGAGACTAAAAGCATCACCTCCGATCCGATTCAGGATCGAATGGGCTCTCGGCCTGGGAATGTCACCGCATCCTGGTCGGGGGCCTATTTAAGTTTTGGGACACTATCAGCTGCTATTTCACAATCGCGGGACGGAGAGCACGGAGTGGAAGCAGATGTGGCTCATATGCAAATGAACACTGCCGAGGCAGCCATGCACATTCGGGCATCACTCCACCTTTAGATCTTTTGTTCGTGTTCTCCGTGTCTTCGTGGTGAATTGGTTTGGCTGCGCAAGGCGAAATCCTTGGAGCTTGCGCAGCAGCGATTCCGGTCCTTCGACCGTCAGTTCGACACGGTCGCGTCTAAATTCCCGATTCAGGATCTTTGCTCGCGCTTCGACGATGGCCAGTAGCTTGCCTTCGCTCTGAGGAATACTCACGTGCAATCTGCTGAGAGGATCGGCGGTCAGGATGGCGTCGATTCGCTCCAGTAAATTGTTCAGGCCGTCTCCTTTGATTGCAGAAACCTGAACGATGTTCTCGCCGCCCGGGAGCGATTCGCGTTCTTCCATCGAGAGCAGATCAACTTTATTCAGCACGCGGATCATAGGTTTGTCTTGCGTTTCCAGCTCTGCCAAGACCTTCTCGACTTGCTCCTGTTGTTCGGCTGCATTGGAGCCAGTTGCGTCGGAAACGTGCAGAACCAGTGACGCGCGCTGTACTTCCTCGAGGGTGGCGCGGAATGAAGTAACCAGAGTGTGCGGCAGATTACGGATGAACCCTACGGTGTCAGAGAGCAGGACCTTGCGCTTTGATGGCAAGGTGATCGAGCGCAGAGTTGGATCGAGCGTCGCGAACATGCGCGGGGAGGCCAGCACTCCGGCTCTCGTGAGCGCATTGAACAACGTCGACTTTCCCGCATTGGTATAACCGACCAGCGCGACTGTTTCCACCGGAACGGATTCGCGCCGCTGCCGTTGTTGCGCCCGAATGCGGCGGACGTTTTCAAGCTGCTGTTGCACATGCCGCATACGACGATAAATTTTTCGGCGATCAGTTTCGAGCTGAGTCTCACCGGGTCCACGAGTGCCAATACCGCCGCCCAGCTGCGACATTTCAACGCCGCGACCTGCGAGTCGAGGCAGTAAGTATTCGAGCTGCGCGAGTTCTACCTGAAGCTGACCTTCGCGCGTCCGTGCGTGCCGGGCGAAGATGTCGAGGATGAGCTGCGTGCGATCGATCACACGAGCGTCCAGCGCGCGTTCAATATTGCGCTGCTGCGACGGAGACAGATCGTGGTCAAAGAGCACGACGTCCGCTTGTGATCCCGCTACCGCGCCGTGAACTTCTTCGAGCTTGCCCCGTCCAATGAGTGTTGCTGGATCAAGCTTGTCGCGCCGCTGCACGAGTTCGCCGACCACGTGGGCACCGGCGCTGGTGGCCAGTTCGCGGAACTCCGCCATCGAGTTTTCTGTCGTGAAGGCTTCGTGAGCAGCCCGTTGCTTGGGGGCGCCGTTGCTGGCCCCCGTACCATCCTCACCGAGAGCAACTTCGGATGCTTGTCTCGCCAGCTTTGCCTGTGGCGGCGGGCCTGAGCTGCGCTTTGCGCGTAGGTCGATGCCGACAAGAAAAGCGCGTTCTGCGCGGCTTGCGCCCGCAGCTCCATCGCGATTCGCAAAAGAAGGACTCCTAGCCACAGTGAACTTCTAACGAAATGCTCAACCTTCTGAGGCGGCGGTGCCCGGTCCAGCATCAGGGTGCGGGATTGCAGCGGGCTGTCGCTCGGAACCGGGCGGCCGATGCTCGCCGGCAGGTCGGTCCATGTGATGCGGTGCGCGTGCGATCACGACCGTGGAGATCGCGTGCTTAAAGATGAGCTGCTCCTGACTGTTGGTCTCGAGTACGACGGAGTACTTGTCGAATGAGCGAATGCGGCCGCTCAGTTTCACTCCACTCATTAAGTAAATGGTGATCGGAGACTTGTCCTTACGAGCAGTGTTTAGGAAAGTGTCCTGAATATTCTGCGCCGGCTTCGTTTCCATTTGCCGATCTCTCCTTGATCCAGAACCAGATTGGGCCTGCAACAGCACCTCCAAGATAGAACCCGAGGAGACGTCTTGGCAAATTCGGCACGGAGCATGCTATGTGATCGGCCGAAGGCGGGCTTTCAGGCTGGGTGTACATGTGCCGGCGAGCTGGGGCAGCGCACAGGAACCGCCGCCCGCAAATTACCGCGACTGATCTTCGCGCAGCAACACCGGCATACCAACGAAGTTGCGCCCCGAAAAGCACGAGTTAACACGCATCGGTGCAGGTCAGCAAAGCATCTATAAACGTGGCTACAACCGATGAAAGAATTTGAGGGAGGCAAGACAATGAGATCAGTTTTAACTTTCCTGCTGTTGTGTGGATTGGCGCTCGCGCAGGCACAGTCGAGCGGCAATGCAGGCAACGCGCAGATGGCGATGCGGCCAGGTCCAAACGCTGATCAGGATCGTATCGCGAAAGAGGTTCGTCACGAGCTGGTAATGCTGCCGTATTACTCTATCTTTGATGATCTGGAGTTCGCCGTGAACGGCGACACAGTTACGCTGCTCGGCTCAGTAACGAATCCAACCTTGAAGAGCGATGCGGAGAACGTAGTCAAGAAGGTAGAAGGCGTGAACAGCGTGAACAATCAGATCAAAGTGCTGCCGCCATCTCCGAATGACGACCGCATTCGCATGGAAGTGGCGCGGGCGATTTCGCGCCAAAGCAGTTTGTATCGCTACTTCATGGGAGCTGTGGGATCGATCCACATCATCGTGGACAACGGGCACGTGACGCTGAAGGGCTTCGTCGACAATCAAGCTGATAGTACCCAGGCAAAGGTGGCGGCGAATCAGGTGCCGGGCGTCTTCTCAGTGACTGACGAGCTGCAAGTCACGAATCAGAAGGAGCGCTAAAGTACGGCGAGTGCCGATAACTTGCCGTGCTCTTAAGTGCGGACCCAATCAGGCGACAGCAACTCAGGCGTGAGCCAACAGGAGCTGTCGCCTTTTGCATCACCTAAGTAGGTGTGTCTGTCGGCACACTCACAAGGAATGCTCTACGGCAGTGATGTTGCACCTCGAATCAGTGACTACGGCATTATTGGCGACTGCCGTTCAGCAGCCCTGATTTCCCGCCACGGCTCACTCGACTGGCTCTGCTGGCCCTGGTTTGATA
Organism: uncultured Terriglobales bacterium; assembly: GCA_964476905.1. Classification (GTDB taxonomy): domain Bacteria; phylum Acidobacteriota; class Terriglobia; order Terriglobales; family Acidobacteriaceae; genus Gp1-AA112. Next base: position 17,973 of record CAYZHX010000059.1, read on the forward strand.
GTCCTTCGCTCTTTGCGGCAATTCTCGACACGAAAAAAGGCGGCTTCTGGCGCATTGCGCCTGCGGGCGAGTACACCGTAGCGCGACGATATCTTCCGGGCACAAATGTTCTGGAAACCGAATATCAAACCAAAACGGGAAAGTTGCGTCTGCTCGACTGCATGCCGGTGTATGACTCCTCCTATGAGCAGAAGCACATGGTGGCTGACCGCGAGGTCCTACGCGTTGTCGAGTGCATGGAAGGCGAAGTTAGGCTGGAAGGCATCTATGCTCCGGCTCCGAAATATGGCCAGTGCTCTTGTAAGTGGACTCATAGCCGCGGCCTAGGACTTCGCGTCGAGTTTCTCGGCGGAGCGGTTTGGTTTCGCAGCGACCTGGACTGGCACTTCGATGAGCACTATGCGGTATGCGACGCCACACTTCGGGCGGGCGAGCGTAAGTATTGTTCGATGGTCTTTATGGAGCATGGGCCAGCTGTGCTTTCCCCTTTGGGTGGATGGTCGGACGCTTCGCTTGAGCAGACTATCGGATGGTGGAAGCGCTGGTCGGATCGCTGTACTTATGAAGGACCGTTTCGGGAACACGTCGTGCGCAGCGCCTTAGCGCTGAAGCTGCTGAACTTTGCTCCTTCCGGAGCAATTGTGGCTGCCCCCACTACTTCGCTGCCGGAGCGGCTGGGCGGAAATCTCAATTGGGATTATCGATATTGCTGGCTGCGAGACGCTTCGATGACCGCGACAGCATTCCTCGGCCTCGGGTATCAGGATGAAGCTGAGGCTTTTATCGAATGGCTGTTGCACTCGACGCATCTCACTCAGCCGCGCCTTGCGGCCATGTACAGCGTGTATGGACTACGTGCGCAGCAAGAGCGCGAGCTGACCTACCTAAAAGGTTATCGTGATTCGCATCCGGTGCGTATCGGAAACGGAGCGCGTGATCAACTGCAACTCGACGTGTATGGCGAAGTAATCTCCGCGACTGCGCAGCTCGATGAAACCACCAATTGCATCGACCGGGCCAGCGCAAGAGTTCTTCGTGGATTGGGAGAGTACGTGCGCGAACACTGGATGCTTCCCGATAAGGGAATTTGGGAGCCGCGTACTCCCGACATGCATCATACCCATTCCAAGCTGATGTGCTGGGTGGCAATGAACAAATTACTGCATTTACATGACGCCGGTCTGCTCAATAACGTTGACTATGAGGAGGTGAAACAAACCCGCGATCAGATTCGCCATGACATTGAAACACGCGGCTGGAACGAGGAGCTCCAGACCTATACGGGGATCTACGATGGAAGGGAAGTCGATTCGAGCCTCCTGCTCATTTCCAAACATGAATTCGATCCGGCGGATTCGCCGCGGATGCAAAGCACCTACGCGAGAATCCGCGAAAAGCTCGGCGCGGGTCCCGGGTTGCTGTACCGCTATCGCGACAATCTCAGTCCAGGCGAGGGAGCCTTTGGTATCTGCTGTTTTTGGGCAGCAGAGTTCCTCGCTTTAGGCGGGGGGACGCTGGAGGAAGCGCAGGAGGAGTTTCGTCGCGTGCTCCAGTACGCGAACGATCTCGGGTTATATGGAGAAGAGATTGATCCGCCGACCGGCGATATCCTAGGAAATTTCCCGCAAGGCTTCACCCACATCGGACTGATCAATACTGCTTTGACGATCGCGGAGCGCCAGGCACGCGAATCCAAATCCGAAAAGGCGGCATGATCATGCAGATTCATTGGGGAGACTGGATCTTCTGGGGCTTCGTCGCCACTCTTGCCTTGGTGGTGACGGAAAGCATTGCCCAGGGACTCGGCCTTACACGGTTGAACCTGCCGCTCATCCTGGGTGCGGCCTTCACTCCGGATCGCGATCGCGCGCGGGCGCTCGGCATAGGACTGCACGTCCTCATGGGCTGGGCTTTCTCTTTGTTTTATGTGATCGCTATGAATATGTTGGGAGGCCCAAACTGGTATCGAGGAACTTTGATTGGACTGTGCCACGCCTTATTTATCTGCGTGATTGGCTGGCAGGCGCTGCCCGGGATTCATCCGCGCATGGCCAGCGAGACGCACGGTCCAACTTCGGCCCGTATGCTTGAGCCTCCAGGATTCATGGGTCTTAACTATGGAGTAAGCACCCCTCTAGCCGTTTTCGTCACGCACGCAATTTTTGGTGCGATTCTGGGCGTCTTCTATCACTGACCCTAGGTGTTGCTCGGCATCGCGAAATGCGGCCAAACTGCCTTCGTTGCATCAATTCATCTGCTAGGACTAAGAGGGACTAAGTAAGGTAACTTTAGAGTCACTGGATGCGGTGTTGATATGAGAGGATGTTCGGGACATGAGCCATCAACGTCCCAGAATTCTCAGCATTGATGACAATAAAATGCTCAACCTCATGCGCCAGAAGGTGCTTGGCGTCAGCGGCTTCGATTGCGATCTCGCCTACACCGCTGAGCAAGCTCTGGCAATGGCCATTACTTCGCATTACGACGCGATCCTTCTTGATTATTACCTGCCTGGCACCACTGGATTGAGCGTGGCGCAGACAATCAAAACCATTCGCCCAGGACCGCCGGTGATTTTGGTTACCGGAGAAGAGTTGCTGGAACGTAGCGATGCGATCCACAGCTACATCGTGAAAGGTGAAGGGCCTGAAGTTCTGCTCGACAAGCTGAAATCCGCCCTCGGCCAGCGTCGCGAAATAAAAACCATGCAAGCCGCCGCAAGTTGATAAAGGCAAATCCCGCCTTGCCGCTGTGCCGTAAGGACGCTAATAGTTGCAGTCTCTCTGGTGTTCTTATCGAAGACTCGCCGCGGTGCTCGCGGTCGATATCGGTACTTGCTCGATGATTTCGATCCCAAATCCTTCGAGCGCTGGTACGCGACGAGGATGGTTCGTCAATAGCCGAATGCTGCGAAGGTTGAGGTCCGACAGGATCTGCGCGCCTAAACCAATCTGGCGCTGCGTTCTGCGCTGATGTTCGGGGCTCTTTTGTTCGCGACTCTCATGCGCGAAGGAGAGTGCGACTCCCTCCGCGACTTGTCGCACATCGAATCCTTTTGCGGTCTGGTGTAGATAGATGATTGCTCCGCGCCCCGCTTCCGCGATCATCTTCATTGAGCGATCAAGGATCGAGTGGCATTCGCACAGCGTAGTGCCAAACACGTCTCCAACTAGACAATGTGAGTGAACGCGCACTAGCACCGGCTGATCTCCTTCACCGGCGCCGCCGTACAGCAAAGCTACGTGCGACTCACCGCCATCGACTTCTGATTCGTAGGCGACGAGGCGGAACTCTCCATAGCGAGTCGGCAGCACGCCTTCGCCAATGCGATGGATGTATCGCTCATGCTGCATGCGATAGCGAATAAGTTCGGCGACCGTAAGCATCTTCAGATTGTGCTGGTGACAAAACTCAATCAGATCCGGCACGCGCGCCATGGCGCCGTCTTCTTTCATAATTTCGCAAATCACGCCTGCCGGAACTAGGCCTGCCATGCGCGCGAGATCGACCGCTGCTTCGGTCTGCCCGGCGCGCACCAGTACGCCGCCTTTGCGCGCTCGCAACGGGAAAGTATGCCCCGGCTTCACCAGATCGGAAGGACGGCTCGCCGGATCGATCGCGACTTTGATTGTGCGAGCCCGATCGTAGGCCGAGATGCCAGTGCTGACTCCATCTCGCGCGTCGACGCTCTCGGTGAACGCTGTACCATATTGGGAAGTATTATGCGGCGTCATCATTCCGAGACGCAGATAATCGAGACGTTCTTCGGTCAGTGCCAGGCAGATGAGCCCCCGTCCGTGTTTCGCCATGAAGTTGATGACTTCCGGTGTGGCGAACTCTGCGGCGATGGTGAGATCGCCTTCGTTCTCGCGATCCTCATCGTCGACGACGACGATCATCCGCCCGGTGCGAATTTCGGACAGAGCAGTCTGGACGTCAGTGAAATGCGATGGCATGCAATCCGGCAGTTTGCGGTTGCTTAGATTCTAGCAGCGTTCCCAAATTAGGCAGCGGGAGGAAGCTCTCCTGCGACGGTTGGTCCAGGCGGACGTTTCCAGAACTCGAGGCCGCGCCTGAAAAGAGCCATTGCGGCTCGCGCAAACATGCGGATGAGCACCACAGCGGCTATGACCAGAGCGATGGCGATCACCGCCGACCAATAGGGATGCCGCGTGGCAAACCAAGTAAGGCCAATGGAGGCGACGTCCTCTCCGGCGCTAAGCGCCATGTTGGAAAACGGTTCGGGCGAAGGCGTCACCGCCGCCCTCGCGGCAAACTTGCCTGTGTGCGCCACGCCGGAGATCACCGCCGCCATTGCAGTGCTGGCAATTTGCATCGGAGGGGAGAGCTGTGAGGTCGCCGCATAAGCGACTAGCGCTGCCAGTGGAATGCGGATGAAGGTATGCAGCGCGTTCCACACCAGGTCGAATGCCGGAATCTTGTCGGCAAAGAAGTGCAGGATGAACATTGCAACAGCTGCAGCAATGATCCACGGGTTCTCAACAGTGTGGAGCGCAGGAGGAAGGTCAACCACATGGAATCGGCCTAGGAAGCCCAGCGTCGCCAGCATGGCGTAGACGTTCAGTCCGGCGGCAAAGCTCGCGCCGATGACCAGGGAGACGATCTGTGCCTGGCTTAACTCCATTTTAGGCAGTTATATAAGAGTAAACGGAGAGAGCAGAGGTTGCGAAAAATTACAGTCGCAAGATCATCAGATCGCAATCGACGTACTGGCTCCCATCCTCAACGCGTGCTCTTCGCGAAAATGTTGCGATCGAGGGGATCTGTTTTTGCTCTCCCGGGTGCAAACAGCAGGTCCTCTGCTCCGCAAAATCAGATTGTTGGATCGTAGCAGCGCGAGCGATGACAATATCGTCGAGAGGACGAGGTTACGGTTCGAAACGGTGCTTAGTGGCCGAAACCAATCTCGAATCGATACGCAGGCTTTCCTAAAAGGGGATGTCTTCGTCCTGAATTCCAGCCGCATGAGCGGGCTCTTCATTGTGGCCGTGGCTCTGGTCGAAGCTGCCACCGCTCGCCGAAGCACCGCGAGAGTATCCGCGTGACCCGCCTTCGGCGTCGCCTTCGCCTCGTCCGCTGAGGAGGACGAGGTCGTTGGCGACAATCTCCGTCTTATATTTCTTCTGTCCTGTTTCTTTGTCGTCCCACGAACTGGTCTGCAGGCGGCCCTCGATGTAAACCTTGGAACCTTTCTTTACGTACTCCCCCACAATCTCGGCCAAGCGCTGCCAGGCAACGATGTTGTGCCACTCGGTGCGCTCCTGCCACTGGCCGGCTTTGTCCTTATAGCCTTCATTTGTTGCGAGCGAGAACTTGGCGACAGCCGTGCCGCTGGGGGTGTACTTGACCTCGGGATCTTTGCCGAGATTTCCGACGAGAATGACTTTATTTACGCTCTTTGCCATGGGCCGCTCCGGAAGGGAATAAGTCCGCTCAATATAGCAGGAAAAGCCGCATCGGGTCATCGGG